>NZ_JBEXGN010000019.1:0-121647 GCF_040607345.1 Streptomyces sp. NPDC005302
GCAACCCGCTACGACAAGACCGCCGAGTCCTACCAGGCAGCCGTCACCCTCGCCTCGCTCCTGATGTGGGCGTGACATTTGAAGACAACTCCTAGGCCCGTCCGCCCGCCGCGATCTGCTTGCGGTAGAAGCCCGTGGTGCGCTCGGTGTGCTTGCGCATCACCTCGCCGGCGCGGTCGGCGTCGCCCTTGGCGATGGCCCTGATCAGCTGGGCGTGTTCGTTCCACGCCTCCTTGCCGCGCGGGCGGGCGATCGGCGTGTAGTACCAGCGCACCTTCTGGCCGACACCGGAGATCAGCTCGGCCAGGACGTCGTTGCCGGCCACGGAGGTGATGAAGGCGTGCAGGGCCGTGTTCGCGCCGACCAGTCGCTCGACGTCACCCTCGGCGAGCGCGTCGACGCCCTCCTGCTGAAGCTCCCAGAGCCGCTCGATGTCCTCGGGCCGCGCGTTCTGCGCGGCGAGCTGGGCCGAGTACGTCTCCAGGACCGCGCGGACGCCCAGGAGTTGGGCGGCCTCCTCCTCGGTGGGGGAGTGCACGAACGCTCCCTGGGCCGGACGCAGGTCCACCCAGCCGTCCGTCTGGAGCCGCTGCAACGCCTCACGGACGGGCTGACGGCTGACGCCCAGATGCTCGGCCAGCTCGGCCTCGACGAGGTGCTGACCGGGCTTGAGGGAGCCGCTGACGATCAGCTCGGTCAGGGCGTCGTACACGGCCTGGCGCAGTGGCGCCGGGCGGGTGACGCGCCGGGCCGCGGCGGCCGTGAGTGCCTCGCGCATGGGAGCCCCGATCTGCCACCGGTCCCGCGGGCCGACGGCTCTGCCAAGTGGTGGCCGCCGAGTGGGTCGCCGACGGCCCGGCCAGCATACAGGTTTTGGTATGCAAGATGGCGGGCTCCTCCGGAAGGAATCCCAGGTCGGCCGGGGGTGCGTGCCGTGCCGCCCATCGACTTGGGAGGGCTTCGAGCGCGGTGAGGGGAGCGGGAGCCGTGATGGTTCGCCCTCCACGGTGCCTCAAGTCCCCTCCAGGTGAACGTGATTGATGACGATTGAGTTCTGTATACAGAAGCCTGTATGAGGTATCGTCCGGACTCCCGCGAGCATCGCCGGGGGCCCGCGTGACGGAAGGCGGAGCGAACATGACGACCAGCGCGAGCGACGTGACGGTCGAGAGCGTGGTCCGGAGAGTGGCGGCCGGCCACCGGGATCAGCGCGGCGCGCTGCTGCCCGTACTGCACGCCGTACAGGCCGAGTTGGGGTACGTGCCACAGGAGGCCGTGCCGGTGCTGGCCGACGAGTTCAACCTCTCCCGGGCCGATGTCCACGGAGTCGTGACCTTCTACCACGACTTCCGCCGCGAACCCGTCGGCCGCACCCTCCTGCGCATCTGCCGGGCCGAGGCGTGCCAGGCACTGGGCGCCGAGGGCCTGATGACCTACGCCAACGAGGCGGGACTGGTAACCGGCGGGACGACCGCCGACGGTGCCGTGACCGTCGAGCAGGTCTTCTGCCTCGGCAACTGCGCCCTCGGCCCGGCCGTCGAGGTGAACGGCCGCCTGTACGGACGCGTGAACCCGGCCCGACTGGGCTCCCTCCTCGACGGGACGGTCTCCTCATGAACGACACCACCGCGCACCCGGCCGCCACGGTCTACGTCCCCCGCGACTCGGCCGCCCGGTCCGTCGGAGCGGACGACGTGGCGGACGCCCTCCAACAGGCCACTTCACGGGGCGACTTCGCGCTCGACGTGGTCCGCAACGGATCGCGCGGCATGCTCTGGCTCGAACCCCTCGTCGAGGTGATGACCCCCAGGGGCCGCGTCGGATACGGCCCCGTCGCCCCGTCCGACGTCGAGGACCTGCTCGCCGCGGGCCTGCTCGACGGCGCCGACCATCCGCTGTGCCGCGGAGTGGTCGACGAACTCCCCTGGCTGGCACGCCAGAACCGGGTCACGTTCGCCCGCGTCGGCGTCACGGACCCGCTGTCGCCCGAGGACTACGTGGCCCACGGCGGCATCGCGGGGCTGCGCGCCGCACTGGAGCGCCCGCCCGCCGACGTGGTCGCCGAGGTCACCGCGTCCGGACTGCGCGGCCGGGGCGGCGCGGGATTCCCGGCCGGCATCAAATGGAAGACCGTGCTCGACTGCCCGGACGAGCTGAAGTTCGTCTGCTGCAACGCCGACGAGGGCGACAGCGGCACCTTCGCCGACCGGATGGTCATGGAGGGCGACCCGTTCCTGCTCATCGAGGGCATGACCATCGCCGCGCACGCGGTCGGCGCGCGCGAGGGCTACCTCTACATCCGCTCCGAGTACCCGGACGCGGTGGCCTCGATGCGCGCGGCGATCGGTGTCGCCCGTCGGCAGGGCTGGCTCGGCACGGGCATCCTCGGCTCCGCGCTCGACTTCGACCTGCACGTCCGCGTCGGCGCCGGGGCGTACATCTGCGGCGAGGAGACCTCCATGCTGGAGAGCCTGGAGGGCAAGCGCGGCACCGTGCGCGCCAAGCCGCCGATCCCCGCGATCGAGGGCCTGTTCGGCAGACCGACGGTCGTGAACAACGTCCTCACCCTCGCGACGGTCCCCGTCGTGCTCGCCGCGGGCGCGGCCGCGTACCAGGAGCTCGGAGTCGGCCGCTCCCGCGGCACCCAGGTCTTCCAGCTCGGCGGCAACATCGCGCACGGCGGCATCGTCGAGACCGCCTTCGGCGTCACCCTGCGTGAACTGGTCGAGGACTACGGCGGCGGTACGTTCACCGGGCGCCCGGTGCGCACGGTGCAGGTCGGCGGCCCTCTCGGCGCCTACCTGCCGCCGTCGATGTTCGACCTGCCGATGGACTACGAGGAGTTCGCCGCCGCGGGCGCGATGGTCGGGCACGGCGGAGTCGTCGTCTTCGACGACACCGTGGACATGGCGGCCCAGGCGCGCTTCGCGATGGAGTTCTGCGCCGCGGAGTCCTGCGGCAAGTGCACGCCGTGCAGAGTCGGTTCGGTACGGGGCGTCGAGGTGATCGACAAGATCGTGGCGGGCCGGCACCGGGACGAGAACCTGGCCCTGCTCGAGGACCTGTGCGACCTGATGACGGACGGGTCGCTGTGCGCGATGGGCGGCCTGACGCCGATGCCGGTGCGCAGCGCCCTCGCGCACTTTCCCGACGACTTCCTCGCCCGCGGACCGGGCCGGGGAGCACCAGCCGAGCGGACGAGCGGAGTACGGACGGAGGGCACGGCATGACACTGCTCAAGGAACCCGACTTCGGGACCCCGGAACGGCCCGGCGAGGCCACGGTGTCCGTGGAGGTGGACGGCCTGCCGGTGACCGTCCCCGAGGGCACCTCGGTGATGCGTGCCGCCGCCCTGGCCGGCATCGACATCCCGAAACTGTGCGCCACCGACAGTCTGGAGCCCTTCGGCTCCTGCCGGTTGTGCGTGGTGGAGATCGACGGCAGGCGCGGCACCCCGGCCTCCTGCACCACGCCGGTCGCGGACGGGATGCGGGTGAGCACCCAGACGCCGAAGGTGGAGAAGCTCCGGCAGGGCGTCATGGAGCTGTACATCTCCGACCATCCGCTGGACTGCCTCACCTGCCCGGCCAACGGCGACTGCGAACTCCAGGACATGGCGGGCGTGGTGGGGCTGCGGCAGGTGCGGTACGGCTACGAGGGGGAGAACCACCTCGACGCCGAGAAGGACACCTCCAACCCGTACTTCGACTTCGACGCGTCCAAGTGCATCTCCTGCTCCCGCTGCGTGCGGGCCTGTGGCGAGGTGCAGGGCACGTTCGCGCTGACCATCGAGGGACGCGGCTTCGACTCCAAGGTGTCGCCCGGCGCGGGCGAGACGTTCATGGACTCCGAGTGCGTCTCCTGCGGGGCCTGCGTGCAGGCCTGCCCCACCTCCACCCTCCAGGAGAAGTCGGTGGTCGAACTCGGCATGCCGACCCGGTCGGTGGTCACAACCTGCGCGTACTGCGGGGTCGGCTGCTCCTTCAAGGCCGAACTGCGCGGCGACGAACTCGTACGGATGGTGCCGTACAAGGACGGCGGCGCGAACGAGGGCCACTCCTGCGTGAAGGGCCGCTTCGCCTTCGGCTACGCCACCCACCCGGACCGGATGCTCAAGCCGATGGTCCGCGACCGGATCACCGACCCGTGGCGCGAGGTCGACTGGGACGAGGCGATCGGCACCGTCGCCCGCCGGATGCGCGACATCCAGGCGCGGTTCGGGCCCGGCTCGATCGGCGCGATCTCCTCGTCCCGGTGCACGAACGAAGAGGTCTACGTCGTCCAGAAGATGGTCCGCGCCGCCTTCGGCAACAACAACATCGACACCTGCGCCCGGGTCTGCCACTCCCCGACGGGATACGGACTCAAGCAGACCTTCGGGGAGTCCGCCGGCACCCAGGACTTCCGGTCCGTCGCCGAGGCCGACGTCATCATGGTGATCGGCGCCAACCCCACCGACGGCCACCCGGTGTTCGCCTCGCGGATGAAGCGCAGGCTCCGCGAGGGCGCCCAGCTGATCGTCATCGACCCGCGCCGCATCGACCTGGTGCGCTCACCGCACGTCGAGGCCGCGCACCACCTCCAGCTCAGGCCCAGCACCAACGTCGCCGTCGTCAACGCCCTGGCCCACGTGGTCGTCACCGAGTCGCTGGTCGACCGTTCCTTCGTCGACAGCCGGTGCGAGGGCTTCGACGAGTGGGCGCGCTTCGTCGCCCTGCCCGAGAACAGCCCGGAGGCCACCGAGGAGATCAGCGGGATCCCCGCGGACCAACTCCGGTCCGCCGCACGGCTGTACGCCGCGGCACCGAACGGCGCCATCTACTACGGCCTCGGCGTCACCGAGCACAGCCAGGGCTCCACCATGGTCATGGGGATGGCGAACCTCGCCATGGCCTGCGGCAACATCGGCCGCGACGGCGTCGGTGTGAACCCGCTGCGCGGGCAGAACAACGTGCAGGGCTCCTGCGACATGGGGTCCTTCCCGCACGAACTTCCCGGCTACCGGCACGTGTCCGACGACGCGGTCCGCGAGGTGTTCGAGAACCTGTGGGGCGGCACGCTCCTCGCCGAACCGGGGCTGCGCATCCCCAACATGTTCGACGCCGCGATCGACGGCACCTTCCGCGGACTGTTCGTGCACGGCGAGGACATCGCCCAGTCCGACCCCAACCTCCAGCACGTCACGGCCGCCCTGGAGGCCATGGAACTCGTCGTCGTACAGGACCTGTTCCTCAACGAGACCGCCAAGTTCGCGCACGTCTTCCTGCCCGGCGCCTCCTTCCTGGAGAAGGACGGCACCTTCACCAACGCGGAGCGCCGCATCAACCGGGTGCGCGCCGTCATGAAGCCGAAGTCGGGCAAGCACGAGTGGCAGATCGTCTGCGAGATCGCCACCGCCATGGGCTACCCGATGGCGTACGACCACCCGGCCGGCATCATGGAGGAGATCGCCTCGGTCACCCCTACGTTCACCGGGGTCTCCTTCGAGGTGCTCGACAAGCTGGGCAGCGTGCAGTGGCCGTGCAACGCGGCCGCCCCGGACGGCACACCGGTCATGCACGTCGACGCGTTCGTGCGGGGCAAGGGCCGGTTCGTCGTCACCACGTATGTGCCGACCAAGGAGCGCTCCACCCGCCGGTTCCCGCTGGTGCTCACCACCGGACGCATCCTCAGCCAGTACAACGTGGGCGCGCAGACCCGGCGCACCGGCAACGTCGCCTGGCATCCCGAGGACATCCTGGAACTGCATCCGCACGACGCCGAGGTGCGCGGCATCACCGACGGCGCGCTGGTCACCCTCGCCAGCCGGGTCGGACGGACGACCCTGTGCGCCGAGATCTCCGACCGGATGCCGGCCGGCGTCGTCTACACCACGTTCCACCACCCCGTCACCGGCGCGAACGTGGTCACCACCGAGAACTCGGACTGGGCCACCAACTGCCCCGAGTACAAGGTGACCGCCGTCCAGGTCGCTCTCGCGCACCCGCTCGGGCACGCCGACGACCTGCCGGAACGGACGGGGGACACGGCACCGGGGCCCGCCGGGAACGGTGTCCGGAAGTCCGCCGGCGACGACGTGCTCACGGCGGTGGACTGAGATGGCGGGGACCGTGCCGGCGGAGCGCCGGATGGCGAACGACATCGCCGTGAACCTGGTGCACCTGCCCGGGGACGAGGCGGCGGAGGCGGTCGCCGGGCACATCGGCCGGTTCTGGGACCCGCGCATGCGGTCCCGGCTCGTCGCGGACGTCGACGCCGGGGCCGACGGGCTGCATCCCCTGGTGGTCGCGGCGGTACGGCTCCTGCGCTGACCGCGGCCGTGCACGACAGGCCACGGGACACGGCCGGATCGGTAGGCTCGGGATGATCACGGGGCAGCCGGCCGGCCGGTCCGCGGCGCCGGGGTGCGGCGTGAGCGAGAGAGGAGTCGTGCATGCTGTTCCGGCAGCTCGAGTACTTCGTGGCGGTGGCCCGCGAGCGGCACTTCGCGCGGGCGGCGGAGTCCTGCTACGTCTCGCAGCCCGCGCTCTCGGCGGCGATCGCCAAACTGGAGCGGGAGTTGAACGTCACGCTCATCAACCGCGGGCACAACTACCAGGGCCTGACCCCGGAGGGCGAGCGGCTCGTGGTGTGGGCCAAGCGCATCCTCGCCGAACAGGACGCGTTCAAGGCCGAGGTGGCCGCCGTGCAGTCGGGCATCACCGGCACGCTCCGCCTCGGCACCGACCCCACCGCCTCCACCACCCTCGCGATGCCCGTTGCCGCGTTCTGCGCCGCGCACCCGCTGGCCAAGGTGCAGGTCCGCTCCCGTCTGTCGACGAAGGAACTCCACCGCCAGCTGCGCGACTTCGAACTGGACGTGGCGATCGCCCACTTCGACCCCGGAGACCAGGAAGGCCTCCAGGTCGTCCCGCTGTACCAGGAGAGGTACATGCTGCTCGTCTCCGACGACCAGCTGACCGCCCAGGCCACCACCATGACCTGGGCGGACGCCGCCCAGCTGCCGCTCGCGCTGCTGACCCCGGACATGCGGATCCGGCAGATCGTCGACGGCGTCTTCGCGGACAAGGGCTTCGTGGTGACCCCCCAGGTGGAGACCGACTCCATCGCCTCGCTGTACGCGCACGTCGGCGGCGGCGAGTGGGCGAGCATCGTCCCGCACACCTGGCTGCGCGCGATGCCGGTGATCGGCAGGACGCGGGCGCTGCCGCTGGTCGACCCGGAGGCGGGCGCCCAGGTGTCGGTGGCGATCCACGCGGCGACCCCCGGATCGGTGGCCGCCCGCGCCTTCGTGAACGCGGCGACCGGCCTCTCCCTGGACGACTTCTTCGGCCGGCCCCTCATCGGCGAACACCGCGTGCGCTGACGGGGGCACGGTCCGCCGTCCGCCCCTCAGCGCGCGTACCGGGCCTCGACCGCCAGCCGGTCGAGACCGCCCTTGGTGGTGTACGGCAACTCGCCGACGAAATGCAGCCGTTCGGGCACCTCGAAGGGTGCGAGCCGTTCACGGCAGTGCCGCAGCACCTCCTCGGCGCCGGCGCACTCCGGGTCGTAGACGACCAGGGCCGCGCCGACCCGCTGCCCGTACACGGCATCGGGGACGGCGAACACGGCGGCCTCGGCGACGCCCGGGCAGCCCGCGAGGACGTCCTCCACCCGCTCGGGGGAGATCTCCTCCCCGCCGCGGCTGATGATGGTGGTGATCCGCCCCGTGAGGCGGAGATGGCCGTCCTCGTCGAGCGAGCCCAGGTCCCCGGTGCGCAGCCAGCCCCCGGAGAACCCGCGTGCCGTCTCCACGGGGTCGGCGAGATAGCCGCGGGCGACCGTGGGCCCGGACACCCACACCTCGCCCTGGACACCGGCGGGGCACGGCCGGCCGTCCCGGCCCACGACCCGCAGCCGCACGCCCGTCGGCAGGCCGACCGACCCGTGCTTGAGGACCCCGTCCTGCGGCAGCGGCTCGCTGGTCGCCTGGTGGCTGGACTCCGTCATCCCGTAGGCGGAGAGCAGGGGAGCGCCGAACGCACGCTCCAGGGCCCGTTGCGTGGCCGGGTTGAGCGGGGCGCTGGAGCTGCGGACGAAGCGCAGCGGCGGACCCGGCGGGCCGGGGTGCTCGAACTCCGCCCGCTCCAGCAGGACCTCGTGCAGCGTCGGTACCGCGGTGAACCAGGTGGCGGACGCTGCCCGCATGTCGTCCCAGAACGTCCCCGCGCAGAACCGGCCGCGCACGGGCAGCAGGACGCCGCCCCCGCCGGCCAGGGACGCCAGGAGCGCCGCGAACAGGCCGTGACCGTGGAAGAACGGCATCACCGCGACGGTCGCGTCCGCGGGGCCGAGCCGGTACGTGGCGCAGATGCCCCGCACGGAGGAGGCGACGTTCGCCTGCGTCAGGGGGACCATCCGGGCCCGCGCGGCGGTCCCGGAGGTGTACAGCACCAGCGCGTCCCGAGCGCTCAACTCAGCTGCGGCGCCCGTCTTTCGGCGGGGGGCGGCAGCCGTGTCCGCGAGCACGGCCGCGGTCCCGCCCGGGGAGACCTCCACCCGCAGCGGCCAGGCCGGGACCCGCAGCGGTGCCGGCGGCGGCGTGTCGGCCGCCGACGGCCCGATCAGGACCGCGGGGACACCGAGCGCGTCGAGCCGTGCGGAGAGTTCGGGCGCGGGCAGCGCCGGGTCCAGCGGGGCGGTCACCAGCCCGGCCCGCGCCGCGCCGAACAGCCCGACGACGAACTCGGCGGTGTTGGCGCCGACCAGACCGATCGCGTCACCCCGGCGCAGTCCGGTGGCGGCGAGGCGCGCGGCCAGGTCGTCGGCCAGCGCCGACAGGACCCGGAACGACACCGGTCGGCGGCCGGCGCCGACCACCAGGGCCCGGGCGTCGGGACGTTCGCGCGCCGGCCGGTCCAGCAGGTCGGCCAGGCCGGTCAGTTCGGGCGGCCGGTAGCCGTCCGCCTCACGCGCCGACGCCGCGGCCGGAACGGCCATGACCCCACCTCCGTACCCCCAGGTCCGCCGGAGCGGCCGTCCGCCGCAGCGGGCCCCGGCTTCGGCGAGGCGCTCCTCTGCGAGCCTGCGGCGAGGCGGGGAGCGCGTCCAATACGCAGCGGCGAACGGCCGATAGCGGCGCTCTATCAAGGGAGTTGAGAGGTCCCGGGGGCGCCCTCGATAGACGCTGTTTATCGGCTGGTCGCCGATGGGTCTTGGACGCGGGCGGGCCCGCTGCCGAAGGGTGGGAGAAGGAGCCGCACCGGCAGGATCTGCCCAAGGAGGACCTCGGACCATGACCGCCCCCTCGACACTGGAGACCGCGGCGAAAGCCGACGTTCCGACCGAGCTCACCGACGGCTACCACCTGGTCGTCGACGCGCTCAGGATGAACGACGTCGACACCATCTACGGGGTGGTCGGCATCCCGATCACCGACCTGGCCCGCCTCGCGCAGGCCCGGGGCATCCGCTACGTCGGCTTCCGGCACGAGAGCAACGCGGGCCACGCGGCCGCGGCCGCCGGCTATCTCACCCAGAAGCCCGGAATCTGCCTCACGGTGTCCGCGCCCGGCTTCCTCAACGGTCTCGTCGCGCTGGCCAACGCCACCACCAACTGCTTCCCCATGGTGCAGATCTCCGGCTCCAGCGAGCGGCACCTCGTCGACCTGCGGCAGGGCGACTACGAGGAGATGGACCAGCTCGCCGCCGCGCAGCCGTTCTGCAAGGCCGCCTACCGGGTGGGCCGTGTCGAGGACATCGGCCGGGGCATCGCCCGCGCCCTGCGCACCGCGGTCTCCGGGCGCCCCGGCGGTGTGTATCTCGACATCCCCGCCGCGGTGCTCGGCTCCATCATGGACGCCGAGGCCGGCGCGCGGACGCTGAGCCGCCTCGTCGACCCCGCTCCGCGTCAGCTGCCCGCACCCGAGGCCGTGGACCGTGCCATCGAGCTTCTCGCGGGCGCGGAACGGCCGTTGGTGGTCCTCGGCAAGGGCGCCGCGTACGCGCGCGCCGACGACCAGGTCCGCGCGTTCGTCGAGTCCACCGGCATCCCGTACGTGCCCATGTCGATGGCCAAGGGCCTGCTGCCCGACGACCATCCGCAGTCGGCGGCCACCGCCCGTTCGCTGGCCCTGAAGAAGGCCGACGTCGTCATGCTCGTCGGCGCCCGCCTCAACTGGCTGCTGAACCACGGCGAGTCACCGCAGTGGAACCCCGACGCCAGGTTCATCCAAGTGGACATCGAGGCACGGGAGATGGACAGCAACCAGCCCATCGCCGCCCCGCTCGTCGGCGACATCGGGTCGGTCCTCGACGCCATCGCCGAGCGGACCAAGCCCGGCCGGATCGCCGCCCCCGCCGCCTGGCGCGAGGAACTCGGCGCGCGCTCGGCGCGGAACGTCGCGAAGATGGCGGAGCGCCTGGAGGCCGACCCGCACCCCATGCAGTTCATGGGCGCCCTGAAGGCCGTACGGGACGTGCTGCGCGAGCGCCCGGAGATCTACCTCGTCAACGAGGGCGCCAACGCGCTGGACATCGCGCGCAACGTCATCGACATGCACGTACCGCGGCACCGCCTCGACAGCGGCACCTGGGGCGTCATGGGCATCGGCATGGGCTACGCGATCGCCGCCGCGGTGGAGAGCGGCGCGCCGGTGGTGGCCGTGGAGGGCGACAGCGCCTTCGGGTTCAGCGGTATGGAGCTGGAGACCATCTGCCGTTACGGACTTCCCGTCGTCACCGTCGTGATGAACAACGGCGGTGTCTACCGGGGCGACGACGTCAACCCGCTCGGTGACGCACCCTCCCCGACCACCCTGATGGCCGCCGCCCGGCACGACCGGATGATCGAGGCGTTCGGCGGCAGGGGCTATCGCGCGACCACCCCCGCCGAGGTCACCGCCGCTCTCACCGAGGCGCTGGCCTCCGGCGGGCCCGCGCTCATCGACTGCGTGATCGACCCCGCGGCCGGCACCGAGAGCGGCCACATCGCGCACCTGAACCCCAAGGGCATCACCGTCGGCAACATCCGGCCGGCCCGCTCATGAGCCCTCGACCCCCCGCCCGCAGCGACGACTCCCGCACCGCGATCATTCACGAGAAGGAAACCGCCATGAGTGAAAAGCCGCTCGCCGGAATCAAGGTGATCGACTTCACCGGGGTCCAGGCCGGTCCCGCGTGCACGCAGATGCTCGCCTGGTTCGGCGCCGACGTCATCAAGGTCGAGCGCATCGCCGGCGGTGATGTGACCCGGCGTCAGCTCCGGGACATCCCCGACCTCGACGCCCTCTACTTCACCATGCTCAACAGCAACAAGCGGTCCCTGGCCATCAACACCAAGTCCCCCGAGGGCAAGGAGGTCATGGAGAAGCTGATCCGCGAGGCGGACATCCTGGTGGAGAACTTCGCGCCGGGTGCCATGGACCGGATGGGCCTGGGCTGGGACCACATCCACGCCCTGAACCCCCGGCTCATCTTCGGCTCGGTCAAGGGCTTCAACGACGACTCGAAGTGGAACGACCTCAAGGTCTACGAGAACGTCGCGCAGGCCGCGGGGGGCGCCGCGTCGACCACCGGGTTCTGGGACGGGCCGCCCACCATCAGCGGTTCGGCGCTCGGCGACAGCAACAGCGGGATGCATCTGCTGGTCGGCCTGCTCACGGCGATCATCCAGCGCAACGCCACGGGCGTCGGCCAGAAGGTCTCGGTGTCCATGCAGGACGCGGTCCTCAACCTGACCCGGGTCAAGCTCCGCGACCAGCAGCGCCTGGAGCGGGTCGGCCACCTGGAGGAGTATCCGCAGTACCCGAACGGCGAGTTCGGCGACGCGGTGCCGCGCGGCGGCAACGCGGGCGGCGGCGGGCAGCCCGGCTGGATCCTCAAGTGCAAGGGCTGGGAGACCGACCCGAACGCCTACATCTACTTCACGATCCAGGAGCAGAACTGGGCCCGCACCTGTGAGGCCATCGGCCGGCCCGAGTGGACCGAGGACCCCGGGTACACCACCGCCCTGGCCCGGCAGCCGCACATCATGGAGATCTTCGGCGAGATCGAGAAGTGGCTCGCCGACAAGACGAAGTACGAGGCGGTCGACATCCTGCGCACCTTCGAGGTGCCGTGTGCGCCCGTGCTCAGCATGAAGGAACTCGCCGCGGACCCGGACATGCGCAGGAGCGGCACGATCGTCGAGGTCGAGCAGAAGGAGCGCGGCACCTATCTGACGGTGGGCAGCCCGATCAAGTTCTCCGGCTTCAAGCCCGAGATCGCCGGCGCCCCGCTGCTGGGCGAGCACACCGACGAGGTGCTCGCGGACCTCGGCTACGACGCGAACGCGATCCGCAGGCTGCACGAGGGCCAGGTCGTCGCCTGAGCCCGTACGGCGAAGTGCCCCGCGAACAGGAGAAGTTCGCGGGGCACTTCGTCATAGGGACAGGACGGCGCAGCGCGCGCCTACACGGACGTACGGTCCGTCTCGGCGCGGCGCCGCATCATTTCCTTCTCCCGGGCCCGCCGGGCGGTCACGTCCCGGACGACCGCGCCGACGTACGGGGTGCCGTCGTTCCCGGTCAGCAGCACGACGCTGAACTCGATGGACAGGGTCCGGCCGTCCGACGCGAGCGCGGGCACCGTCAGGAGGTCGGCGTCACCGTACTTGGTGGTCCCTCGATCCATGGCGGTGCCGAAGCCCTCCCAGTGACGCCGGCGGTGCTTCTCCGGAATGATGACGTCGAGACTGCCGCCGTCCACCTCGGCCGCCGAGAAGCCGAAGATGCGCTCGGCCCCTCTGTTCCAGTACCGGATCAGGCCTTCCCTGTCGATGATCACCACGCCGTCGGGTGCCTGGTCCGCCATTCCCAGCACCACTTGGGGATCCAGCTCTGCCATGTCGCCTCCGGGTCGGGGCCATTTGGTGGGCGACAGTATACAGAATCCAGTCTGCGGAGAGCATGGCTGTGACGCCTTGCTCCCCTCGTCCGATGGACCGGGTGGCCGGGTCGGGGAATCAGGGCAGCCTCTGGCGGTCCGGTGTCGCGGGTGGGATCGTCGCCGGGTGACCGATACCGCCGCTGGGCGTCCCGATGACCGCACCGCGTCCGTTCTCCGGTTCGCCACGGAGCTGGTGGCCTGGGTGGCCGCTCCCTGGGCCCTGTCCACGTACTCGTGGACACTCGCCGTGCTCTCGGTGGTGATGCTGATCGGGCTGCCGACGGTCTTCGCGACGCCGGGAGACAAGGCCCAGGTCCTGGTGGCGGTGCCGGGTTGGGTGACCGTGCTGCTGGTACTGCTTCAACTCGTCGCGGCCGTGGTGTTCTCGTGGCTCGCCTGGTCCGGCTGGGTGGCGGCCCCCGTCACCGTGCTGGCCGCCGTCACGTGCTTCACGGAGCGGCGCCGCTGGCGGTGGCTCTGCCGCCCGGAGCCGGCCCGGGCGGCCGGCTGACTCCGGGCATCCAGAGGTGACCCGGGCAACTCGCTGACCCCCTGAAGCGGGTCTCCAGGGGCGGCGGCGCGACGGTGAGGTCCGCCGGAGCGAGGGCGGCCCGGCCGGTGCGCGGCGCGCGTGTGTCCGGGCCCGTGCGTGTGCGCGTGGCGGAGTCAGTGCGGCGCCCGGACCCCGTCCAGTGCCACCGACATGACGCGGTCGCGCTGGGCGTCGTCCAGGAAGTTCGTCGCCGTGATGCCGGCGATCATGCGCAGCAGGTCGTCGAAGTTCATGTCGTTCCGGGCCTCGCCGGCCTGCTGTGCCCGCTCGAAGAGCGGTCCGCCGGCCGCGTACATCGAGTCCCGGCAGGCCAGGAAGATCTCGGACTCGTCGTTCAGGGCCTCCCGGATGGCCCGCTTGGTGACCGTGTAGTCCACGAAGCGCCGCAGCCAGGACGTCAGCGCGTCCCACGGCTCCCGTCCCGCGACCTCCTCGGCGACCCGGCACAGGTCGTCGACCTCGCCCGCGTAGACGCTCTCGAAGAGGTGGCGGCGCGTCGGGAAGTTCCGGTACAGCGTCCCGATGCCGACGCCCGCACGACGGGCCACGTCCTCCAGGGACGCCTCCGCGCCCTTCTCCGCGAACGCCTCGCGGGCGGCGGCCAGCAATGCGTCGTAGTTGCGGGCGGCGTCCTTCCGGTGCGGACGGCGGGACGCGACGATCTCACTGACGGGGTAGGGCTCGGCCGTCACTGCTGCCTCCCGGCTGGATCGGGTTGAAGCGGAGGTATGCCTCCGCTACAGTGGAGGGGTACCTCCACTTTAACAGCCGGGGTGCGTCCGGCATCGACCGCGTGCGGCCGCACGCGACGCCGACGTGCACCCCCCGGCTCCTCGACCCCGGCGGGCCGTGCGACGACGCACCGCCCTCGCCCCCGACTCTGTCTCCTCGCGCGACCGCCGTCGCGGCCGCCGGTGTGCCCGGGCGCCGACCGGCGCCCCGCCCGTCCCGTACGACCGTGGCCCGACGACCTCGGCCGCAACCTGTCCGGAGAGGCTCTTCATGCCCCGCACGTCCACCCGCCTCACCTTCGCGGTCCTCGCGACCGGTGCCGGCGTGTTCTCCATGCTGCAGTCGCTGATCGCGCCGGCCCTGCCGACCGTTCAGCACGCGCTGCACACCTCGCAGTCCACCGCGACCTGGGTGATGACCGCGTACCTGCTGTCCGCCTCGATCTTCACGCCGATCCTCGGAAGGGTCGGTGACCTGATCGGCAAGAAGCGCACCATGGTCGCGGTGCTGGTCGCCGTCCTGGCCGGCTGTCTGCTCGCCGCCCTCGCGCCCACCATCGGCATACTCATCGTCGCCCGTGTGGTGCAGGGCGTGGGCGGCGCGCTCTTCCCGCTGTCCTTCGGCATCATCCGCGACGAGTTCGCCGCCTCCAAGGTCAGCGGCAGCATCAGCAACCTGTCCGCCGTGATCGCCGCGGGCGGAGGAGTCGGCATGGTGGCGGCCGGCCCCATCGTGAGCGCGCTCGACTACCGCTGGCTGTTCTGGATCCCCGTCGGCATCGTCGCGGTGACCACGCTGATCGCCCTGCGCTACGTGCCCGAGTCGCCCCGGCGGGCCGCGGGGCGCGTCAACTGGCTCGGTGCCGTTCTGCTCTCGGGCTGGCTGGTCGCCCTGCTGCTGCCACTGAGCCAGGCGGGCCAGTGGGGCTGGGGCTCGGGCCGGGTGATCGGTCTGCTCGCCGTCGCCGTCCTGCTCTTCGCCGTCTGGCTGGCCTCCGAGGCCCGGTCCTCCGGCCCGCTCATCGACCTGCGCATCATGCGGCTGCCCGCCGTGTGGACCACCAACACCGCCGCGCTGTTGTTCGGCGCGGGCATGTACGCGATCTGGTCCTTCCTCCCCGGCTTCGTCCAGACCCCGCGGTCCGCGGGCTACGGCTTCGGCGCGAGCGTGAGCGCGGCCGGCCTGCTCATGCTGCCGATGCTGGTCGCGATGTTCTGCTCCGGTGTGCTCAGTGGCCGCCTCGAACCCGTCGTCGGCGCGAAGAAGTTGCTCGTCGCCGGTGCCACGCTCGGCGCGGTCGCCTGCGCGATCCTCGCCCTGTGGCACGACCGGCAGTGGCAGGTCGCCCTCGCGGCGGGCGTGTTCGGTCTCGGCATCGGCCTCGCCTTCGCCTCGATGGCCAACCTCATCGTCGGCAGCGTCCCGGCCGAACAGACCGGCGCCGCGACCGGGATGAACGCCAACATCCGCACCATCGGCGGTTCCATCGGCGCCGCCGTGACGAGCGTGCTGGTGACCGGCCATCTCCAGTCCTCGGGCCTGCCGTACGAGTCCGGGTACACCCACGGGTTCACCCTGCTCGCCCTGCTCTGCCTGGCCGCCGCACTGGCCGCGCTCCTCGTCCCGGCCCGGCGCGCTGCCCGCCTCTCCGGCCCGCGTGCCTCGGGGGACACACGGCGCGCCGCCGCCGGTTCGGCCACCGACGCACAGGAGCCGGCGCAGACCGACGCCGTGGCTCCGGGCGCCCGGAGCTGACCGCGGGGGCCGTGCCCGGGCGATCCCGTCCGGTGAAGCGGCACGCCGCAGCCGGCCCTGAGTCCCACCGTGCGGGGGCCGTGTCGCGAGACCGGCCCCCGCACTGTCACGTCCCGGGGTCGCGGGGGAGCCCTCGTGCGGTGCCCGGAGGGGCCGGGCGCTGCCTAAGGTGCCCGCGCGTCCCTCAGTGGGTGGCGAACTCCGCGAACTCGTCGAGCAGGGCCGCCGCGGTGGTCACGTCGCCCGTGAGGGGACGGTCCCGCATCTCGGGGTCCAGCTCCGCGGCAGCCCGAGCGTAGGCGCGGCCCGCCGCCGTCTCCGCACGCGGCGCGCTGCCCCGCAGGCGCAACGCCCGTACGGCGGCGACGAGTTCGCATCCGAGGACCAGCCGGTACGCCTGCGCGAGGCGCAGCGATGTGCGGGCGGCCTGCGTCGCGAAGGTTGCCGCCTCCTCCATCCCCTGGGACAGCACCACGTGCCCGAGCGCGGCCGGGGTGGCACAGGCGTGTAGCTCGGCGAGCGCGGACGCGGCGCTGTACTCCAGGATCATCATTCCCGAACCGGCCGAGGACGTGTCGGCCAAGTAGGAGCGCAGGCCGGTCAGTTCGGGTCGGCCGAGGCCGGACAGCCGGGCCGCCGAGAGGCGGGCGGTGCCGAGCACCGCGAGGCCCAGCCGGTCGAGGGCGAGCGTGAGCGGCGCGGTGAAGAAGCCGCCGTGATGCCGGGCGACCGGCGTTCCCGTGGCCGCGTCCCAGCCGATCAGGGGGTTCTCGGTGGCGGAGTTGAGGTCGATCGACAGCACCCGCTCCAGGTCCTCCCACGCCTCGGTCGCCGGACCGTGGGCCTGCGGGAAGCACCGGAAGCCGTAGGGGTCCTGCACCCGGGACGTACCGCTCGCGGGTGGCGCCTCGTCCCTGCTCGCGCCGGTGCCGAGCAGTTCCCGGACGCGGGCCGCCGCACCCTGGACCGCCGGGTGCGGATGGGCGGCGTGCACCTCCGGCGCGTACGGCTCCGTGGACGCGTCCACCGCGAGCAGCGACAGCGAGGCCACCACGTGGGCGGCGCGCAGCAGGACGCCGAGGTCGTGGCTGGCGAGCGCGGACTGGCCGAGGGTGAGGGCGTTGCTGCTGAGCAGGGCCAGCGCGTCCCCCCGGCGGACCGGCAGGCTCGCGGGGAGCGGGTTCCCGGCGTCCGCCCGGTCCCGTATCCAGGTGCCGTGCCCGAACAGGGCCAGCCCCAGTTCGGCCAGCGCGGTCAGGTCCCCGGTGCCCACGGCCCCGTACTCCGGGATCCGGGGATGGACCTCCGCCCGGAGCGCGTCCGTGACGGCCACGGCGATCTCGGGGCCGAGCCCCGATCCGCCGGCGAGGAGCTGGTTGGCGCGCACCAGCATCATGGCGCGGACCTCGCGGGCGGGCAGTGGCGCGCCCACGCCTCCCGCGTGGCTCAGCAGCAGCCGCAGGTCGTGGCCCGCGCCGTCGGACTCCTCGACGGCGACTCCCCGGTGCGCGCCGACACCCGTGCTGCGCCCGTAGACCCGGGCGCCCTCGGCCGCCAGCCGTCGTGCGGCACGCCGGGTGTGTTCCATGGCCTCCAGCGACGCGGGATGCGGTGGGGGAGGCGGGGCGCCGTCGGCGACCGAGGCCACCGTCGCGGCGTCGAGCCCCCGGCCGCGGAGAGCCGCCGCGGGCGGCGGGTCGCTCCCGGCCGGGCCGGGTGTGCCCGACTCCCCGGCACCCGGGCCCGTGAGGGGCGGCGGGACGCTCTCGTGCGCGAGGGCCGTGTCCCCGCCGCCCGCGTCCGCGAGGGCCGTGGCTGCTTCGGCCGCGTCGGCCGTGCGCTTGAGCATGACGGGCGTTCACTCCTCCGTACGCCGCCGGAGGCCGGGCCGGGGCGGTGTGACCGCCCCGGCCGCGGCATCCGTCAACCGGCCGCCGAGCTCCGCGTCAGCTGAGTCCGGCGGAGGACAGCCAGGACTTCGCCACGTCCAGCGGGTCCTTGCTCTCGTTCTGCACCTGGCCGTTGAGCGACACCAGGGTTTCCGTGTCGAGCTTCGCCGAGACGTCGTTGAGAACCGCAATTCCCGCCTTCGGCAGACCCTTCTTGTAGGTCAGCGGCGTCACGTTCTCGAAACCGAAAAGACTCTTCGGGTCCTGGAGCACGACGAACTTGTTCTTGCTGATTCCGGGGTCCGTGGAGAAGATGTCCGCGGCCTGGATGTTGTTCCCCTTGAGGGCCGCCACGGTGAGCGGGCCGCCGGCGTCCAGCGCCTTGAAGTTCTTGAAATCGAGACCGTATACGGACTTCAGTCCCTTGAGGCCCTGCTGGCGGGTCTGGAACTCCGGCGAGCCGCCGATCACCAGGTCCTTCGCCGAGTCGGCGAGGTCCGCGATGGTCGACTTGTCCGTCAGGCTGTACTTCTTCGCCGTGGCCTCGTTGACCGCTATCGCGTCCTTGTCCTCGGCCTTGGACGGCGTCAGCAGGCCCAGCTTGGAGTCGAGCTTGGCCGTGATGGCCGTGCTGGTCTCCTCGACCGTCTTCGGGGTGGCCTTCGCGTCGAGGTAGGCGAGCAGCGCGCCGTTGTACTCCGGCAGGACGGTGATCGTGCCGTTCTTGATCAGGCCGTACGTGGTCTCGCGGCTGCCGATGTTCAGCTTGTAACTGACCTTGACGCCCTTGGACTTGAGGGCTTCGCCGTAGATGTCGGCGAGCAGGATGCTCTCGGGGAAGTTGTTGGAGCCGACAACGACCGTACCGCCCTTGGCGGCGTCACCCTTCAGCGGGTCGGACGTGCCGGAGTCGTCGGAGGAACCGCAGCCCGTCAGTGCGGCCGCGGCCACAACCAGCAGGGTGGCAGCGTACGTTGCGGACGTTCGGGTACTTCTGGCGATGGTCACGTTGGTCATCCAGACTTGGCAATGGGTGGGGCGTGGGCGGGGCGCGGGTCTTGACAGTCCAGACGATCCAATCGAGCCACCTCAAGGGCCGTCAAGACACGAATAGATCACTGGTGGGGACCGTACAGCTTCGCCCCGTAGGCGCAACGCGACCAATATGCGCGCGAATCCGACGTCACTGCATGTCACTTTTTGGTTGATCATGGCCGTACTCTTACGCCAGCCGCTAGGGTTGGCCGCGTCGAGGGCCCCCTTCCACTTGTCGGCCCGAGCACGCTGTCGTGACCATTGATCCATGCAGGCCTGCCAAAAGGCTTCCAACGGGGAATGAAGTCAAGGAGGTTGGGTGCCCGCGCACAGAAAAGCCGCCTCGGGGCAGCCGTCCACGGCTCTTCCGGTCGGCCGGACACCATCCCCGCTGGACCGCTGGCCCTTTCGCCGGAAACTCAACGTCCTGGTGATCGTGCCGCTCGCCGTCATCTCCGCGATGATCGCCTATGTCGTGTACGGCGAGATCGACAAGGCCCGCTCGGCGGCCGACACCGCCCAGCTCGTCCGTGACAGCGCCCAGGTGACCAAACTCATCGACGCCGTGCAGACGGAGCACCGGCAGGCACTCCTCGTCTCGCTGCGTCACGAGGCGGGCGGTTCCGGAAAGAGCGCGCAGGACACCACCTCCTACCTCGACGCCCAGCAGGAGGTCGGCACCCGTATCGCCGCCGTCCGGACCGCCTACGGCGAACGGCTGCCCGACGCCGAGGCGCAGGCGCTGAAGGAACTGGAGGGCCTGGACAGCCTCCGCAAGACCGTCGAGCAGGGCCCGATCCCCGCCGACAACATCGACCCCGCCTACGGATCGGTGATCGAGGGCCTCATCAACGGCCTCGGCCTCGGACTGTCGGGCGGCGAGTCCGGCTCGTCCGCGGCCAACCTGCTCGACGCCCTGTTGCGCGCCGACACCGCCCACGCCTCCTTCGAGACCAGCGTCTTCGCGGCCCGTACCCGCGACTCCAACGCGCTCATCGAGTTCACCGGCGCCGTCGGCGACTACGACCAGTACTCCTACCAGGCCGAGCGGTTCACCCGGTTCGCGAGCCAGGACCAGAGCACCGCCCTCGCCGGGATCGAACGCAGCCCCTACCAGAGCGTGATCAGCCAGCACTGGGCCGCCCTCCAGGTCGACCCCAGCGCGCTGGTCGCCGAGACCCCGACCCAGCTGCGGGCCGCGCTCGGCGACGCGCTGCGCGCCGACCCCACCTACGAACGGCAGGCCGGCAACCGGCTGAAGATCGTCCAGTCGCTCATCGGCGAGATCGCCGCCGACGCCCAGTCCGCGTCCAGCGAGGCCTGGTGGCGGGTGGCCTGGCTGGTCGCCGGCAACCTCCTCGCCTTCGCCGCGTGGATGCTCTTCTCCGTGCTGGCCCGCCGTTCCGTGGTGCGCACCGTACGGTCCCTCACCTCGGCCGCCCAGCACGTGGCCGGCGCCGCCCGGAGCGAGCTCGCCCGGGTCGCGGACGACGACGCCGACGACGCGAGCCCGCCGCGTCTGGAGGCCGTGCCCGTGCCGGTGCGCGACGAGATCGGCGAGCTGGCCGAGGCCTTCAACCAGGTGCAGGTCACCGCGACCGCCCTGCTGGAACGCCAGGTCGTCAGCCGGCGCAACATCGCCGAGATGTTCGGCAACGTCGGGCGTCGCGTCAGCAACCTGACGGCACGCCAACTGGCGCTGATCGACTCGGTGGAGCGCGGCGAGACCGACCCCGAGGTGCTCGACCGCCTCTACCGCATCGACCACATCGCCGTCCGCCTCCAGCGCAACGCCGACAGCCTCATGCTCCTCGCCGGCATCAGTGAGACCGGCCTCACCACCGAACCGATGCGGCTCAGCAACATCGTCCGCGCCTCGCTCGGCCAGATCGAGGGCTACCAGCGCGTCACCCCGCACGCCGAGGGCGATGTCACCGTCGTGCCCGACATCATCGGCGACCTGACCCTGATGCTCGCCGAACTCCTGGAGAACGCCGTCATGTTCTCCCCGGCGAGCAGCGGCGTCGAAGTCGTCCTGCGACCCCGGCACGACGGAGGCGGCGCGCTCGTCGAGATCATCGACCACGGCCTCGGCATGAGCCCCGAGCGGCTGGAGCAGGAGAACACCCGCCTGATCCGCCGCGAGCGGCTCGACCTCGCGCCGACGGAGGTCCTCGGCCTCTTCGTGGTCGGCGGTCTCTCCCGGCGCTGGGGCATCGAGGTCGTCCTCTCCCGCACCCCGGGCGGCGGTGTCACCGCCACCGTCGCGGTCCCCGCCTCCCATCTCGTGTCCCACGACCCCGGCAGGACCGTTCCGCGTGCCCCGCGCATGATGCCCCCGGCGCGCCACCCGGGTCCGGCCGAACCGCGCCCCGCGCAGGTCGAGTCGCCGCCCGGACCCGCGGGGCTGCCCCGCCGGGTGCCCGCCCGGCCCCGGCCCGCCGAGCCCGCCGGCCACGCCCGCCGCGCGGAGCCCGCGACGGGCCCGGGCGCCGAGCACGCCATGACCCACGGCGGTGTCCGCGCCGGCACCGGAGCCGAGCCGGCTCCGGGACCCACGGCGCCCACCCCGCCGGCACGGCCCGGCGAGGCCGGTCCGCTGCGCCGCCGGGTGCGCGGGGCGACCCTGTCGGCCACCACGGCGTCGACGCGGCTGCCCAGGACCCGGGAAGCCGTCACCCATCGCAGGCCACCCTCCTGGCAGCCCACGGACGCCGAGGCGGCACGCTCCGAACTCGACGAGTTCGAGGCCGCAGTGCAGCGCGCCCAGCGCGAGAGCGAGACGGGGGAGCACCCGGTCTGGGCGTTCCGCCCCGACGACGGGCCCGGCGGACCCGCCGGCCCCGACACCCTGAACAGAAGACCCTCTTCCCCGGAAGGCATGAGCACGTGACCATGTGGACAGGCGGGCCGGAGTCCCGAACCGCGGAGCCCGAGACGGACGTGAAGGCCGCCGCTGCCGACTTCAACTGGCTGCTCAACCGGTTCGCCACCGAGACGGCGGGGGTCGTCGACGTCATCGGCGTCTCCTCCGACGGACTGCTCATCGCCGTCTCCCAACTGCGCGGCCAGGCCGACTCCGAGCGCCTCGCGGCGATCGTCTCGGGCATCACCAGCCTGGCCATGGGCGCCTCCGGCAACTACGGCCTCGGCGGCCTCAACAAGGTCATCATCGACCTGGAGGAAGGACACGTCCTGGTGTCCGCCCTCGGGGCCGGAGCGGTGCTCGGGGTGGTCGCGTCGAAGGAGGCCAAGCTCGGCAACATCGCCTACGAGATGACGCTGTTCGCCAACCGCGCGGGCGCCGTGCTGAGCCCGCAGCTGGTCATGGAACTGAAGAACACCGTGGGCATCGCCCCGGCCGGATGACGTCCGAGGCGTGGTCGCACGACCGGTGACGGAACTGGGTGAAGGGGGAGGACGTGATGACGTCCGGCGAGCCACGGGCCGGCGGTGACGCCGAGTGGGGGGCCGAGCGGCCCGCCTCGGTCGTCCGGCCGTTCCTGCTCACCGCGGGACGGATCGCCGGCGGCGACAGCCTCGTCCCGCCGATCCCGATCGAGACGCAGGTCGTGGCCACCGAGGTGGGACTCGCCGCACTCGACGCGTTCGTCTTCGACCAGCACCGCGACATCATCACGGTCTGCCGTGAGCCGCAGTCCCTCGCGGAGATCGCGGCGAAGCTCCGGATGCACCTCAACGTGATCCGGGTCCTCGCCGACGATCTGCGCGCCGACGGCCAACTGGCCCTGTACCTTCCCCAGGCCCACTCCAACCGCGATGTCTCCGTATTGCGAAGGGTTATCGATGGTCTCCGAGCTGTCCCCGACTCCCGGGGAGCGATCCGTGAGGGCTGACGACGAGCGGCCCCGGCCGCCGCTGCCGGTGAAGATGGTGATCGCGGGCGGCTTCGGCGTGGGCAAGACCACCACGGTGGGTGCCATCTCCGAGATCGAACCGCTCACCACCGAGGCGTCCATCACCTCGGTCGCCGCCGGCGTCGACGACCTCTCCCACACACCGGAGAAGGTGACGACGACCGTCGCCATGGACTTCGGCTGTGTGACGCTCGACCCCACGCTGAAGCTCTACCTGTTCGGCACCCCCGGCCAGGAACGCTTCGGCTTCATGTGGGACGACCTCGTCGAGGGCGCCCTCGGCGGACTCGTCATCGTCGACACCCGGCGGCTCGACGACTGCTACGCCGCCGTCGACTACTTCGAGCACCGCCAGATCCCCTTCGCCGTCGCCGTCAACGCCTTCGACGGCAGGCTCGAACACGATCTGGACGACGTACGGTGGGCGCTCGACGTCGCCGACCACGTGCCGCTGACCGTGTTCGACGCGCGCGAACGGGGCTCCGTGCGCGACGCGCTGCTCGTCGTCCTCGAACACGCCCTCGCCACGGCACAACGCTGAGCCGGACGGTACGACGGAGGCGGGGGGGGGGCGCGGGGGGCCCCCCCCCCCCCCCGCCCCCCCCCCCCCCCCCCGGGCCCGGGCCCCCCCCCCCCAGGGGGGGGGGGGGGGGGCCCCGGGGGGGGGGGGGGGGCCCCCGGCCCCCCCCCCGCCTCCGTCGTCACGACCGCCCTCAGGCGGACCGGCGCCTGCGTACTCCGGGAGAGACGGCCACCCGGCCCACCGCCCAGAACAGCGTGAGGACGAGCAGCGCGAGGATCGCCGTGAGGGCGGCGCCGCCGACGACCTTCTCGTAGTCCCGCTGGTACAGCCCGTCCAGGATGTAGCGGCCGACCCCGCCGAGCGAGACGTAGGCCGCGATCGTCGCCGTCGACACGATCTGGATCGTCGCCGAGCGCAGTCCGCTGAGGATCAGCGGCAGCGCCGCCGGGATCTCCACCTGGAACAGGATCTTCGACTCCTGCATGCCCATGCCCCGGGCGGCGTCCACGGGGGACGGGTCCACGGTGCGGACCGCCTCGTAGGTGGTGATGAGGATCGGCGGGATCGCCAGGACCACGAGCGGGATCATCACCGGTACGATCCCGAGCCCGAGCCACACGAACATCAGCACCAGAAGACCGAAGGTCGGCAGCGCGCGGGCGCCCGCGGACAGGAACGCGAGCGCGTTGCCGCCGCGCGCGGTGTGCCCGGTGACCAGGCCGACCGGCAGTCCGATCGCCGCCGCGATCGCGAGGGCACCCGCGGTGTACTGCAGGTGCTCCCACACGCGTTGCGGAATACCGTCGTAACCGTGCCAGTGGGCGCCGTCGCTGAAGAACGACTGCATGAAGTTGACTACGTTCACGACACGGCCTCCGGGGTGCGGACCGCCGGGTCCTCGAGCGTGGCCGCGGGACGCCGCGCGGCGCGGCCGGACGGGGGCTCCCACGGGGTGAGGATGCGCCGCAGCAGGACCAGCAGCGCGTCGACCACGATCGCCAGCACGGCGGTGGTGACCACCGAGGTCACCGCGAGCCGCGGACGGTGGTAGAGCATCGCGGTGGTCAGCAGGTTGCCGAGCGCGCCCTGGTTGCCGATCAGCGAACCGACGCTCACCAGGCTGATGCTGGAGGCCGTGGCCACCCGCAGTCCGGCCATGATCGCGGGGACGGCGATGGGCAGTTGGACCTGGAAGTAGCGGCGGACGGGACCGATGCCCATGGCCGCGGCGGCCGCGTTGGTCTCCTGGGGGACCGAGCGGATCCCGTCGACCACCGCGGGCACCAGAACGACCAGGCTGTACAGGCACAGCGGGATCATCACGGTCAGCTGGGTCAGCCCGGTGGAGTCGATGAGCACCACGAAGAACGCGATCGACGGGATCGCGTACAGCACCGTCGAGGTCCACAGCACCGGCGGGTACAGCCAGTCGTAGTGCACGCACAGCAGGCCGATCGGCAGCGCCAGCAGCAGGCCGACCAGCACCGGGATGAGGGCCTCCTGCATGTGGATGCCGATCAGGCCCGCGTAGCTGTGCTGGAGGTCGCTCGGTATGTCGAAGAAGCCGTTCATCACAGGGCCTTCGCCGGAGCGGTGTCCTGCGGGGCGTCCGTGGCCCTGCGCTGCCGGGCCACGCGGATCGCCGCGGCGATCGTCTCCTGCCCGGCGACACCGAGCACCTGCCCCGAGCCGTCGACGCCGACGGCCTGACCGGTCGGCGACAGCACGGCCCGGTCGAGGGCGACGCGCAGCGAGTCCCGGCCCACCTCGAAGCTCTGCCCGTACGGGTCGAGCGTCCCGACCTCGCCGTTCCAGTCGGGCGCGGCCCAGCCGAGCGGCTTGCCGCCCGCGTCGGTCACCAGGACCGGTGCCTGCGCCGTGCCGCGTCCGGCGGCCTCCAGCGCGCCGGAACCGACCGGTACGACCCGGGAGCGGTCGAGTTCGAGGTCGCCGGTGGAGAGGAACGACAGCCCGCGGATGCCCCGGTCGGCGCCGAGGAACTGCTCGACGAACGGGTCGGCGGGGGCCGACAGGATCTCGTCGGGCGCGGCGAACTGGGCGAGTTTGCCGCCGGTGCGCAGCACGGCGATGCGGTCGCCGATCGTGATCGCCTCGTCCATGTCGTGGGTGACGAAGACGATGGCCTTGCCCAGTTCGCCCTGGATGCGGAGCAACTCCTCCTGCAGGCCCCGGCGGACGACCGGGTCGACCGCGGAGAACGGCTCGTCCATGAGCAGGATGGGCGGGTCGGCGGCGAGCGCGCGGGCGACACCGACGCGCTGCTGCTGGCCTCCGGAGAGCTGGTACGGATAGCGGCGGGCCATGCCCGGGTCGAGGCCGACCCGCCCCATGAGCTCCGCCGCGCGTTCCCGGGCACGCTGCTTGGACCAGCCGAGCAGCCGCGGCACGGTGGCGATGTTGTCGAGGATCGTCCGGTGCTGGAAGAGACCGGCGTTCTGGATGACGTAACCCATCGAGCGGCGCAGGGCGTTGACCGGCTGCCGCGTGATGTCCTCGCCGTCGACCAGGATCGTGCCGCTGCTCGGCTCGATCATGCGGTTGATCATGCGGAGCGTGGTCGTCTTGCCACAGCCCGAGGGTCCTACGAGGACGGTGATGGAGTGGTTCGGTATCTGGAGGGACAGGCGATCGACGGCCACCGTGCCGTCTGCGTATCGCTTGCTGACATCTTCGATGGCTATCAAGCGTCGAAACCCTTCGGGGACGGCATGGCTCGCGCGTGGCGCGATCACGTGCACAAGGGGTCGTAGTCTAGCCAGTTGATGTTTGTTCTCGGCCGGGGCAGGTCGTGACGTGCGCAAGGGTGTCCGGTTTCGGCCGAGTCGTGCCGGAAGCGGGACGGCCGGTCACGGCGTGCGGGTCCGCGCGGGCCGGTGTCCGCCGGCGCCGAGCCGTTCGGCCCGCAGCAGCCGCAGATGGAGCGCGGCCCAGGTGCGGAAGGGCCGCCAGTTCTCCGCGATCGCCGCGGGTTCGCGCCCGGGCCCGTACCGGTCCTCCATCTCCGCGATCAGCCGCGGCTCCCGCGTGGGCAGCACGTCCGGGTGTCCCGCACCGCGCAGGACGACGAGTTCGGCGGCGAAGGCGCCGAGGCCCTTGACCTGTCGGACCCGCCGCTCGGCCTCCTCCGGATCCAGGGACCGCAGTTCGGCCCCGTCCAGTTCCCCGTCCAGCGCGGCCCCGGCGACGGCGTGCAGGTACTCGGTCTTGCGCCAGGGCAGTTCGACGTCCAGACGGAGCAGCCGCTCGGGCGAGGGGAACGCTCCGTCGTCGCCGAGCCGGGCGACGATGCCGGCACGGGTGTTCCGGGCCGCCGTCCTCCCGGTGCGCTGGGTCAGCACCGCCCACACGGCCGCCTCGTAGGGAGAGTGGAAGCCGCACGGGCGAAGTCCCGGCCTGCGCGCCTGGATCCCGCCGATCACCGGGTCGCGGTCGCCGACGGCGGGCCAGTCGCGGGCGTCGACGTCCAGGGAGAGGAACCGGGCCACCTGGTCCGCCGCCGCGTCGAGATCGCCGTCCCCGGTGACCACGATCCTGGCGGCGGACCCGGCCTGCCCGACCTCCGCGGTGACGCGCCGCCAGTCGGCGTCCGCGGTGAACGCCGTCCGCAGCGTCCCTTCGGTGCCCGCCGCCCCGGCCGGGGGCAGCGGTGCCATCTCCTCCCAGAACTCCCGGCTGCTCTCCAGGGACCAGGGACCCGTCACCTCGTACGTGACCTCGTGCCGCGCCATGTCCGACCTCCCGCTGGGGACACGCTCACCGTGCCGACGCGCACCACTGTGACGGCAATACCTGACACATCCCGTCAGGTAATTCCGGCGGGGCGTCGCATCCGCCGCGGTGGGCGCGAGCGTGCCGCCTTGGCCCGTCGGGGTGAACCATGCCCGGCCCCGCACCGGGTTCGTACGAATATCGGGCCGCGATGCCGACCATGATCGCGTGCGGGGTCCTTCGGCCGCCGCTCCCCGTACTCACGCACCGAGGTGGAGACATGCTCAGCCCGCGCGCCCGGCGGACCACGAACCGGCTCCTCGCCCTGGTCACGGGCTGCCTGCTGCTCGGTGCCGCCGGCACACTGCCCGCACCGGCGGCGGAACCCGGCCGGGTCACCGTCCCGGCACCCGGAGCAGGCGGCTGGACCCGCAACGGCTCCGCCCGGCTCTCGGGCGCCGACCTCCAGCTCACCCGGACCGTGGCACACCAGGCCGGCTCGGCGGTGTTCCCGGTCCCGGTGGTCACCGACGGCCTCAAAGCCGCGTTCTCCACCGTCATCGGCGGCGGCAGCGGCGGCGACGGCCTGACCTTCGGCCTGCTCGACCCGGCCCGGGCCACCCCCACGGCCCTCGGCGCGGACGGCGCCGGGCTCGGCTGGGCCGGGAAGCCCGGCGTGGCGATCACCTTCGACACCCACCGCAACACCGGAGACCCGTCGGCCAACTTCATCGGTGTCACGACCGCCACGAGCGATAGCTCACGCACCCTCGCGACCACGTCCGCCAGCGTGCCGGACCTCCGCTCGGGCCCGCACGCCGTCGCGATCGCCGTCTCCGGCAAGACCCTCACCGTCTGGATGGACGGCACCCGGCTGCTGACCGCCACGGTCCCCGCGCTGCCCCCGACGGCGATGCCCGTCTTCACCGGTGCCAACGGCGGCAGGACCGACAACCACGCCGTCCGTGACACGGTCATCACGGCGACCTCCTACGCGGTGGCGCCGCCCGGTCCCAACGGCTGGACCCGCAACGGTTCCGCCACGCTGTCCGGCACCGACCGCACCGACCTCGTACTCACCGACGCCGTGCGCGACGCCAGGGGATCGGCCGTCCAGGCCACCGCCGTACCGTCGGCGCGGCTCCGGGCCCGCTTCACCGCGCGACTCGGCGGCGGCAGCGGCGCGGACGGTCTCGCCCTGCTCCTGCTCGACGCGGCGAAGGCCACTCCGACGGCGCTGGGCGCGGGCGGCGGAGGACTCGGCTGCGCGGGTCTGCCGGGGGTCGCCGTCGCCCTCGACACCCATCGCAACGCCGGTGATCCCGCGGGCGGGTTCGCGGGGGTGGCCGCCGGCGGAACCGGTTCACCGCTGCGCTACGCCGCCACCTCGGCCGCCCTGCCCGGTCTGCGGAGCGGCTCCCGTGCCGTCGACGTGTCCGTGACGGGTACGGGGCATCTGCTGGTCTCGGTGGACGGCACCCGGGTCGTCGACACCGAGGTCGTCCTGCCGCGGAACGTCCTGGTCGGATTCGCCGCCGCGACGGGCGGCCGCACGGACCGCCACACGGTCCGCGACATCGTGATCACCTACTGAGTTCCCGTGGGGACGGCGGTCCGCGCTCACGCCGCCGAGCGCGTGGCCGGACGCGGCGCGACGGCCGGGACCTTCGCCGCCACTGCGACCAGGTCCCGGGGCCGCCGCTCGCTCCGCGCCGCCGGCTCGACCACCGGGCGCGCGCCGTGCCGCCACAGCCACACGATGTCGCGGCCGAACGACCAGACCAGCGAGCCGAGCGCCAGCGCCACGGCCGCCGCCGTCACCCCGTACGGCAGGATCCCGGCGCCCGCGACCAGCAGCACGATGCCCTGCAGCGCCGCCACGGTCTTGCGGGCCATGCTCGGCGGCAGCGCCGCGTTGAGCCAGGGCAGCACCCTGGCCGCCGCGACGAACACGTAGCGCATGGTGCCGATCAGCAGCACCCACGGGCCGAGCGACATCGCGACGTACACGCTCAGGACCAGGATCAGGAACGCGTCCACCTCCATGTCGAAGCGGGCGCCCAGGGCGGACGACGTACCGGTCCGCCGGGCGACCTTGCCGTCGACACCGTCGAGGATCAGGGCGACCGCCGTCAGGCCGACGAGCAGACTCACCGGAGGCGAACTCTGGAAGGAGTCCGCCACGAGCGCGGTCACACCGCCCACCAGGATCGCGCGGCCGAGCGTGACGCGGTTGGCCGGCCCGAAGGAGCGGGGCCGCGTGCGCCGCAGGGCGCGGGTGAGCACGGCCCAGGTCGAGATCCCGAAGGCCAGACCGCTCAGCCAGCCCGCGGGTCCCATCCCTATCACCGTGCCCAGCAGCACCAGCAGGAGAAGCTGCACCCCGGCTCCCACCAGGGTCTCCTGCTGGGGAAGCCTCGCGCCGTACGTGTTGTTCAGGGCCACCGCACATCCTCCGGCCGTGTGACAGAGTCGATCAACGCCGCGTACTGTCCGCGGCTTGTCACTGGTCCGTACGTGAAGATCTGCTGAATCGTTCAGGGGGACGCTCATGGAACGCACGGCTCGCGCCTTCTGGCTCGCCGAACCCGGTCGCGGAGAGATCCGCCCGACACTCCTGCCCTCTCCCGGGAACGGAGAGGTGCTGGTGCGCACGCTGTACTCCGGGGTCAGCAGGGGCACCGAGACCCTGGTGTTCCGCGGCGGAGTCCCGCAGAACCAGCACGCCGCGATGCGCGCGCCCTTCCAGGAGGGGGACTTCCCGGCACCCGTCAAGTACGGCTACCTGAACGTCGGCCGGGTCGAGGAGGGACCCGAACCGCTCCTCGGGCGCACCGTCTTCTGCCTCTACCCGCACCAGACGCACTACGTCGTCCCGTCGAGCGCCGTGACCGTCGTGCCCGACTCGGTGCCCGCGTCCCGCGCGATCCTCGCCGGCACCGTCGAGACCGCGGTCAACGCCCTGTGGGACGCGGCCCCGTTGATCGGCGACCGGATCGCCGTCGTCGGCGGCGGCATGGTCGGCTGCTCGGTCGCCGCCCTCCTCGCCCGGTTCCCCGGCGTACGGGTCCAGCTCGTCGACGCCGACCCGGAACGCGCCGCCGTGGCCCGCGCCCTCGGCGTCGGCTTCGCGCTCCCCGCGGACGCGGCGGGCGAGTGCGACCTCGTCGTGCACGCCAGCGCCACCGAGGCCGGCCTCACCCGCTCCCTGGAACTCCTCGCCCGGGAGGGCACCGTCATCGAACTGAGCTGGTACGGCGACCGCCGGATCAGCCTGCCGCTCGGCGAGGCCTTCCACTCACGGCGGCTGACCCTGCGCAGCAGCCAGGTCGGTTCCGTTTCCCCCTCCGGCAGGGCCGGACGGACCTACGCCGACCGGCACGCCCTCGCCCTCGAACTCCTCGCGGAACCGGCCTTCGACGCGCTGATCACCGGCGAGTGCGCCTTCTCCGAACTCCCCGGCGTGATGCGGGAACTCGCCTCCGGATCGATCCCCGCGCTGTGCCACCGCGTCGCCTACGACGAGGTTTGAGCCGACCGGAACCGGCCTGACCTCAGGCGACTCCGAAGAAAGGGCGGCCGGCGGCTGAACACGGTGCGCGGGGTACCCGTACTAGAAGACGTGATCCCGGCAGAGGATCAGACGTACCGCACCTGGAGGGTCGTCCGTTGTTCAGCATCACCGTCCGCGATCACCTGATGATCGCCCACAGCTTCCGTGGCGACGTCTTCGGACCCGCGCAGCGCCTGCACGGAGCGACGTTCCTGGTGGACGCCACCTTCCGCCGCCCCGAGCTCGACGACGACAACATCGTCGTCGACATCGGGCTCGCGACGCAGGAACTCGGCGCCGTCGTCAGCGAGTTGAACTACCGCAACCTCGACAGCGAGCCGGACTTCAAGGACACCAACACCTCGACCGAGTTCCTCGCCAAGGTCATCGCGGACCGGCTCGCCGCCCGGGTCCGCGCGGGCGGCCTCGGCGAGGGTGCCCGCGGCCTGACCGGCATCACCGTCACCCTCCACGAGTCGCACATCGCCTGGGCGAGTTACGAGCGTGCCCTGTGACCGACGTGATCCTCGACAAGACCACCCCGCGGGCCGGACACGGCACCGTGACGCCGGGCCCCGACGGCGCCCTGAACTACGTGCCCGTGCAGCACACGGCTCTGAAGAACGCCGAGATCATCCCCATGTCCCTGCGCTCCGTGCACTTCGTCATGCCCGGCGGTGTCGACGACGCGACCGCGCCGAGCGGCGGCAACGCCTACGACCGCCGGCTCTGCCTGGACCTGCCCGGCTTCGGCTGGCAGGTCCACCGGCACGCCGTCCCCGGCGAGTGGCCCCGCCCCGGCGCCGCGGCCCGCACGGAACTCGCCCGCACGCTGGCCGGCCTGCCCGACGGCACGGTCGTCCTCCTCGACGGCCTGGTCGCCTGCGGAGTCCCGGAGATCGTCGTCCCCGAGGCCGAGCGGCTGCGGCTGGCCGTGCTGGTGCACCTGCCGCTCGGCGACGAGACCGGGCTCCCGCCCGCCGTCGCCGCCGACCTGGACGCGCGGGAACGGACGACCCTGCGGGCCGTGTCGGCCGTCGTCGCCACCAGCGACTGGGCCGTCCGCAGGCTCGTCGCCCACCACGGCCTCGCCCCCGACCGCGTCCACGTCGCCGCCCCGGGCGCCGACATCGCGCCGCTCGCCTCGGGCACGGACGGTGTCTCACGGCTGCTGTGCGTCGCCGCGGTCACCCCCCGCAAGGGCCAGCACCGGCTCGTCGAAGCCCTCGCGACCGTCACCGACCTCCCCTGGAGCTGCGTCTGCGTCGGCGGACTCGCCCAGGACCCGGCCTACGTCGCCCACCTGCGGTCCCTGATCGCCCAGTACGGCCTCGGCGACCGCCTCCACCTGGCGGGCCCGCAGGCCGGAGCCGAACTCGACGCGAGCTACGCCGCCGCCGACCTCATGGTCCTCACCTCGTACGCCGAGACGTACGGCATGGCCGTCACCGAGGCGCTGGCGCGCGGCATTCCGGTGCTCGCCACCGATGTCGGCGGCCTTCCCGAGGCGGTCGGCCGCGCGCCCGACGGCGGGGTGCCCGGCATCCTCGTACCGCCGGAGGACCCGGGGGCGCTCGCCGCCGAACTGCGCGGCTGGTTCGGCGAGGCCGACGTGCGCCGCCGTCTGAAGGCCGCCGCCCGCGGGCGGCGCGCCGCGCTCGACGGCTGGGCGACCACCGCGCGCAGCCTCGCCGGAGTGCTCGGCCGGCTGCCCGACGCACCCCGGAGGGCCGCATGAGTGCCCCGACGACGTCCGCGGGCGGGCCGGATTCCGGCCTGCCCGAGGAGACCGAGGAGAAGGTGAGGACGGGCGTGCCCGGTCAGCGAGGAGCGGAGTCCGGCGCCGACGAGGTGCCGCGCTACGCGCCCCAGTGGCTCCGGCTGCGTGAACCCGCCGACGCCGCCGCCCGCGCGGGCGACCTGCTCGACCCGCTGCGCGTCCGGCTGGCCAACCGGCCGGTGCGCGGCGGCGACCTGGTCATCCACGACCTCGGCTGCGGCACCGGCTCCATGGGCCGCTGGCTGGCACCCCGGCTCGACGGCGCCCAGCACTGGATCCTGCACGACCGGGACCCCTACCTGCTGCACTTCGCCACCGTCGGGGCGCCCCGCGCGGCGGCCGACGGCAGCCACGTCGGCGTCACCACGCAGCGCGGCGACATCGGGCGGCTCACCGCGGACGCCCTCGCCGGAGCGTCCCTGGTCACCGCGTCGGCACTGCTCGACGTGCTCACCGGCGAGGAGATCGACCGGCTCGCGGCGGCCTGCGCCGATGCCGGGGTGCCCGCCCTGCTGACCCTGTCCGTCGTCGGCCGCGTCGAACTCTCCCCATCCGACCCGCTGGACGCCGAGATCGCTGAGGCGTTCAACGCCCACCAGCGGCGCGGCGACCGGCTCGGCCCCGAAGCCGTCACGGCGGCCTGCGAGGCCTTCGGCCGGCACGGCGCGACGGTCCGCGCGCATCCGAGCCCCTGGCGGCTCGGTCCCGACCAGGCCGAGCTGACCGCGGAGTGGCTGCGCGGCTGGGTCGGCGCGGCGGTCGAGCAGCGCCCCGACCTCGCGGAACGCGCCGAGTCCTACCTGCGCACCCGCCTGGAGGCGTGCGCCGCGGGGGAGTTGAGCGTTCTCGTGCACCACAGTGACGTCCTGGCGCTGCCCCGGGGAAACAGGGGTGCGGTGTGAGCGCCGGCCTGGAGACGGTGAGCGCGACGGAACCTGCCGTGTCGGCACCAGCGGTTTCCGTGGCGGCACCGGCGGGCGTCCCCGGGCCGCCCCCTGTCGACGCTCTCCCGGACGGGGCCGCCGAGCCGGACCCCGGACCGCGCGCCCGAGGCGCCGTCCGCGAGGTGCGCAAGCATCTCGGCACCGTCGCCGGTGTCCTCATCCTCGGTGTGCTTCTGTGGCGACTGGGTACAGGAGTGTTCCTCGACGGGTTGCGACGGATCGACGGGACCACGCTCTTGGCGGCGATCGGGATCGGGCTGCTCACGACGGCGTTCAGCGCCTGGCGGTGGTGCCTCGTCGCGCGCGAACTGCGCATCCGGCTCCCGCTGGGCGCCGCCGTCGCGGACTATTACCGCGCGCTGTTCCTGAACGCCGCGCTGCCCGGCGGCGTCCTCGGCGACGTGCACCGGGCCGTGCGGCACGGACAGAGTGCCGGCGACGTCGGCCGGGGCGTGCGCGCGGTGGTCATCGAACGCACCGCTGGGCAGGCCGTGTTGCTCGCCGTCGGCGCGGCGGTGCTGCTCACCCAGCCCTCACCCGTGCTCACCCAGTCCCGGGAGTCCGCGCTGCTGCTCGCCGTCGTCTCGGTGTGCGGGGTGGTGACCGTGGGCGCCGTCCGCAAGGGCCGGGCCCCGGCGTCCGCGACCCGGTACGGCGCCGTCCGCGCCGCTCTCACCGAGGCGCGCGGTGCCCTGCTGGCCCGGAGCAGCTGGCCCGGCGTGACGCTGTCGTCCGTCCTGGTGCTCGCCGGACACCTGGCGATGTTCGTGCTGGCGGCCCGGGCGGCCGGGTCCGACGCGTCCGTCACGCGACTGCTGCCGCTGGCCCTGCTGGCCCTGCTCGCCATGGGACTGCCGCTGAACATCGGCGGCTGGGGCCCTCGCGAGGGCGTCACCGCCTGGGCGTTCGGTGCCGCCGGGCTCGGCGCCGGCATGGGCCTCACCGTCGCCGTGATCTACGGCGTGCTGAGCTTCGCGGCGAGCCTGCCCGGCGCCGTGGTCCTGGTCGTCCGGTGGGGAGCCGCGCTGCGGCGCCCCCACGAGGAGAACGCGGAAGGGCGTGATCAGTGCAGCGTCTCGGACGTCACCAGAGCGAAGTACGCGCCGAAGGCCTCGGCCAGCCCGGCCAGGAGCTCCCTGCCCTTCTCGGCGGACGCCATCGAGGGACGGCCGATGACCCCGGACTCGGTATAGGCCGACATGCCGAGCGTGAGCAGATGCCGACGGTCGTCGGCGACGAAATCGGAGGCCTCATAACCGTCTTTGACGCATTCCGGATGAGCGTGCAGGAGAATGGACGTCTCGATTTCTCCCGCATGCATGTCGCTGAGCAACGAGGTCTGCACGTCGGCCCGTTCGCAGGCGCCCTCCCAGTCCTCCGCGGCGGGGAAAAGCGCCATACGCGTACCGGTGCCCGCGGATTCCTGGACGACATTCCCCAGCACGTAATTCCCGCCGTGGCCGTTGACCACCACCAGGGTGTCGACGCCCGAGCGCCGCAACGACGCGGCGATGTCGCGGACCACCGCGTACAGGGTGACCGCGGAGATGCTCACCGTGCCCGGCCAGGCGGCGTGCTCGTGCGAGCAGGAGATCGTCACCGGGGGAAGGAGCTGCACCGGGTAGGCGGCCGCGATCTCCCGGGCCACCGCGCACGCGACGAGCGTGTCCGTCGTCAACGGCAGGTAGGTCCCGTGCTGTTCGAGACTGCCGACGGGAAGAACAGCGACCTGACGGGGGACACCGGCCCCCCGTGCGCGGACATCCTCCGTGGTGTCAAGCGGCAATACACCGGACACCGTCGAGCGCGTTCCCGAACCACTCATGTTTTCACGGCCCTTTCGACTCTGCTTAGGAACCAGATCATGACAGATAACTTTGGCGTACTCGGCGGGAATGCCCACCTCACAGGTGTCGAACGAGTCGTGATTGCCCCCCTGCCCACCGAATACGGCGATTTCCACGCCGTCGGTTACCTCGACCACGACCGGGGCGAGGAACAAGTCGTCCTCGTCTACGGCGACTTGGACGCCGTACGGGAAGGCGATGTACTCACCCGGCTGCATTCGGAATGCCTGACCGGTGACGCCTTCGGGTCGCAGCACTGCGAGTGCGGGCCCCAACTCGCCGCCGCACTGCGGGCGATCGTCGCCGAGGGCCGCGGTGTCCTCGTCTACCTGCGGGGCCACGAGGGCCGGGGCATCGGCCTGCTCGCCAAGCTGAAGGCGATGAAGCTCCAGGCGGAGGGCCTCGACACCGTCGAGGCCAACCTCGCCCTCGGCCTGCCGGTGGACGCCCGGGACTACGGGGTGGCGGCGCAGATGCTGCACGACCTCGGCGTACGGTCCGTGCGGCTGCTGTCGAACAACCCGCGCAAGCGCGAGTCGCTGGTGCGTCACGGCATCAGGGTCGCCGAGCAGGTGCCGCTGCTGATTCCGCCGTGCGAGGACAACCTCACCTATCTGCTGACCAAGCGGGAGCGCCTCGACCACTACCTCCCGCACCTGGACGGCGACGAATGGGCGAAGGCGATCTTTTGCGGGTCGGCGAAAACGGTCATCACTGAGGAATGACACACGACGACCCCGGCCCGCTGTTCCTCTCGCGCGAGCGGGTGACCGCGCTGCTGGACACCGACGCGGCGATCGCCTCGCAGCGGGCGGCCTTCACCGCGCTCGGTGACGGCACCGCGGAACTGCCCGGCAAGATCATGCATCCCAGCCGCTTCGACGACAGCGTGGTCTTCGCCTACCTCGCGCGGCTGTCCGCGGACACCGGGGCCGTCGCCAAGATCGGCAGCGTCAACCCGGCGAACGCGGCGGCCGGGCTGCCCACCGTCCACGCGGTCGTCACCGTGCTCGACCCGGTCACCGGGCAGGTCGTCGCCGTGATGGACGGCACCGCGGTGACGACCCTGCGCACGGCGGCGGCCAGTGCCGTCGCCTTCGACGTCCTGGCCCGCCCCGACAGCGACGAACTGGGCCTCCTCGGCTCCGGAACCCAGGCCCTCGCCCACGCGCGGGCCGTCGCCCGGGTGCGTGACCTGCGTTCCGTACGCCTGTGGAGCCCGCATCCCGGCCGCCGCGCTGAGGCGGCGGCGCGCCTCACGGCCGAACTCGGCGTCCCGGTCGCGGCGGTCGGCTCGGCCGAGGAGGCCGTCACGGGCTTGCCGATGGTCGCCGCCTGCACGCTCAGCGCGACCCCGGTCGTGCGGGGCGCCTGGCTGGCCGCCGGCTGCACGGTCGTCAGTGTCGGCTCCTTCGAACCCGGCCGCAGCGAGGTCGACGCGGACGTGCTCCGCCGGGCCGCCGCGGTCGTCGTCGACGATCCGGCGACGGCGGCCGAACACGCCGGACCGGTGGTGGACGCCCTGCGGGAGGGACGACTGAGCCTCGACGACCTGGTCCCGCTCGGTGGCGTCCTCACCGGCCGCCACCCCGGCCGCACCCACCCCGAGGACATCGTCATCCACAACAGCACCGGCCTCGGAATCCAGGACGCCGCGGCGGCGTGGGCGGTGGTGCACGCCTCGGGGAAGGCGGAGCCGACGGCCTGACGGCGGCGCGCCGCCCCGGCGGCGCGAGGGCGGACCGCGTGCCCCGCCACCCGCCCTCGCGACCCGTGACCGACCTCGTATGATCGCCCGGCACACGGAGTCGATCGACGGAGCCGGACCATGTCCCGGCGTCGGCGGTGAGGGAGGACGATGAAGACCGCGGCGCGCCCGCCGACGACCCGGACGGCGCCGCTGCGCAGCGCCGCCTTCCGCCGGTTCGTCCTCGCCAACCTCATCTCGGCGACGGGGACCGCGATGGCGCCGATCGCCCTCGCCTACGCGGTGATCGGAGAGGGGGGCGGCGCCGGTTCGCTCGGCCTGGTGCTCGCCACGAACACCGTTCCCACGGTCGCCTTCCTGCTGGCCGGCGGCGTCCTCGCGGACCGGATGTCCCGCAGCCGGATCCTGGTGGCGGGCAACGTCGTCGCGGCGAGCGCCCAAGGCGCCCTCGCCGCCGTCGTCCTGGCCGGTGCGGCCTCGACCCTCTCGATCGCCGCCTGCGGATTCCTCTCCGGCGTCGCCATGGCGTTCACCGTGCCCGCGGGGCAGGGCGTGGTGAACCAGCTGGTCGCCGCCGAGCATCTGCAACAGGCCAACGCGCTGGTCAGGCTGCCGGGCAACGCGGTACGGGTGCTCGGCCCGGTCGTGGGCGGCCTCGTCGTCGCGCTCTGCGGACCCGGATGGGCGCTGGCCTGGGACGCCCTCACGTTCGTGATCGCGGCCCTGCTGCTGCACGGGCTGCGCCTGGAGGCCCCCGTCACGGTGCACAGCGCGCTGAGCGATCTGCGGGCCGGCTGGGCCGGATTCCGTTCCCGGACGTGGCTGTGGACGTACACCGTGGCAGGAATGGTCGTGGTCGCCGCGTGGCTGGCCGGCTTCCAGATGCTCGGGCCCCTCCTCGCGGCGGACGTGTACTCCGGCGCCGGCTCCTGGGGCCTCGTACAAGGAGCTTTCGCGCTGGGCCTGTTGGCGGGCGCGTTGGTCTGCCTGTGGTGGAAGCCGTACCGGCTGCTCGCCGTCGCCGTGAGCACCGCCTCGCTGCTCTTCCTGCCGCTGACGGCGATGGGACTCGGGCTGCCCCTGTCCGCCGTGCTGGTCGCGGCCCTGCTCGCCGGGATCGGCCTGGACGTCGCCATCGTCGCCTGGACGACCGCCTTCCAACTGCATGTTCCCGAAGACGAGTTGGGGCGGGCCAGCTCCTTCAACAGTGTCGGCGAGCGCCTCGCGATCCCGCTCGGCTACCTGCTCGCCGCCTTCGCCGCGGGCACCTGGTCCGACCGGGACGTCCTCCTCGTGTGCGCGGGGGCGATCGTGGCCGCCACGGTGGTCAACCTGTGTGTGCGGGACGTGTACCGCATCAACCGGGCCGAGAGGCAGCCCGGTTGATGCCGGCCATGGGTCAGCCCTGGACCGCCTCGTGCACCAGGCGCTTGAGTTCGGGGTAGACCGAGTGGGAGGCGGTGGGCCGGAGCTGGCTCAGGAACTGCACCGTGAGGTCGTTGCGCGGGTCGACCCAGAAGGTGGTGGTGGCGACACCGCTCCAGCCGAACGCGCCCTCGCTGGAGGGGGACCGGGTCAGTTCCGGGTCCAGGACGACCGAGACGCCGAGGCCGAAGCCGAGGCCGGCGTTGCCCGGCTCCTGGTGGAAGGGGACGCCGATGGTTCGGCGGTCGGCGTTGCCGGGCAGATGGTTGGCCGCCATCATGTCCACGGTGCCGGGGCGGAGCAGCCGCACCCCGTCGAGTTCGCCGCGCCGGCGCAGCATCTCCGCGAAGCGGTGGTAGTCGTGGGCGCTCGCGACCATCCCGCCGCTGCCGGAGAGGAAGCGGGGCCGGCCGCGCAACGGCAGTCCGGCGATGGGCCGGATGCCTCCCTCGCCGTCCTCCCCGTACAACTCGGCCAGCCGGGACTCCTGTTCCGTCGAGACGTGGAAGCCGGCGTCCGCCATCTCCAGCGGCCGGAAGATCCGCTCGTGGAGGAAGGTGTCGAGGTCCTGGCCGGAGACCACCTCGATGACGCGGCCGAGGACGTTCGTGGCGACGGAGTAGTTCCAGCGGGTGCCGGGCTCGAACTGCAGGGGGAGCCCCGCGTACACCTCGCACGTCCGGGCCAGGTCGGCGCCCGGTGCCACCGAGGACTCCACTCCGGCGTCCCGGTAGAGCGCGTCGACGGGGTGCGCGTGGTAGAAGCCGAAGGTCAGGCCGGCGGTGTGGCTGAGCAGGTGACGGATCAGGATGGGCTGTTCGGCCGCCCGTGTGACCGTTTCGGATCCTGAACCGCTGACGTACACACGCGGTTCGGAGAAGGCCGGGAGATGGTCGGACAGACGGTCGTCGAGTCCGAGGCGGCCCTCTTCGACGAGCATCAGCGCGGCGACCGAGGTCACCGGCTTGGTCATGGAGTACATCCGCCACAACGTGTCGGATTCGACCGGGAGTCCGGCCTCGCGGTCACGCTGTCCGTACGTGGTGAGGTGGGCGACCTTGCCGTGCCGGGAGACGCAGACCAGGTAGCCGGGCAGATGGCCGTCGTCGACCATGTGCGTGAAGTGCTGGTCGAGTCGGGCCAGCGCCTTGGTGTCGAGGCCGACCGATCTCGGTTCGACTTCCTGTCGCAGATGTCCCATGGCTCTCCTCCGGGCTGCGCCTGTCTCGTTCATCGTCCCGTACGGGCCGAGGCCGTGTCGTCCGGGCTCCGGTGAGCGGTGCCCACGGTGTTCTTGTGCCCAGGAAGCCGCAGTGCGAGCAGTGTTCCGGCCGTGCAGATCGCCGCCAGCGTGAGCAGGGGGAGGCCGGGGGAGCCGGGTTTCACGGTCAGCAGCGTGGCCGCCGCGGCGATCCCGAGGACGGGGCCGATGTTCATCGCCGTCTGCTGCAACCCGCCCGCGACGCCGGCCGATCCCGCCGATGCCTGCCGGACGACGACCGCGGTCGCGGTGACCATCACGGTGGCGAAACCGGCGCCCAGCAGCAGGAAGCCCGCACCGACGGACACCGCGGTCGACGCCGTGTCGAGCCGCGCCAGGAGCAGGACACCGGCGGTGAGCAGGAGCGTTCCGGTCAGGGTGGTCGCGCGAGCGCCGAGTCTGCGCAGGAGGACGGCGGCGACGGGGGCGCCGAGCACCATCATCACGCCGCCCGGCAGTGCCCGTACGCCGGTCTCCAGCGGGTCGAGACGCAGGGTTCCCTGAAGGAAGTAGCTGGCGGTGAAGAGGGTGCCGAACATGGCGGCGGACGCGGCGACCAGGATGCCGAGCGCGGCTCCGACGGTCGCCGAGCCGAGCAGTTCGAGGGGCACCAGTGGGCTCGCGGCACGTCGTTCCCGGCGCAGGAACGCCGTGCCGGCGGCGGCCACCGCCGTCAGCCCGAGCGCGGTGGCCGCCGTCCAGCCGGAGCCGGGGATCTCGACCAGGGTGTGGACCAGGGCGACCAGCGTCACCGTCAGAAGGCAGGCGCCCGGAACGTCGAGGGCTGCGGAAGCGACCGGGCCGGTCCCCGCCTCCGCTCCTCCTCCCGCACCCGCGTCCACCGCTCCGTCGGCTTCCGCGGCGGCCGGCGGCCGGACCGTGAGTGCCAGCACGCCCAGCAGCAGAGCGGGAAGGACGTTGAGCGTGAAGACGGCCCGCCATCCGAACTCGCTGACCAGCGCACCCCCGAGGAGAGGCCCGGAGGCCGCGGCGACGCCGATGGCGCTGGTCCGCAGCGCGATGGGCATCCCGAGCCGGTCGGGCGGATACGCGGCCCGCAGCATTCCGAGGGTGGCCGGCTGCAGCAGCGCCCCGAAGACGCCCTGCGCCACCCGGAGCGCGATCACCCAGCCGATCGAGGGAGCGAGGCCGATCCCCGCCGACGCCGCGCCGAACCCCAGAATGCCGAGGGCGAAGACCCGTTGATGCCCGTGACGGTCCCCGAGCCGTCCCGCGAACACCAACAGACCGGCCACCGCGATGAGATACCCGGTGCTGGTCCACTGGACCCGGGCGAACGAGGCGTCCAGATCGCGCTGGAGCGTGGGCTGCGCGACGGTGAGGACCGTGCCGTCGAGCGCGACGATCACGGCACCCGCGACGCTGCTCGCCAGAGTGACCCGGCGGTGCGCCGCCGCGGTCGCCGTTCGGCGCACGGCGCCCAGGGAGCCGTCCGCGCTCACCGCTCCTCCGGCCCGAGGTGAGCGTCCAGCGCCGCCCGCAGCAGAGGGGTGAACTCGGCCGCGCCGGTGGTGAGTTGCAGGCTGCCCCACCCCCACAGCTGGGCGATGCCGTGCAGGTTCGCCCACAGGGCACCCGCGGTGGTCGGGGCGTCGGCCTCGGGGCGGGCCCGGCCGACGAGGTCGACGAGCACCCCGAACAGCGGAAGGCTCGTCTCCCGCAGCCCCAACCGATTGCTCTGCAAAAGGTCATGACGGAACATCAGCTCGTACATCCCGCGCCGGGACAGGGCGAAGTCCAGATAGACCGTCGCGAGGGCGGTGAGCCGGGCCCGCGGGCCGGTCGAGACGTCGTCCGCCGCCGCGGCCCGCGCCTGGAGATCGTCGAACCCGCGCCGCGCGATGGCGGACAGCAGCTCCAGGTGGGTCGGGAAGTAGCGGCGCGGGGCGCCGTGCGACACCCCGGCCCTGCGGGCGATCTCGCGCAGGGTCAGCGCCTGCGCGCCCTCGGTCGTCACCAGGTCGACCCCCACGTCGATCAGGCGCGCCTTCAGTCCACCGGTCTCCGGATCACTCATAGACACTGTCTACCAGGGTGAGTAGACAGTGTCTACCACTAGCGGCGACCGTGACCGGGCAGCGGCCGTTCGGGTGGCGTGGCTCCTTGGACGGAATGGGACGTCCGGCCCCGGGCGTTGCCCAGATATGACTGCCGAAGAAGCACGGGACGAGAAGCAGGACGACCTGCTCGAACTGCTCTCCGCGTACAAGGGCGGCGTGCTCGTCACCCTGAAGAAGGACGGCCGGCCCCAGCTGTCCAACGTCAGCCACGTCTACTACCCCGACGAGGGGGTCATCCGCGTCTCGCTCACCGACGACCGGGCCAAGACCCGCAACCTCCGCCGGGATCCCCGGGCCTCGTACCACGTGACCAGCGACGACCGCTGGGCGTACACGGTGGTCGAGGGCGCCGCCGAGCTGACGCCCGTCGCCGCCGACCCGGACGACGAGACGGTCGAGGAACTCATCCGCGTCTACCGGGACGTCCTCGGCGAACACTCCGACTGGGACGACTACCGCGCGGCCATGGTCCGCGACCGCCGCCTCGTCCTGCGCCTGCACGTGGAGCGGGCCTACGGGATCCCCGCCCGCTGACCCTGTCCCGCCTGCCCGCGACGGGCACTCCGCGCACACCGGCCGCCCCTGAACCCGGCCGGGGTGCGCGGAGCCCCTCTCAAGGGTGCCGCAGACCAGAGCCTCGCGGGTGCTCTGATCGTCGGTCAATACCTGACCTTGCATCAAGTGCCCCGCTGTGGAGGGCCGGTGAACGTGCCATGACCGCGGGCCTCGCGGATCAGCCGGCCACCGGCACGGCGATGACCGGCGGGACGCACAGCGCCGCGAACGTGACGGCGAACGCGATTCTCCTCGCGCTCGGCCGGACCGTTCAGCGGGCCGTACGGTCCGCGGTGAGGTAGGCGATGACCATGTCGCCGAGCATCGCCCGGTACCGGTCCCGCTGGTCGGGGGCGACCAGGTCGCGGCCGAACAGGGCGCCGAACGTATGGCGGTTGGAGACCCGGAAGAAGCAGTAGGAACTGATCATCGCGTGCAGGTCCACGGCGTCGACGTCCGCCGTGAACAGCCCCGACGCGCGGCCGGTCGCCAGGATCCGGCCGATCACGTCGAGCGCGGGCGAGCCGATGCGGCCCAATTCGTCGGACGCGACGATGTGTTCGGCCTCGTGGATGTTCTCGATGCTCACCAGGCGGATGAAGTCGGGGTGCGCCTCGTGGTGGTCGAAGGTCAGCTCGGCGAGCCTGCGGATGGCCGCCACCGGGTCCAGGTGCTCGACGTCCAGCTTCTGTTCGGCCTGCCGGATGATCGTGTACGCCCGCTCCAGGACCGCCGTGAAGAGCTGCCCCTTGCCGCCGAAGTAGTAGTAGATCATCCGCTTCGTGGTGCGGGTGCGGGCGGCGATCTCGTCGACCCGGGCGCCCGCGAAGCCGGCACGGGAGAACTCCTGGGTCGCCACGTCGAGAATCTCGGCCCTGGTGCGGGCGGCGTCGCGGATGCGCCCGCCGGGTCGTGCCGGTTCTTCGACGCTGGTCATCGGGTTCCTTCGGGCGAAACGGTCGGTGCGCGCGATTCTAGAAGCAGGGCGTGAAGGGGTGGGATCGGACGGCCCTCTCCCGCCGCCTCTCTTCCCGGCGGGCCGGCGGATACCGCGGATACGGACGCGTCAGCGCCCCGGTGCGTCCCGCCGCGCGGTACGCGGAGGGACGACCGGGGCGCTGACGTGCCGGCCTACCGGACCAGACGCAGGGTGAACCCCCGGTCCAGCGTCAGCCGGGGTGTGCTCACCGTGGTCACCCCGGTGCCGCTGTCGTGCGACCACGACGTGCGCGGCAGGGGGTGTCCGTCGAGGAGCACCTGCCGGGGCGCCGGCTCGCCGTGCACGGTGAAGCGGTACGCGCGGGACGCGGGCTTGTCCTGGTAGCTCCCCTTGCTCGCGCCGACGTCGACCGTCGTCGCGGTTCGTCCGGCGCGCATCGCGACGTGCTGGGTCGCCGAGGCGCCCTCGGCGAAGTGCCGGGTCACGCCGTCGTCCTCGTACAGCGTGTAGCCGCTGTCGCCCTTCGGGTACAGGTCCCAGTCCAGTTCGCCCCGGTCACGGGTCTTCCAACTGGTCGTCCCCTTGGGCCACATGGGAACGATCGAGCCGCCCTTGACGAAGAGGGGCAGGGTGTCGAGCGGCGCGTGGTAGCCGTCGACGGTGGTCGGGCCCTCGTAGGTGCGGCCCGTCCAGTAGTCCGTCCAGGTGCCCTTGGGCAGATAGATGCCGTCCCGGGTGTCGGTGTCCTTGTAGACGGGCGCGACCAGGAAGTCGGAGCCCGAGAGGAACTCGTACCTGGCGTCGGCCCCGAGGGTCTTCGGGTCGTCCGGGTACTCGAGCCAGAGCGGGCGTACCGCGCCGACGCCCGACGTCGCCGCCTCGGCGGACAGCGTGTACATGTAGGGGAGCAGGCGTTCCTTCAGCTGGAGGTACTTGCGGTTGACGGAGGTGTACGGCTCCCCGTCCAGCCAGGGCTGCTGGTCGGCCGGTTTGCCGGTGGTGATGTCCGAGGCCCAGCCGTCCATGGTCATGACGGCCGGCAGGAACGCCTTCCACTGGAGGTCCCGCGCGTACATCTTCGGGTCGTGGCCGTAGATCGAGCCCACGTCACCGGTGTTGTACGCGATACCCGACAGGGTGGCCCCCGCGTAGGTGGGGATCTGCCAGCGGATGTAGTCCCAGGACAGCTTCTGGTCGCCGCTCCACAGGACGCCGCAGCGCTGGGCGCCCGCCCAGGACACCGGCAGCCAGACGAAGCCGCGGGCGTCGCTGTTGTCCTCGATCCCGGCCTTCGCCCGGTCGCAGGCGTCGAGCGCGAACCTGTACCCGTTGCCGACCCAGGCCACGTCGAGTTTCGCCACCCGCTGGCCCGCCTTCACCTGGTCGGCGAGTTTGTCGATGCCGTCCTGGGTCCACAGTCCCAGCTGGGCGTTGTGGTCGACCAGGCCCTTCGCGGTCTGGTCGAGGTTCTCGTAGCCGCAGCCGTATCCGTCGTTGACGAGCATCCAGCCGAGCGGCATGTCGTGCTCGGTGTAGCCGTCGGCGACCTTCAGCGCGTCGAGGGTGTGCCGCTCACCGCGGTTGGCGTTGTGCAGATAGCAGTCGGAGTCGCCCGGTTCGAGGCCGTAGACGGGTGGCATGAACGGCTTGCCCACCAGAGCGGTGTACTTGCCGATGACCTTTTTGGCGTCCCCGAGGAAGTAGTAGGCGTCCAGGCGCCGTTCCTGCTGCCCGGCGCGCACCGGCGAGCCGAAGTCGTACACCCCCGGCGCGAAGGTGTTGCGGAAGACTCCGTACCCCGCGCTGGACAGGTAGAAGGGCTGCGAGTTGTTGTAACCGCCCTCGTTCCAGTTGAAGTTGTTCGCCACGTACATGGTCTGGTCGCGGTGCGCGAAGGAGCCGTTCTGTTCGCCGCCGCCGAAGAACTGCTCGCCCGTGGCGCGGGCCAGGCTCTGCCGCATCCCGCTGGTGGACCAGCGCAGCGGCTTGTCCTCCTGCCAGATCCGGGTGCGGTTGTCGGGTTTGTAGAGGCCGAAGCGCAGCGGCTTCTTGTACACGCGCAGGACGGCGTCGGGGGAGCGGATGCCGTAGTACGCGCCGGCGTCGAACGTCGTCGTGCGGGTCTGCCGGGCGGGCTGCTCCCGGACGATCGCGCTGCCCGCGGGGTCGCTGAACGCGCCGGACGGGTCCGCCTGCAGCCGGAGTTGACCGTCCGCCAGGAAGTCGGCCCGGGCCTTCAGGTCACCGGCCGCGACGGTGTAGCTGCCGTGTCCGCCGCTGAAGGAGGTGAGATCGCCGGCGTCCGTGGTCTGCGGCAGGTAGACCTTCCCGGTGAACGCGTTGTCGTGCACGTCGTACGGCACGACCAGCACGTGGTAGGTCCCCGACGCGTTCGGGATCACGGTGGCCTCGGGGTCGGCGGTGCCCGCGCTGGAGGCGGCCTCCTTGCCCGTGTCGTCGTACACGTAGAAGTCGAAGTCGTCGGTGGGGTGCTGCCACTCGATGGAGATCGGTACCCCGCCTTCGGGGTTGTCCGCCCAATACCCCTCGGGTACCTCGACGTTCACGTCGAATCGGTCGCAGACCTTGCTGTCGGGGTCCTCGGCGGCCGGCGGACAGCTCTCGGTGCCGCCGGCGGTGCCCTTCGGATAGACGGGACTCTGCCAGGTGACGCTCTGGTGGGTGGCGTCGAGGACGGCACTCGCCGGGGTCGCCGCGAGCGCCGGTCCGGCGGGGGCGCTGAGGAGGGTGACGGCCAGGGCGGTGGCCAGCCCCGCCACGGCCCAGGAACGGTGTCGGAGTCTTCGCACGGTACGCATCTCCACTCGACGGATTCGAACCAGGTGCCGCACCGGCCTCACGGGGCCGATGCTTGCTGATGCTTGAACAGTCGTGATTCCGCGCAACTTCGAGCATGAAGGGTCACAGGCTTTGCGGGAGCTGTCAACGGTGTGATCGTGAGCCCGAAAGGGACGTACGGGAGCGAAGAGGTGCGATCCGTGAACCGGTCCGCCGACGGACCGCCGGCGGAATCCGGGGGCGTTCGCCACCCCGGGCACGGCTCGTCAGAAGCCGTGAATTACCGACCGGTTGACGTTGAAAGAGCAACGGTCACCGCTATCATCGCAGCACCCGCGGAGCGACCCTCCGCATCCGCGGCGTGACCCTCTGCCCGATGACGGCGCTGGTGCGGCATCGGCCTCCACACCCCCCACTCGCACGGCGCTGCCCGGCGTGCCCACCGGCGCGTCGCGCAGCACGGAAAGCAGCACGACCATGAGCAAGAACAGGGGAAGAGGGCTTCAGGCCAACGCCCTCGGCACCTTCGACACGATCGTGATGGCGGTGGCGGGCAGTGCTCCCGCCTACTCGCTCGCCGCCACCACCGCCGTCCTCCTCGGCGCGGTCGGCCTCGCCGGTCCCGCCGCGCTCCTCTACTGCGCGATACCCATGCTGGGCATCGCCCTGGCCTTCAGCTACCTCGGCAGGATCGACGTCAACGCCGGTGCCAGCTACTCGTGGGTCGGCCGCACTCTGCACCCCTTCCTCGGCTTCATCAGCGGCTGGGCCCTGGTCGTCTCCGCCACCATCTTCATGGTCGCGGGCTCGCTGCCCGCCGGCTCCATGACCCTCGCCCTCGTCGACACGGAACTCGCCGACGACACCGCCCTCGCCACCGTCGTCGGCGCGGCCTGGTTCCTCGTCATGCTGCTCGTCGTCCTCGGCGGCGCCCGGCTCACCGTGCGGGCCCAACTGATCATGTCCGGCGTGGAACTGGCCGTTCTCGCCGTCTTCGCCGTGGGCGCCCTGCTGCACGACGGCAACGCCCGCGCCTTCTCCTGGTCCTGGCTCGGCCTCGGCCAGTTCGACGGCGTGAGCGGCTTCGCGTCCGGCGCCCTCATCGCCGCGTTCTACTACTGGGGCTGGGACGTCACCAGCAACCTCAGCGAGGAGACGAAGGACAGCCGCCGCACGACCGGACTCGCCGGACTGATCGGCGTCGGCATCGTCTTCCTGCTCTTCGAGGTCTTCACCATCGCCGTGAACGTCATCCTCACCGACCGGCAGATCGAGGAGAACAGCGCCGACGTGCTCGGCGCCCTCGGTGAGGAGATCTGGCCGGGCTGGGGCGGAAAACTCATCGTGGTGGCCGTGATGCTCTCCACCATCGCCACCCTGGAGACCACCCTCATCCAGGTCACCCGCTCGTTGTTCGCGATGGGCCGCGACCGCACGATGCCGAGCGCGCTCGGCCGGGTGCACCGTCGCTGGAACACCCCGTGGGTGGCGATCGTCGTCGTCGGCGCCGTCGCCCTCGCGATGTTCGTGACCTCCAACGCCCTCGGCTCGGTCGGTGCCATCCTCTCCGACGCCATCGCCGCCATCGGCCTGCAGATCGCCGTCTACTACGGCCTGGCCGGCCTCGCCGTCGTCGTCGCCTACCGCAAGATGCTGCTGAAGTCCCCGGCCGACTTCGTCTTCGGCGGCCTCTGGCCCCTCGCCGGCGCCGCGTTCATGTTCTGGGTGTTCGTCGAGTCGCTCGGCGACCTCAGCGCCCCGTCCATCGTGATCGGCATCGGAGGCATCGCCGCCGGGCTGGTCCCCATGCTCTGGTACTGGCGGCAGGGCAGCGACTACTACCGGCCCGCGAAGCTGGACGCCACGCGCGTCGTCGAGGCCGAGTACATCCCCGAAGGCCACGCCGGATCGGCGGTCGCCGCCGGAACCCGCGTCCACGAGGGCCTGCCCACCGACTTCTGAGGGGGCTTCCGATGGCGGGAGACCGCTTCACACCCGAATTCGACCCCGACTGCGGCGACGCGCCCCTCACCTCGGCGCGCCAGGACATCGTCATCGGCCGCTGGCAGGGGCTGCGCGAACTCCTGCGCGCCACCGGCGCCGACTGGGCCGCGCGCAGCCACCGCGTCCGGCTGCTCGCCCCGGCCTGCGCGGGCAACTCGACGGCCGAGTCCTGGCTCGCCGCCGAACCGCACAGCGCCGACGCCATGGTCCTGCGGGCCGCGACGGACGTGACCCGGGCCTTCAACCTGGCCATTGCGGCGGGCCGCGGGGTGCCCATCGATCCGCTCCGCGTCGACAGAGCGGCACTGGCCTGTCTGCGGGCCGCCGAGGCCCATCCGGAGGACCCGACGCCGTGGATCTTCCTCATCTCGGTCGCGCGGCTCTACCCCTCGGGCGTGCGGCGCAGGGAACTCGGCCGCTGGTGGGACGAGTTGCACGGCCGCGACCCGTACAGCGTGGAGGGACACCTGCAGATCCTGCACTACTACTCCTCACGCTGGCACGGCACCCACGGTCTGATGTACGACTTCGCGCGGGACGCCGCGGGGGTCGCGCCGGCCGGCTGCGCACTGCCCGTGCTGGTGCAGTACGCCCGCGTCGAGGAGTACCGCCACGTCCTCGACGCGGCCGGGCGGCAACGGGACGCCGTCGTCGGCATGGGGCAGCACTGGAGTCACGACGCCGCGGTCAACGACGTACGGCGCACCTGGCAGCGCTGGATCGGCGCCCGCCCGGACGCCCCGCCGGCGCCGGTGGAGCTGCGCGACCTCAACTTCCTCGCCCACGCGGCCTGTTACGCCGACACGACGGACACCGCGGACATCGCGGCCGACCTGTTCCGGATCATCGGGCGGCGCGCCACCCGGACACCGTGGTCCGTCACGGGCGACGCGGAGAAGGAGTTCGTGCGGTGGGGAAGACGTTCCGCCCACGGGAAGGCGCGCTGAAGCCCCGCTCGCCGCAATCGCCGCCCGACGCCGAACACGCGCTGCACGCGGCGGAGTTCACCGGCGATCCGGGGAACGATCGGGCAAGGCGGTCACGCGTCCCGCGCCGACCCGCTACCTCGGCACCGGCGCCCTCTTCGACACCCTCCAGATGGTCGGCTCGATCGCGCCGGGCGGGGTGATCTACCAGGGCACCATCACGGGCGTCGTACGCATCGCGGGCGGCTGACACGGCCGCGGCCCCGGCCGGCACGTCCGGGGACGTGCCGGCCGGGGCCGCGTCACGAAAGGGGCCCGCAGTATCGCGGGACTAGGAGACCGAGGAGCCCGGCTCGTTCCACGTGGCGATCACCGGGTCGCCGTGCTCGGTGGAGAGCCGGCTGACGGTGCCGGTCGCGAGCTGGAACAGCCGCCCCGACCCGGCCGGAAGGCCGAGCCGGCGGGCGGTCAGGACCCGCAGGAAGTGCGCGTGCGCCACGAGCACCACGTCACCGGCCTCCGCGCGCAGCGCGGCGTCCACCCGGGCCAGCACCCGGTCGGCCCGCGCGCCCACCTCGTGCGGGGACTCACCGGGATGGCCGTCGGGGCCCGGCGGCACCCCGTCGGTCCACAGCACCCAGTCGGGCCGCTCCTGGTGGATGGCGCGTGTGGTGACGCCCTCGTAGCCGCCGTAGTCCCACTCGTGCAGATCGGGTTCGATCCGCGCGTCGGACAGGCCGGCCAGCCCGGCCGTGCGGACGGCGCGGCCGAGCGGGCTGGTGAGGACCCGGGCGAGGGAGCGCCCGGCGAAGAACGGGGCCAGGGACTTGGCCTGTTCCTCGCCGTGCCCGGTGAGCGGCAGGTCGGTCCAGCTGGTGTGCTGTCCCGTCAGGCTCCATTCGGTCTCGCCGTGGCGGACCAGGACGAGATCGCCCATGGCCGGGGCTACTTCGCCGACTCGACGGCGTGGCCGCCGAACTGGTTGCGCAGGGCCGCGATCATCTTCATCTGCGGCGAGTCGTCCTGGCGGGACGCGAAGCGGGCGAAGAGGGAGGCGGTGATGGCGGGCAGCGGGACGGCGTTGTCGATGGCCGCCTCGACGGTCCAGCGGCCCTCGCCGGAGTCGTCGGCGTGGCCGCGCAGCTTGTCGAGGTGCTCGTCGCCGTCCAGCGCGTTGACCGCGAGGTCGAGCAGCCAGGAACGGATGACGGTGCCCTCCTGCCAGGAGCGGAACACCTCGCGCACGTCGGTGACGGAGTCGACCTTCTCCAGCAGCTCCCAGCCCTCGGCGTAGGCCTGCATCATGGCGTACTCGATGCCGTTGTGGACCATCTTGGAGAAGTGGCCGGCGCCCACCTTTCCGGCGTGCACGAAGCCGAAGTCGCCGTCCGGCTTGAGCGCGTCGAAGACCGGCTGCACCTTGGCTATGTTCTCGGCGTCGCCGCCGACCATCAGCGCGTAGCCGTTCTTGAGGCCCCACACGCCGCCGGAGACACCGGCGTCGACGAAGCCGATGCCCTTGGCCGCCAGCTCCTCGGCGTGCTTCTCGTCGTCCGTCCAGCGGGAGTTGCCGCCGTCCACGACCGTGTCGCCGGGCTCCAGCAGGTCGCCGAGCTCGTCGATGACGGTCTGGGTGGGGGCGCCGGCCGGCACCATCACCCAGACCACACGCGGGCCTTCGAGCTTGCCGACGAGTTCGGTGAGGCTGGTGACGTCGGCGAGGTCCGGGTTGCGGTCGTAGCCGACGACGGTGTGGCCGGCGAGGCGTATGCGCTCCCGCATGTTGCCGCCCATCTTGCCGAGACCGATGAGTCCGAGCTGCATATCAGTTCACTTCTTCCCGAGAGAGCGGTAGGTGGCCACGAGGGCGGTGGTGGAGGGGTCGAGGCCGGGCACGTCCGTGCCGTCGGCGAGGGCGGGTTCGATGCGCTTGGCGAGGACCTTGCCGAGTTCGACGCCCCACTGGTCGAAGGAGTCGATGTTCCAGACCGCTCCCTGGACGAACACCTTGTGCTCGTACAGGGCGATCAACTGGCCCAGCACGGACGGCGTCAGCTCGGCGGCGAGGATCGTGGTGGTGGGGTGGTCACCGCGGAACGTCTTGTGCGCGACCAGTTCCTCCGGCACCCCCTCCGCACGGACCTCCTCGGGCGTCTTGCCGAACGCCAGCGCCTGCGTCTGCGCGAAGAAGTTCGCCATCAACAGGTCGTGCTGCCCCTTGAGCGTCTCGCTCAGCTCACCCACCGGGTTCGCGAACCCGATGAAGTCCGCCGGGATCAGCTTCGTGCCCTGATGGATCAACTGGTAGTACGCGTGCTGACCGTTCGTCCCCGGCGTCCCCCACACCACCGGACCCGTCTGCCACTCCACCGGCCGGCCCTCACGGTCCACCGACTTGCCGTTGGACTCCATGTCCAACTGCTGCAGATACGCCGTGAACCGGGAGAGGTAGTGCGAGTACGGCAGCACCGCGTGCGACTGCGCGTCGTGGAAGTTCCCGTACCAGATCCCCAACAAGCCCATCAGAAGCGGCGCGTTGGCCTCGGCCGGAGCACTACGGAAGTGCTCGTCGACCAGATGGAAACCGTCCAGCATCTCCCGGAACCGGTCCGCACCGATCGCGATCATCAACGACAGGCCGATCGCCGAGTCGAACGAGTACCGGCCCCCCACCCAGTCCCAGAACTCGAACATGTTGTCCGTGTCGATACCGAAGTCGGCGACCTTGCCGCCGTTCGTCGACAACGCCACGAAGTGCCGGGCGACCGCTTCCTGACCCGCCTTCAGGCCCTCCAGCAGCCACTCCCGCGCCGACGTCGCGTTCGTGATCGTCTCGATCGTCGTGAACGTCTTCGAGGCGATGACGAACAGCGTCTCCGCCGGATCCAGACCCAGCAACGCCTCGTGCAGGTCCGCGCCGTCCACGTTCGACACGAACCGCACCGTCAAGGACCGGTCCGTGAACGGACGCAGCACCTCGTACGCCATCGCCGGACCCAGGTCCGAACCGCCGATACCGATGTTCACGATGTTCTTGATCCGCCGGCCGGTGTGTCCGGTCCACTCACCCGACCGCACCCGCCCCGCGAACCCGGCCATCTTGTCCAGGACCACGTGCACGCGGGGGACGACGTTCTCCCCGTCGACCTCCACGACCGCGTCCGCCGGCGCCCGCAACGCGGTGTGCAGCACCGCCCGGTCCTCCGTCGTGTTGATCCTCTCGCCCCGGAACATCGCGTCCCGCAGCCCGAACACATCGGTCGCGGCGGCGAGTTCCTGGAGCAGGGCGAGGGTCTCGTCGGTGATCAGGTGCTTGGAGTAGTCGATGTGCAGATCGCCGACCCGCACGACGTAGCGTTCGGCGCGGCCGGGGTCGGCGGCGAACAGCTCACGCAGGTGCGGCTTGAGCAGCGTCGTCGCGCGGTGGTCCTCCAGGGCCACCCACTCCGGACGCCGGGTGAGACGGGGGAAGTCAGGCACGGGAGGTCTCCTTGGCGGCCTCGCCCCGCAGGGCGACGGCGTACATCTCGTCCGCGTCGAGGCGGCGCAGTTCCTCGGCGATCAGCTCGGAGGTGGAGCGCACCTTCAGTGCGAGGGTGCGCGGCGGCTGGCCGGGCAGGGACAGCGTGGCCAGCGGCCCGTCGGGACGGTCGATCACGACCTCGCCGTTCTCGGTGCCGAGCCGTACGGCGGTCACCACGGGCCCCGCGGTGACGACGCGTTCGGCGGTGACCCCGAGGCGGGCCTCCAGCCAGCGCGCGAGCAGTTCGGCGCTCGGGTTCTGCGCCTCGCTCTCGACCGTCGCCGAGATCACCTTCGCGCGGGCCTGGTCGAGGGCCGCCGCCAGCATCGAGCGCCACGGCGTCAGCCGGGTCCACGCCAGGTCGGTGTCGCCCGGCGCGTACGAAGCGGCGCGGGCGTCCAGGGCGCGCAGCGGGTCCTCGACGGCGTACATGTCGGTGATCCGGCGTTGCGCGAGGGCGCCCAGCGGGTCCTTGACCGGGTTGTCCGGCGCGTCCACCGGCCACCAGACGACGACCGGGGCGTCCGGCAGCAGCAGCGGCAGGACCACGGAGTCGGCGTGGTCGGACACCTCGCCGTAGGTCCGCAGCACGACCGTCTCGCCGGTGCCCGCGTCCGAACCGACGCGCACCTCCGCGTCGAGGCGGGAGTTGGTGCGGTCGCGCGGGGTGCGGGCGACGCGCTTGATGACGACCAGCGTCCGCGAGGGGTGCTCGCGGGACGCCTCCTCCGCCGCCTTGATGGCGTCGTAGGCGTTCTCCTCGTCGGTCACGATGACCATCGTCAGGACCATGCCCACGGCGGGAGTGCCGATGGCCCTGCGCCCCTGCACGAGCGCCTTGTTGATCTTGCTTGCCGTGGTGTCGGTCAGATCGATCTTCATGGCCTGCGCCAGCTCCGTCCGTCTCGTGCGAGCATCTCGTCGGCTTCCTTCGGGCCCCAACTGCCCGAGGGGTACTGCGCGGGCTTGCCGTGCGCGTCCCAGTACCCCTCGATCGGGTCGAGGACCTTCCAGGACTCTTCCACCTCCTGGTGACGGGGGAAGAGATTGGCGTCGCCGAGCAGGACATCCAGGATCAGCCGTTCGTACGCCTCCGGGCTGGACTCGGTGAACGACTCGCCGTACGCGAAGTCCATGGTGACGTCCCGGATCTCCATCGAGGTACCCGGCACCTTCGATCCGAAGCGCACCGTCATGCCCTCGTCCGGCTGGACACGGATGACGATCGCGTTGGCGCCGAGTTCCTCGGTGGCCGTGGAGTCGAAGGGGGAGTGCGGGGCTCGCTGGAAGACGACCGCGATCTCGGTGACGCGGCGGCCCAGGCGCTTGCCGGTGCGCAGGTAGAAGGGGACGCCCGCCCAGCGGCGGTTGTCGACCTGGAGCTTGACGGCCGCGTAGGTGTCGGTCGTCGACGCGGGGTCGATGCCGTCCTCCTGGAGGTAGCCGCGCACCCGCTCGCCGCCCTGCCAGCTCGCCGCGTACTGGCCGCGCACCGTGTGCTCGCCCAGGTTCTCCGGCAGCTTCACCGCGCGCAGCACCTTGAGCTTCTCGGTCAGCAGCGACTCGGCGTCGAACGCGGCCGGTTCCTCCATGGCGGTCAGCGCCATCAGCTGGAGGAGGTGGTTCTGGATGACGTCCCGGGCGGAGCCGATGCCGTCGTAGTAGCCGGCCCGGCCGCCGATGCCGATGTCCTCGGCCATGGTGATCTGGACGTGGTCGACGTACGACCGGTTCCAGATGGGCTCGTACATCTGGTTGGCGAAGCGGAGCGCCAGGATGTTCTGGACGGTCTCCTTGCCGAGGTAGTGGTCGATACGGAACACCTGGTCCGGGTCGAACACCTCGTGCACGATCTTGTTCAGCTCGCGCGCGCTCTTCAGGTCGTGGCCGAACGGCTTCTCGATGACCGCGCGCCGCCAGGATCCCTCGGGGGCGTCCGCGAGACCGTGCTTCTTGAGCTGCTGGACGACCTTCGGGAAGAACTTCGGCGGGACGGACAGGTAGAACGCGTAGTTGCCGCTGGTGCCCTGCGAGGAGTCCAACTCCTCCACAGCCTCACGCAGTTGCTCGAACGCTCCGTCGTCGTCGAAGTCGCCCGGGATGAACCGCATGCCCTCGGCGAGCTGCTGCCAGACCTCCTCGCGGAACTCGGTGCGCGCGTGCTCGCGCACCGAGTCGTGCACGACCTGGGCGAAGTCCTGGTCCTCCCACTCGCGACGGGCGAACCCGAGGAGCGAGAAACCCGGCGGCAGCAGACCCCGGTTGGCGAGGTCGTACACGGCCGGCATGAGCTTCTTGCGGGACAGGTCACCGGTCACACCGAAGATGACGAGCCCGGAGGGGCCCGCGATCCGGGGGAGCCGGCGGTCGCGCGGGTCACGCAGCGGGTTGTCCCAGTCGGCGGCCGGGACGACGCCGAGTGCCTCGGCGAGCGCCTCGTGTGTCAGGCCGGACGGTTCCACGGGCGCGTCACCGGATCCCTGCGGCGCGGCGGCCGCATCCTGCTCGTCGGAAAGTTCCCCACGCTTGGTCATGCCCCCTCGACTCCCTTGCCGCGCAGCGAGGTCGAGACCGCTTCGAGCAGGTCCTCCCACGCCACCTCGAACTTCGAGACGGCCTCGTTCTCCAGCTGTCCGACGACCTCGTCGTAGGAGATCCCGAGCGCCTCGACGGCGGCCAGGTCGGCACGCGCCTGGGCGTAGCCGCCGGTCACCGCGTCACCGTGGATGTCCCCGTGGTCGGCGGTCGCGTTCAGCGTCGCCTCCGGCATGGTGTTCACCGTGCCGGGCGCGACCAGCTCGTCGACGTACAGGGTGTCCTTGTACGAGGGGTCCTTGACGCCCGTGGAGGCCCACAGCGGGCGCTGCTTGTTGGCGCCGGACGGGGCGAGCGCCGTCCAGCGGTCCCCGGCGAACACCTCCTCGTACGCCTCGTAGGCGAGCCGCGCGTTGGCGAGCGCGGCGCGGCCCTTGAGCGCGAGGGCCTCGTCGGTGCCGGCCTTGGCGAGGCGCTTGTCGATCTCGGCGTCGACGCGGGAGACGAAGAAGGAGGCGACGGAGTGGATGCCGGCGATGTCGATGCCCGCCGCGTCCGCCTTCTCCAGGCCGGCCAAGTAGGCGTCCATGACGGCGCGGTAGCGCTCCAGGGAGAAGATCAGCGTGACGTTCACGCTGATGCCGAGGCCGATGACCTCGGTGATCGCCGGGAGGCCCGCCTTCGTCGCGGGGATCTTGATCATGACGTTCGGGCGGTCGACGAGCCAGGCGAGCTGCTTGGCCTCGGCGATGGTCGCGGCCGTTTCGTGGGCCAGCCGGGGGTCGACCTCGATGGAGACCCGGCCGTCGCGGCCGCCGGTCGTCTCGAACACCGGGCGCAGGATGTCCGCGGCGGCGCGGACATCGGCGGTCGTCATCATGCGGACGGCCTCGTCGACCGTCACCTTGCGCACGGCGAGGTCGGCCAGCTGCTCCTCGTAGCCCTCGCCGGAGCCGATGGCGGCCTGGAAGATGGACGGGTTGGTGGTCACGCCCACCACGTGGCGGTTCTCGACGAGTTCGGCCAGGTTGCCGGACTCGATGCGCTTGCGGGACAGGTCGTCCAGCCAGATGGACACGCCTTCGTCGGAGAGGCGCTTCAGGGTTGCCGCGGTCGCGGTTGCTTCGGTCACAGTGATCATCTTCCTTGGTACGAACGGATCAACCGCGCAGGGCGGCGAGGGATTCCCGCGCGGCGGCGGCGACGTTCTCGGCGGTGAAGCCGAATTCGGCGAACAGTGTCTTGGCGTCGGCGGAGGCGCCGAAGTGCTCCAGCGAAACGATGCGTCCTGCGTCACCGACGTAGCGGTACCAGGTCAGACCGATTCCGGCCTCGACCGCCACGCGGGCCTTCACGGACGGCGGAAGGACACGTTCCCGGTACTCCGGGGACTGCTCCTCGAACCACTCGACGCACGGCATCGACACGACGCGGGTGCCGACGCCCTCGGCCTCCAGGCGGTCGCGCGCCTCGACGGCGAGCTGCACCTCGGAGCCGGTGGCGATGAGGACGACGTCGGGGGTTCCGGTCGAGGAGTCCCGCAGGACGTATCCGCCGCGCGCCGCGTCCGGGTCGGCCGGGTAGGTCGGCACACCCTGGCGGGTGAGGGCCAGACCGTGCGGGGCCGGGTCGGTGGCGTGCCGGCGGAGGATCTCGGCCCAGGCGATCGAGGTCTCGTTGGCGTCGGCCGGGCGGACGATGTTCAGGCCCGGGATGGCCCGCAGCGAGGCGAGGTGCTCGACCGGCTGGTGGGTGGGGCCGTCCTCGCCGAGGCCGACGGAGTCGTGCGTCCAGACGTACGTGACCGGGAGCTGCATCAGCGCGGACAGCCGGACGGCGTTGCGCATGTAGTCGGAGAACACCAGGAAGGTGCCGCCGTAGATGCGGGTGTTGCCGTGCAGCGCGATGCCGTTCATCTCGGCGGCCATCGAGTGCTCGCGGATGCCGAAGTGCACGGTGCGGCCGTACGGGTCCGCCTCCGGCAGCGGGTTGCCCTTCGGCAGGAAGGAGGACGTCTTGTCGATGGTGGTGTTGTTCGAGCCGGCCAGGTCGGCGGAGCCGCCCCACAGTTCGGGGAGCACGTCACCGAGCGCCTGGAGCACCTTGCCGGACGCGGCGCGGGTGGCGACGGAGGTGCCTTCCTCGAACACCGGCAGCGCGGCCTCCCAGCCTTCGGGGAGCTGGCCCGCGACGATCCGGTCGAAGAGCTTGGCGCGCTCCGGGGCGGCGGTGCGCCAGGCGCCGATCCGCTTGTCCCAGGCGGCGTGCGCCTCGGCGCCCCGGTCCAGGGCCTGGCGGGCGTGGGCCAGTACCTCGGCGTCGACCTGGAAGGTCTGCTCCGGGTCGAAGCCCAGGATGCGCTTGGTGGCGGCGATCTCCTCGGCCCCGAGCGCCGAGCCGTGCGAGGCCTCGGTGTTCTGCGCGGTGGGCGCGGGCCACGCGATGATCGTGCGCATCGCGATGATGGAGGGGCGCTCGGTCTCGGCCTTGGCGGCGGTGAGCGCGGTGTGCAGCGCGTGCACGTCGATGTCGCCGCCGAGGGCGGGCTCGATGCGCTGCACGTGCCAGCCGTACGCCTCGTAGCGCTTGAGGACGTCTTCGGAGAAGGCGGTCGCGGTGTCGCCCTCGATGGAGATGTGGTTGTCGTCGTAGACGAAGACGAGGTTGCCGAGCTTCTGGTGGCCGGCGAGCGAGGACGCCTCGGCGGAGATGCCCTCCTCCAGGTCGCCGTCGGAGACGATCGCCCAGATGGTGTGGTCGAAGGGGGACTCGCCCTCGGGCGCCTCGGGGTCGAAGAGGCCGCGCTCGTATCGGGCGGCCATCGCCATGCCGACGGCGTTGGCGACGCCCTGGCCGAGCGGACCCGTCGTGGTCTCGACGCCGGCCGTGTGGCCGTACTCCGGGTGACCGGGCGTCTTCGACCCGTGCGTGCGGAACGCCTTCAGGTCGTCGAGGCCGAGCTCGTAGCCCGACAGGAAGAGCTGGGTGTAAAGGGTCAGCGAGGTGTGACCGGGGGAGAGGACGAAGCGGTCGCGTCCGGTCCACTCCGGGTCGGCCGGGTCATGACGCATCACCTTCTGAAAGAGCGTGTACGCCGCCGGGGCCAGGCTCATCGCCGTTCCGGGATGGCCGTTGCCCACCTTCTGCACGGCGTCAGCAGCCAGGATGCGGGCGGTGTCGACGGCTCGGCGGTCGAGCTCGGTCCAGGTGAAGTCGTCGGAGCTCTGCGTACTCATCTTCAAGAAGTCCTCACGGGAGGGGGCGTCGCTGGTCGAACGCCTTCAAACCTAAAAGTCAGACTTTTGCCGGGGAAGGTGCGCGTGTGTCAGCCTTCGGTGAAAGTGGGACACGCAGAGTCGTGGCGAGCCGACGCGAGAAGGACATGGCAGACAGAACCACCCAAGGCGGGACCGGGATCCGAAGCGGTGCCGCAGGCGAGGGAGGCACCCCGGACGGGATCAGGACGTTCCCCTTCCCGTCCGATCTGAGCCTCTCCGGCGTCGGTATGCAGGTCGGCGCGATGGGGGCCGGGCGCACCTGGCACGCGGAGGCCCCGCTGGAGCGCGTGCACCGCATCGACTTCCACGTCGTGATGCTCTTCAGCGAGGGCCCGGTCCGCCACATGATCGACTTCGCCGAGTACGAGGCCGCCGCGGGCGACATCCTGTGGATCCGGCCCGGCCAGGTGCACCGCTTCTCCAGCACCGACCGGTACCGCGGCACCGTGCTGACCATGCAGCCCGGCTTCCTGCCCCGCGCCACCGTCGAGGCGACCGGCCTGTACCGGTACGACCTGCCGCCGCTGCTGCGCCCCGACGCCCGCCGGCTCGCCGCCCTGGAGCACTCGCTCGCCCAGCTGGAGCGCGAGTACGTCGACACCAGCACGCTGCCGCTCAGCCTGCACACGTCGGTGCTGCGGCACTCGCTGACCGCGTTCCTGCTGCGCCTCGCCCATCTCGCGGCCAGCTCCGCGGAGGCGGCCCGGGAACACACGGACACCACCTTCACCCGGTTCCGGGACGCCGTCGAGAAGGACTTCGTCACCAACCACAGCGTCAGCGCCTACGCCGACGCGCTCGGCTACTCGCGGCGCACCCTGGTCCGCGCGGTGCGCGCCGCCACGGGCGAGACGCCCAAGGGATTCATCGACAAACGGGTGGTCCTGGAGGCCAAACGGCTCCTCGCCCACACCGAGATGCCGATCGGGCGCATCGGGGTGGCCGTCGGCTTCCCGGACTCGGCGAACTTCTCGAAGTTCTTCCAGCAGCACTCGGGGGCGGCCCCGGCGGCCTTCCGCGCCGAACTGCGCTGAGAGGGGCGGACCGTGGGGTCCGCCCCTCCCGCCCGGCCGTGCGGCCGTCGGTCGACGCTCCCGGCGGGGAGCCGTGCCTCAGTGGCCGAAGTCGAACCAGTTGACGTTCACGAAGTCGGCCGGCTGGCCGCTGGTGAAGGTCAGGTAGACGTCGTGCGTTCCGGTGACGGAGCTGATGTTCGCCGGAACCGTCCGCCAGGACTGCCAGCCGCCGGTGTTGCCGAGCGCGAAGCTGCCGACGGGTGTCGCGGTCCGGCTGTCGAGACGCACCTCGACGAGCCCGCTGACACTGCCTCCCGCCCCGCTCGCGACCCGGCCGTAGAACTGCCTGGCCGCCGTGGAGCCGAAGTTGACGCCCTTGTAGAGGGCGTAGTCGCCGTTCGCGATGGAGCTGATGTTCTGGCCGCCGCCGGTGTCGGTGGTGGTCTCGGTGCCGACGCCCGCCTGCCCGTCGTACGACTCGGCCTGGATGGCGGCGTAGGCGTCACGGTTGCCGGTGGGCGGCGGGGTGGTCCCGCCGCCGCCTCCGGCCGACTGGAGGACCTGGACGTAGTCGACGACGAGCGGGTGGCCCGGCACCGTGCCGCTGTCGGGACCGCCGCCGAAGGCGTCGGGGAAGCCGCCGCCCATCGCGACGTTCAGGATCACGAAGTAGCCGTGGTTGGTGGCGTTCGCCCACGTGGCCGCGTCGACCTGGTTCGCCTTCACCGTGTGGAAGTTGACGCCGTCGAGGTAGAAGCGGATCTCCTCGGGGCTCGTCGAGCGGTCCCACTCCATGGCGTACGTGTGGAAGCCGGCCTGGCACGTGCTGCCGGCGCAGGGCGTGTTGCCGCCGATGCCGGACGTCTCGTTGCACGGGCCGCCCGGGTTGGTGCCGCAGTGCATCGTGGCCCACTCGGTGTTGAGGCCCTGCACGTTCTCCATGATGTCCAGCTCGCCGACGCTCGGCCAGTTCTGGTAGTTGCCGCGGTAGGGCGCGCCCAGTGCCCAGAACGCGGGCCAGTAGCCCTTGGCGGCGGCGCCGGTCACGTTCGGCATCTGGAGTCGCGACTCGACGCGCAGTTTGCCCCCGGCGGGGGGCTGGAAGTCGGTGCGCTTCGTCTCGATGCGCCCCGAGGTCCAGTTGCCGGCGGCGTCACGGCGCGGGGTGATCTGCAGGTTGCCGCTGCCGTCCAGGGCCACGTTGTTGGTGCTGGAGGTCATCGTCTCGACCTCGCCGGTGCCCCAGTTGGCGGCGCCGCCCGGGTAACTGGTGCCCGTGTCGTACTGCCAGTTGGCGGTGTTGATGCCGGTTCCGGCCGCGCCGTTGAAGTCGTCGAGGAAGACCTGGGACCAGCCGGAGGGGGGAGTGGGGGCGGAGGCGTTCGCGGGGAGGGTGGCCGCCGTCGCGGCGGCCGCGGCCAGACTCAGCGTGCTGAACACGGCGATCAGTACACGGCGCAGAGAGCCGCGTCTGACAGGTGTGCCGGAAGTTTCACTCATGGGTGCCTCTTCGGGTACGGGTGTGGGGTGCGCGGGTGGTCGTGAGAGCGCTCCCATGGCCTTTGAGAGCGCTCTCACAGCAGCTGCGCGGCCAATGTGCTCTCTGTCACTCCCACCGTCAAGAGGTGAAGCCGAGAAACTCCTTGCGGGGCACGGGAGTTCACGCCGTGAAAGAAGGAGTCGCGCGGCCGTGGCGGCCCGGCGCGACGCGCCGGGACCCGCCCTTCGGCGCCACCGTCACAGGGCGCTGCCGGTCTTCCAGTCCGCCCACGAAAGGTTCCAGCCGTTGAGGCCGTTCGACGCCTCGACGGTCCGTTCGCCGGAGTTCTCGACCACCACCACGTCACCGAGCATCGAACTGTCGTAGAACCGGTAGCCCGGCACGGAACGGTCGGCCCCGCCCTTGGCGTCGTGCAGGCCGATGCAGCCGTGGCTGGTGTTGCCGCTGCCGAAGACCGAGGCCGCGGCCCAGTAGTTGCCGTGGATGAACGTGCCGGACGTGGTCAGGCGCTGGGCGTGCGGCACGTCCGCGATGTCGTACTCGTCGCCGAGCCCCACGGTCGAGGACTCCATCCGGGTCTCCCGCAGCCGCTCGCTGATCACCATGATCCCGGACCAGGTGGTGTGGTCCGCGTCGCCGCCGGTGACCGGGTAGCTCGCCAGGGTCGCGCCGTCCCGTTCGACCGTCATCGTCTCCTTCGCGAGGTCCACGGTGCTCACCTGGCGGCGGCCTATGTGGAGGACGGCATCCTTCGACTGGACGCCGTAGACGCCGTCCGCCCCCTCGACGTCCCTCAGCCGCAGGCTCAGCGTGATCTTCGTGCCGGCGGCCCAGTAGTCCCGGGGCCGGAAGTCGAGCCGGGTGTTCCCGAACCAGTGGCCGACGATCTCGACCGCCGGCTCCGCCGTCACCGTGATGGCCTTCTCGACGGCCGCCCGGTCCGCCACGGCGTGCGTGAAGGCGATCGACACGGGCATGCCGACACCCGAGGTGGAATTCGCCTCCGGCGTGAAACGGCCCACGAAGGTCTCGCCCGGGGACTTCGTGACGAAGTTCGCGGTGTGCTCCGAGCCGTCCGCCGTTTTCGCGGTGACCGTGTATTTGGTTCCCGAGTACGGATGCGCCGTGGAGGTCCATCGCGTACGGCCCTCGCCGAAGGAACCGGCCAGGATCGAACCGTCGTTGCCGGACACCACGACCGTCGACAGAGTGCCGTCCGTCACGGCTATCTCGACCGGGCTGGTGAAAGCGGCCTTCTTGGTGCCGTCGGCCGGGGTGACGGAGACCGTCGGCTTCCTGACCTGGGACGACGTGGCCCCGGACCCGGTCGTCGCGCCGTCGGTCGCCGCCGCGCCCGTTCCCTCCGCCGCGTCGGCGGAGGCGCCGCACCCCGTCAGGGCGAGAGCCGGCACGGCCGCGCCGAGCGCGGTGAGCACTCCGCGCCGTGACCAGGCGGGACGCCCGCTCCGGTGCCGGTGCCGTCCTGCGGTCTCCGGCACGGATTCGGGCCGGACGGATATCTCGGGGACCTCCACGGAACGCCTTTCCTCGGTTCTTCTCCCCCCATTGCCTCGGGTGCATCTTGTGCGATGTTCATGGGTTGATTCTTTGAATTCGGCGTCCCTCACCTGAGATTCCTGTGAGGACGCCCGGAGAGACGACCGGAATCCATGGGGTCGGGCCGCCGCCGTCGGTGAGCAGAGTAGGAAGCGCCGAACGGAATCCTGAGTTTCCGCGGAGGTCTCCCCTCCGGGAGCCCTCTCCGGCGGCTCCCGCCGACCGGGGGAGGCGTTCCGCCTGCCGCACCGGTCGGATCAGCACCAGACCCGCCGGAGGCATCCGTGAGTCCAGCCCGAGAGCGTCCCACCGTGGTCATCGTCGGAGCGGGCGCGGCCGGCACGCTCACCGCCGTGCAGCTGTGCGAGACGGCCGCCCGCCGCCGGACGCCCCTCGGCCTCGTCCTGATCGACCCCGCCCCGGAGGCCGGACGCGGTACCGCCTACGCCACCACCGACCCCCGGCACCGGCTGAACGTGCCCGCCGGCGGCATGAGTTGCTACCCCGACGACCCCGGCCACTTCACCCGCTGGCTGTGCCGGCACGGCGAACCCACGGTCGGGCCGGCCGACTTCGCCACCCGGTACCGCTACGGCGCCTACCTCGCCGACACCCTGGCGCGGGCCGTCGTCCGCGCCCACGGCACCGTCGCCGTACGGCGGCTGCGCACCCGGGCGCAGGGCTGCACCCGTACCTCCGACGGCAGACCGGAACTCCAACTCGCCGACGGCGGGCGTCTGGTGGCCGACGCCGTGGTCCTGGCCACCGGACCCGCGGGCCCCACCACCGCCTGGGCCCCACCCCGCCTGCGCACCTCGGGGCGCTTCATCCGGTCCCCGTGGGCACCGGGCGCCCTCGACGACGTCCTCGCCCACCGGGGCACCGGCCCCGACGATCCGGCGCGGGCAGACGTCCTGCTGGTCGGCACCGGCCTCACGGCGGTCGACCTGGCGCTCACCCTCGACCGGCCCGACCGCACCGTGCACGCCGTCTCCCGCACCGGACTGCTGCCCCAGCCGCACGCGCTGAGCCCCGCGGCGCCGATGGCCGCCCCCGATGGGCTCGACGCCCCCACCCTCTCCTCGCTGCGCCGGACCGTCTACCGCCACATCGGCCTCGCGGTGCGCACCCACGGTGACTGGCGCCCCGCCCTGGACAGCCTGCGCCCGCACACCGCACGCCTGTGGCGCAGCCTCACGCCCGGCGAGCGCGCCGCGTTCCTGGAGCGCGAGGGTGCCCTGTGGAACACGCACCGCCACCGCATGGCACCGGTCACGGCCGAGTCCCTGGACCGGGCGAGAACGGCCCGCCGGCTGCGTGTGCACGCGGGCCGGGTCACCGACACGGCCGTACGGCCCGACGGCACCCTCCTGGTCACCCTCTCCAACGGCCGACGCCTGGAGGCCGGTTGGGTGATCGACTGCACCGGACCGGGACCGCGCCCCGAAGACCCCCTGTGGCGCCGCCTGTTCGCCGCCGGCGCGGCCGTCCCCGGACCGCTCGGCCTCGGCGTGGCGACCCGCGACGGACGGCTCACCGACGCGTCGGGGCGGACCGGGCTCGCCCTGTTCACCCTGGGGGCGCCACGCCGCGGGGAACTCTGGGAGACCACGGCGGTCCCCGAGATCCGCGCCCAAGCAGCGGACCTGGCACGCCAGTTGCTCACCCTCCTCGTCCCGCCGCGACGAACCGCCCGCCGCCGTCCCCTGGACTCCCACGGGCTCCCGCTGTCCACCCACGCCGAGGCGGCGGCCGCCCACCGCACCGGACTCGAACGGGTCCTCAAGGTCAGGGCGGGCGCCGAGGACGCCTTCCGCCGCGCCGTCGCGCTCGACCCCGGTTTCGCCCTCGGGCACGCCGCCCTCGCCCTGCTCGGCCACGAGGGCGGCGCCGACGTCGACGTACCGGGAGCACTGGCCGACGCGCGCCGCGCCGCGCGGGAGCGGGCCGACGAACGCGAACGCTCCTTCGTCGAGGTGGTGACCCGCCGGGTGCGCGCCGACCCCCCGGACTCCGGCGCGGGCGCCCTGCTCGCCCACCTCGCCGCGCACCCGGCCGACGCCCTGGCCCTCGCCGCGGCCGTGCCCACCATCGCCTTCTCCGGCATCAACGACCTCGACACCGCCTACGCGCTGAAGCTGGTCGAACAGGCCTCGCCCGCCTACGACGGACACTGGTTCCCGGTCTCGCTGCTCGCCTTCCTGCGCCAGGAACAGGGCCGCTACGAGGAGGCGGCCGAGCTGGCCCAGCACGCGCTCGCCGCCGAGCCCGCCGCCGGGCACGCCGTGCACGCGCTGGCCCACGTCCACTACGAGTCCGGCGCCCACGCGAAGGGCCGCGACTGGCTGGACGCCTGGGTCTCCGGTCAGGGCCGGGGAGCCGTCCACCGGGCCCACTTCTCCTGGCATGTCGCCCTGCACGAACTGGCGCTGGACGACGCCGCCGCCGTCCGCAGACGCTGGTTCGCCCAGCTGGCCCCGGGCCGGGTGACCGGAGTGCGGGCGCTCGTGGACTCCGGGTCCCTGCTGTGGCGGGCCAGGCTCAGCGACAGCTGGCGGGGCCGCGTACCGGCGTCGGACGTCCTCGACAGCGTCGCCCCCGAGCAGGTGGAACGCCCGGCCACGGCCTTCACCGCCCTGCATGCGGCGATCGCTCTCACGGCCGCCGGTGACCTCCCGGCGCTGCGCCGCCTCCGCGACCACGCCGCGGGCGCCGACGCGGTGCAGCGGGCAGTGGTCGCCCCGCTCTGCGAGGCCCTCGCCGCCCTCGTCGAGGAACGCTTCACCGACGCGGCCGAGGGTCTCACCGACCTCCTCCCGGTCCTCACCCGCGTCGGCGGCAGCGCGGCCCAGCGCGAGGTGGTGGAGGAGACGCTGTTCCACGCGCTCGTCGCGGCGGGCCGCTGCGAGCCCGCCCGCCGCCTGCTGAACATCCGCCTGGACCGGGCCGGCGCTCCGAGGGACCGCCGGCTGCTCGCGGGGCTGGGAGAACGCACACCGGCGAGCAGCCCTCGCGGGTGCTCGGACCAGGCTCGACGCGACGGCAGCGCGGGATGAGCGGCTCGTGCGCCCAAGCACGCCGGGGAGGGCAAGCCCGTGACGGCGCCGCAGCCCTTGCAGAGGGGCCCGACCGCGTCCGGCACGTCCTTCCTCGGGGCGCCCGTGGCGGCGATTTGCCGAAACTGCATGGTCGGTTGCGAGTCACGCAGGGGTGCTCGCATGCTCGGGTTCGGACCGGAACGCCACCCCGGACTCCCGTGGGAGCCCCGGTGGGGCCCGACCCACGAGTGGCCCGCCGACCGGGGGCCCGAAAGGACCCCATGAACGACAGCAGCACGGACTCCGCAGCCTTCTGGGAGAAGCACTACGCCGGGATGGACGCGCAGTGGGGCACCCGGCCCAACGTCGTCCTGACGGGCCTCGTCGAGCACCTGGCGTCCGAGCCGGGCACCGCACTGGACCTGGGCTGCGGACACGGCGGAGACGCACTCTGGCTCGCGGGGCTCGGCTGGCACGTCACGGCCGTCGACGTGTCGCACACGGCGCTCCGGCGGGTGGCCGCGGGAGCCGCGGCCACCGGCGTGACGGACCGGGTCATGCCCCGCCGGCACGACCTGGCCGAGACCTTCCCCGACGGAATGTACGACCTGGTCACCGCCACCTATTTCCACACGCCGGTCACCATCTCCCGCGAAGAGGTCCTGCGCCGGGCCGCCCACGCGGTGGCCCCCGGTGGCCTGCTGATCGTGATCGAGCACGCCTCACTGGCACCCTGGTCCTGGCAGGCGGGCCAGGACATCCGTTTCCCCACCCCCGACGAAGTCGTCTCGTCCCTTCTGCTGGACGACGCCTGGCACATCGAACGAGCCGAGGCGCCCCGGCGAACGGCCACCGGCCCCGAGGGGCGGACGGCGACGGTCACGGACAACGTGATCGCGCTACGACGTACGCGACCGTAGGAGCGAGGGCGTCCATGGGTATGCACGTCAGCCTGGTGCACGTGACCCGGACCGGTACCAGCACCAGGGGGCGGACGCTGCGGTACCTGGAGAGCGTGGGGCGTTCCGGCGACACCTTCGCCGGGGTGTGCGCGGACAGCGGGCTTCCCCTGCTGAGCCGCGTCGATCCGTACCGCAGTCTGATCCTGACCGTGGCCGACATGCCGCAGTTCGTCTCCGAGATCGAGGCGACCCGGGCGCGGTGCGGGGACGCGAAGACCGTGGCGCTCCTCGACGCCGTGCACGCGCTCGCCCGCCGCTGCGCCGCACAGCCGGATCTGGAGATCCACCTCGACGGCGACTGACGAGCCGGAGCCCGTACGGGATCAGGTCACCGTCCCCGCCGGCCGTCCCGTCAGGCTTCGGGCCGCCACCCCAGGGCCCGGGAGATCCCCCGGGCCGCCAGCCGCACCGCCGGTATCAGGGCCGGGGTCCGTGCGCCGGAGTACGGGACCACGACCGACACGGCGGCGGTGACCGTTCCCGTCGGGCCGTGGACCGGAGCCGCCACCGACAGGGCGTCGTCGGTGACCTGGCGGCTGCTCACCGCGACGCCGGTACGGCGTACCTCGGCGAGGGTGCGGCGCAGGAGGGACGGGTCGGTGATCGTGTGCGGGGTGAAGGCGGCCAACGGGCCCGCGCAGTAGGTGTCCTGGAGGGCGGGGGCCTCGTGGGCGAGCAGCGCGAGGCCGACGCCGGTCGCGTGCAGGGGCCAGCGCGCGCCCACCTGGATACGGACGCCGACGGCCGAGCGTCCGGAGATCCACTCGATGTAGACGACCTCGTCACCGTCGCGGACCGCCAGCTGGACGTTCTCATGGGTCGCTTCGTAGAGGTCCTCCAGATACGGCAGGGCGACCTGCCGCAGCGCCAGACCGCGCGGGGCGAGCGCGGCCGTCTCCCACAGGCGCAGCCCCACGTGGTAGATCCCGTCGGCGTCCCGCTCCAGCGCGCCCCACGCGGTGAGGGCGGCCGCGAGCCGGTGGGCGGTGGTGAGGCTGAGGCCGGCCCTGCGGCTGATGGCCGTGAGGGACAGCGCCGGGTGGGCGTGGTCGAAGGCGGCGAGCACGGCGAGCAGCCGCTCGGGCGCGGACCGGTCGCCGCTCATGCGCCCGGTTCGGTGTCCGCGATCCGTTGCGGCAGCGCGTGCGGGGGCGTGCGCCCGGCGGTGCCCAGGGACTTCGGCCGGTCGTTCGTCACGCGCGGGCCGCGTCGGTGGAGCGGACAGCCGGTGTCCCCGAGGCGTCCGCGCGTCCGCGCTTCCCGCGCGCCGATGCGGACGGGTGCCGCTGTCCGGTCCCTCGCGCGCTGCCGGCCTGCGATGACGGACTCCCTGGGGCCGGGCCCCGGGCGGGGCGGCTCGGACGTACGGCACCAGCATGCCGCACAGGAGCGGACCCCGACCACCATGGGCCTTGACCACCATGGACCGCGACCACCATGGACCTTGAGCACCACGGACCTTGAGCACCATCGACCTCGACGACTCCTGGCCGACGAGGACTTCGACGCGGTGGTCACCTCCCGTCCGGGTCACGGGTCCCGGGCCACGGGTCCGGCCGCCCGTCCGGCTCGCCGCGGGCGGGAGGTGCCCGGCCGTCCATGCCGGCCGGGCGGGCCCGGCTACCGCAGCCGGTACGCGTACACGGAGGTGGCGACGGCGCACACGCCCGGCGGGACGACCTCGGCGCGCAGCGTCCCGCTCGCCGGGTCGTAGTCGACGCCCTCCGCCTCGTACGTCCCGTCGCACACGCCGCGCTGCGGCAGGGCGAAGAGGCTGGTGACGTGTCCCGTGACCGGTCGGCCGTCCACCGCGTGCTCCAAGTCGACCTGGAGGAGCGGCCGGTCCTCCGGGAACAGCGTGCGCGAGCCGTCGTCCGAGGCGCACAGCAGCCGTGTGGCGTCGACGAAGTCACAGCCCTGGATGTCGCGGACCGGCCTGTCGAAGGTGATCTGACCCGCCTGCGGAAGGGCGCCACCGGTGCGCGGGGTCGACGGGTTCAGCAGCGGGGCGGGGAACACCTGGAGACGGTCCTGGTCGCCCCACTCACCCGACACCAGCCACTGGCCGTCGGGCGACACCGTGGCGAAGGAGTTGTTCAGCTTCTCGCCCGGGTCGAGCCGGTGGACGTACTCGTAGCGTTTCCCGGCGGGGGTGGTGACGGCGAACATCTTCGTCGTCGCGGAGTCGGGCCCCTGGTAGGCGTCGAACACGTTCCCCTGGGCGATGTCGGGGTCGCCCACGTGGTTCCAGCCCTTGATCCGCAGGCCGAGCGGGATGGTCAGGAGCCCGCGGTGCAGCAGCGACCCGTCCGCCCGGCTGGCCAGCCCCTGGCCGCCGCTCAGCGAGTCGACGTACGAGGTTCCCGTCTCGGTCCACACGGGTGCGCCGGCCGCCGCGGCCGACGAACCCAGACCGAGCGAGAACGCACCCAACAAACCTGCCAGGGAGAGTAATTGACGCTTCATCAGTAGCCTTCCGCAACGTGACGGACACCGGGCTGGAATGGAAACACGGTGCGCCTGGCCACGCGTAGGGCCCAGGACCACTTGTGGGGACCGCGCCGACCGGCTACGAGGTGCCGGTGAGCCGCGCTCACGGCGCTGCGGGGAAAGCCCGACGGCGCCGAGTACTGTTCACGGCGTGCCGGCGGAGCGACGACACCGGCCACGGGCCCGGGACGCGTGACGTGGGACGACGCGGGAGCCCCTGGCCCGGTCGAGCGGTCCGCCCCGGAAGGAACGGGCGTCCGGGTGGCCGTGGCGTGACCCTCGCCGCGGCCCGTGGCCCCGGACGAACTGCGAAGGTGGTACTTGCGTGAGGCTGACCATTCTCGGCGGCGGCGGATTCCGTGTGCCGCTCGTCCACGGGGCGCTCCTCGGCGACCGTGCCGAGGGCCGCGTCACCCAGGTCGTGCTGCACGACCTGGACGCGGACCGGCTCTCCGCCGTCGCCCGGGTCCTCGCCGAGCAGGCCGCCGATGTGCCCGACGCCCCGGAGGTGACGGTCACCACCGACCTCGACGAGGCGCTGCGCGGCGCCGACTTCGTGTTCTCCGCGATCCGGGTCGGGGGCCTGGAGGGACGCGCCGAAGACGAGCGGGTCGCCCTCGGCCTCGGTGTCCTCGGCCAGGAGACGGTGGGCGCCGGCGGCATTGCGTACGGCCTGCGCACGGTGCCCGTCGCCGTGGACATCGCCCGGCGCGTGGCCCGCCTCGCGCCTGACGCCTGGGTCATCAACTTCACCAACCCGGCCGGCCTGGTCACCGAGGCCATGTCCCGCCACCTCGGCGACCGGGTGATCGGGATCTGCGACTCGCCGGTCGGCCTCGGCCGCCGGATCGCGCGGGTCCTCGGCGCCGATCCGCGCGAGGCGTTCATCGACTACGTCGGGCTCAACCACCTCGGCTGGGTACGGGGACTGCGCGTCGCGGGCCGTGACGAACTCCCGCGCCTGCTCGCCGACCCCGCCCTGCTCGGCTCCTTCGAGGAGGGCAAGCTCTTCGGCGCCGAGTGGCTCCGGTCGCTCGGCGCGATCCCCAACGAGTACCTGCACTACTACTACTTCAACCGCGAGACCGTCCGCGCCTACCAGGAGGCCGACCGGACCCGCGGCGCGTTCCTGCGCGACCAACAGGCCGGTTTCTACGACGAGATGAAACGCCCGGACGCCGCCGCCCTGAGCGCCTGGGACCGTACGCGCGCCGAGCGCGAGGCCACCTACATGGCGGAGAACCGGGACGCGGCAGGCGCCGGTGAACGGGACGCGGACGACCTGTCGGGCGGCTACGAGAAGGTGGCGCTCGCCCTGATGCGGGCCATCGCCCGCGACGAGCGCACCACCCTGATCCTCAACGTCCGCAACCGGGGCACGCTGAGCGCGCTCGACAGCGAGGCCGTCATCGAGGTGCCCTGCCTGGTCGACGCGAACGGCGCCCATCCCGTCGCCGTCGACCCGCTGCCCGGCCACGCCACCGGCCTGGTCTGCGCGGTCAAGGCGGTCGAGCGCGAGGTGCTCTCCGCCGCCGCCTCCGGGTCCCGTACGACAGCGGTGAAGGCTTTCGCCCTGCACCCGCTCGTGGACTCCGTGAACGTGGCACGCGCCCTGGTCGACGGGTACACCGCCGTGCACCCGGGCCTGGGCTACCTCAAGTAGGCGGCTCTGTCGTTGTCCCGGGCCCGACGTCCCCCTGGACTCAGGGAGTCGATCGGGGCGTCGTGGCGGCGTCCGGTGGACCGAGCAGTCCGGCCTCCGCCCTGGCGACCGCCGTGGGGTGGCCGAAGAAGCCGGGCAGGCCTCCGGTGTGCAGGAAGACGGTGCGCTGACCGGGGGCGATGTCGCCGTCCGCGACGGCGGCGGCCAGCCCGGCCATCGCCCGCCCGGTGTAGACCGGGTCGAGGACGATGCCCTCCGTCCGCGCGGCCAGGGCCAGGGCGTCCATGACCGGCTCGGTGAGCGTGGCGTAGCCCGCTCCGACCTGGTCGTGGCGCACCCGCAGCGCGCGTGGGTCGCAGGGTCTGCCGCACAGCTCCGAGACCAGGTCCGCGACGGTGCGGGCGGGCTCGTCGACGGCTCCGACGTGCACGCCGAGGACCCGTCCGTCGCCCAGTCCCGCGACGAGCCCCGCCATCGTGCCGCCCGAGCCGAGCGCGACGACCACGTTCGCCACGTCCGGTGCCTGGTCGATGAGTTCGTCCGCGCACACGGCGTAGCCGCGGGCGCCCAGCGGGCTGGACCCGCCGAAGGGGATCAGCGCCGGGACCTCGCCGGCCGCCCGCAGTTCTCGGACGACCTGGTCCGCCCGCGCGGCGATCCGGTCGCGGTCGTCCGCCCAGACGACCCGGGCGCCGAAGAGAGCGTCGAGCGCGAGGTTGCCCGAGGCGGGCGTGGTGTTCGCGGGGGAACCGGAGGAGGGCCCGGACTCCGGTGCGGGGCCCGCGAGGACGAGGACGACCCGCAGGCCCAGCCGGGCGCCCGCGGCGGCCGTCAGCCGGGCGTGGTTGGACTGCGCCGCACCGGTCGTCACCAGCACGGTGGCGCCGGCGGCGAGCGCCGCGCCGCAGGTCCACTCCAGTTTGCGGATCTTGTTGCCGCCGGCGCCCAGACCGGTGAGGTCGTCGCGTTTGACCCACAGGTCGTCGGGGCCGAGGCCGAGCGCCGCCGCCAGCCGCGGTGCCGGTTCGAGAGGGGTGGGCCAACTGCCCAGTCGGGCGCGGGGCGGGGTGTTCCCCTCGGAAAGTGTGCTGGTCACCGCGGGCCTTTCTGCTGACGCCGGTCGTGCGGGGAGCGTAACGCGACGGGCCGCCCGGATCTCCGGGCGGCCCGCCGCGTCGTCCCGCCGAGCCGCCGCACCGCCGTGCGGCCGCCCCGCTGCCGGTCTCAGCCCGTGAAGCCGGCCGTGATCGACGTGAATTGCCAGGTGCTCTGGCTGATGCCGGAGCAGTTGCTCACCACGCCGCCTCCGGGGCAGGACCGGTCGCGGTTGACCGACCAGTAGGCGAGCCGGGCGATGTGGTGGGTGTTCGACCAGTCGCGGATCTGGGTCCAGATCGCCGGTGTGGTCGTCTCCTGCTGGTCGGAGAGACCGTTCATGCCGGAGATGCCGATGTGCGAGTAGGCCGTCGCGTCGTCCCAGCCGAAGGTCGACTTCAGCTTGGTCTTCAGCCCCTCGGCCGCGTTGACCGTGTTGCCGTACATGTCGGAGCCGCCGCCGAAGTCGAACGGCATGATGGTGAAGACGTCGATGTTGGCGTTCAGGGACTGGGCCTGCTCGATGAGCCGGTTGCCGTAGTAGGTCGGGCCGGTCGTCGAGGTGCCGAAGGTGACGATCGTCTTCAGGCCGGGGTTGTTGGCCTTGACGGTCTTCAGCGCCGTCAGGATCTTCGCCTGGACGGCCTCGTTCTCGAACTCGTCGGTGTTCTCGATGTCCATGTCGATCGCCTTGAGGCCGTAGGCGTCGATCACCTTCTGCAGCGCACCGGCGAGTGCGCTCGCCGAGGAGCAGTTGGCGCCGAGCTTGCTGCCCTGCCAGCCGCCGAACGACGGCACGATGTCACCGCCCGCGGAACGGATCTGGTTGATCGCGGTCTGGTCGACCCCGCCGGTCAGCGGCCGGCTGCTGTCCCAACTCGGGGTGCAGCCACCGGAGTCCAGGACGAACGCCATCGTGAACCACTTGACGCCGGTCGCGTTCATCACCGTCGTCGGGTTCGGCGGGTCGCCCCAGCCCTCGTACAGGTAGGGCGCGGCCTGCTTGAAGCCGGTGCCGCCACCGCCGCCCGCGTTCGTCGTGACGCTCAGGGAGTTGGAGGCGCCGGAGGTGTTCCCGGCCGCGTCCCGCGCCTTGACGGTGAAGGTGTAGGCGGTACTGGCGGACAGCCCGCTGACGGTCGCGCTGGTGCCCGACACGCTGAGCAGCTGGTTGGAGCCGCTGTAGATGTCGTACGCGGTGACGCCGACGTTGTCGCTCGACGCGGCCCACGACAGCGACACGCTGGAGGAGGTCTTGCCGGTCGAGGTCAGAGCGGTGGGCGCGGTCGGCGCCTGTGTGTCGGAGCCTCCTCCGCCGCCGGGACCGTCCAGGCTGATGTCGTCGGCGTAGTAGGTGCCCTGCGCGTACCAGCCGTGCACGTAGATCTTCGCGCTGGTCTGTGACGCGCCGGTGGTGAAGGAGACGCTGAGCTGGCTGTACGCCGAGGGGGAGGACGTCCAGGTCGAGGCGCCGCCGTCGACGCCCAGGTAGACGTAGCTGCCGCGGACCCAGCCCTTGAGGCTGTACGTCGTGTTCGGCTGGACCGACACGGTCTGGGTGCACTGCGCGTTGTCGCTCGAACTCACCGCGCCCGCGAGGGCTTTGGTGCCCCCGTGGACGGGGCTGGAGACGATGGAGCCCAGGTTGCCGGAGCAGGACCAGGGGGAGAGGCCGCCCGTCTCGAAGCCGGGGTTGGTCAGGATGTTGGCCGCCTGCGCCGTACCGGGCAGGGCGACCGCCCCGGCCAGGGCCAGCGCGGCCGTGCCGAGGAGGGCGAGGAAGCGATGTCTGGAGCGTCTGAGCTGTGTGATGCGCACGCGATCTCCCTGGGGAATGGGGGTGTTCGGGAGTGCAGAGAGGTGCGCAACCAAGTTGGTATGGACCAATCGCGCTGTCAAGATGCCGGGCGGATTTCGGGCCTTCAACCAACTACCGGAGTGGGATCGGGAGTTGAGCGTGAACGCCGCGATCGGGGTGGCGGTCACCCCTCACCGGCCTCGACGTCGTCCTCGGGAACGACGTGCTGGACCGCATCGACGAGATCGTCCCGCCGGGCACCGACGTCGGCATCCTCGACCAGGACTACCTTCCGCCCGCTCTGGAATCCGCCACCCTGCGCCGCCGCCCCCGGGCCGAACGCGCGGCGGCCTGAGGTCCCGGACACGGGAGCCGGTTCACCGCCGGGTGCCCTCCGGTGTCCAGCGGAGCGTCAGGTCGGGCAGGTTCTCCATGTTGCCGCTACCGTCGCCGGCCTCGACGACGGTGAAACCGTGCCGCTCGTAGAACGCGCGGGCGGCGGTGTTCCGCTGGAAGACGTGCAGGGACACCCCGTCAGGACTGTGCCGCCGCACCTCGTCGAGCAGCAGCGTGCCGACACCCCGTCGGCGGACGTCCGGGCGCAGATAGAGGTGTTCGAGCATGTCGCCGTCCAGGGCCGCGTAACCGACGACCTCCGCGTCGCACACCGCGACCCACACGCGGCACTCCACGAACAGGACGTCCCGGACCCAACGGGTGACCTGTTCGTGGTCCCGCTTCTGCGGAGGCAGATACGGCATGGCCGCCGACCGCGACGCCATGTGGACGCGCGCGATCACGGCCGCGTCCGCCTCCTGGGCGCACCGGATCCGTGCCCCGCCGTCACCGCTCATGCCGGGAACCTACAAGTCCGTCGACGCCCGATCCAGCCGCCGGCCCGGTACCCGTCGCCGGCACCGTCCGTCCTAGGCCGGTGCGATGGCGGCGCTTCCCGCCGGGGCGGCGGCCGCCGAGGCCGATGTGTTCACCTGGCCGACCGGTGAGGACGCCGCGGATCCCGACGCGTTCGCGGGGGCCGCCCCGTGCGGGCCGGACGGGGAGTCCGTGGGCTGAGCCGGCACCGCCGGCAGCATGGGCACCGCCACGGCCGCCGCCGTCCGCTGGTGCGGCAGCGACACCGGACGCACCGGACGCGGCCCCGACACCACCGTGTAGTCCTGCGCGAGGAACGGCGGAACGATATCGCCCGTCTCCTCGCCCAACGCCAACTGCACAGCCGCCCACGGGGCGTTCACACCGCACTGCGCGAGCTGGTGCAGCCCGCCCGCCGGACGGGTGTTCACGTCCATCAGGACCGGCTGGTCGCCGTACATCCGGAACTGGATGTTCGACAGGTGCTTCAGTCCGAACGCCTCCGCGAGCAGCCGCGCCGGCTCGATCCAGGAGGGGTGCAGGGTGAAACCGCGACGGCGCCCGTTCTTGGTCCGCCCGATCGCCATGCGCACCCGGCCGTCCGGCCCGGTCAGACAGTCCACCGACACCTCGGGCTGCCCGAGGTGCGGCATCACCAGCCAGTCGACGGGCTCCTCGGCCGCGCGCAGCGCCTCCACGACCAGGTCGAGAGGGACGTACGCGCTGGGAAAACCGTTCAGATGCATGAGGGAGAACGGCGTGCGGGTGATGACGCGGAAGCCCACTCCGCCCGCTCCCGCGGCCGGCTTGAAGCAGGCCCGCTGACCCGCCGCCTCCAGCGACTCGACCGCGGTGACCAGCTCCTCCTCCGTCCGCACCCGCCACCACGGAGGCACCGGAACACCCACGGACTCGACCGCCTGGTACGCGGTGGCCTTGTCGTGGAAGACCGCGACCGCCTCCGCGGGCGGGGCCAGCAGCGCCGTGCCCACGGCGGCGAACTCCGCACGCTGCGCCACGATCGCCGCCTGGTGCAGGACCGGCACGAACACGTCGATCGAGCGCCGGGCGCAGAGGTCGAGCGCGTACTCGACGTAGGCGCGCGGCGACAGCCCGTCCGGCTCGGGCTCGGCGGTGTCCGCCGCGGCCAGGACGGGGGAGTCGGGGTCCCCGTGGGTGGCATGGACCTCGACCGCACGATGCTGCGGATTACTTCGCAGCTGATCGATGAAGAACACGTTCTCCGCGTACGTGCGGTTGAGCCAGACGCGTACGCGAGAGCCCATGCAGGCCACCTTTCACGGTTTCCGGGCACGGCGGAGCAGGCCGGGCCCGGCCAGGGATGGGGGAGGTACACCCGGCCGTCATGGGCCAAGGCCGGTTCGAGACGGTGGTGTTGGGGCGATCATAGGGGGCGCGGAACCCCTCTGCTGCTACAGGGATGTTACGGATTCACCGATCTTCCGGCGGACCTCCCCGACTGGTGCCTCCTTGTCCCCCGGCGGCCGCTGTGTTCTTGTGTTGCCGTCCGATGTCCACGGTTCTTCGGGGGTACCGCGTGCGGCCGATCGACGGCGATGGCGGGAACCTGCTCGCCATCAGTGACCTGCACATCGGCTATCCCGAGAACCGCGCGATAGTCGAAGGGATGCGCCCGGAGACGGACCGGGACTGGCTCCTGGTGGCCGGGGACATCGGCGAGATCGTCGACGACATCCGCTGGGCCCTGGAGACACTCGCCGGCCGCTTCCGCAAGGTCGTCTGGGTCCCCGGCAACCACGAGCTGTGGACCCACCCGAAGGACCCCGTCCAGCTCCGGGGCGTCGCCCGCTACGACCATCTGGTCTCCCTGTGCCGGGAGTTGGGCGTCGTCACCCCCGAGGACCCCTACCCCGTCTGGGACGGCCCCGGCGGCCCGGCCGTCATCGCCCCGCTCTTCCTGCTCTACGACTACTCGTTCCTGCCGGCGGGCTGCGCCGACAAGGACCAGGGCCTGGCCTACGCCCACGAGACCGGGGTCGTCTGCACCGACGAGTACCTGCTCCACCCCGACCCCTACCCGAGCCGCGAGGCCTGGTGCCGGGCCCGCGTCGCCGAGACCGAACGCCGACTCGCCGGACTCCCCGACGGCCTGCCGGTGGTCCCCGTCAACCACTATCCGCTGGACCGGCACCCGATGGACATCCTGCGCTACCCCGAGTTCGCCATGTGGTGCGGCACGGCCGCGACCGCCGACTGGCACCGCCGGTTCCGCGTCGAGACCATGGTCTACGGACACCTGCACATCCCCCGGACCACCTGGCACGAGGGTGTGCGCTTCGAAGAGGTCTCGGTGGGTTACCCGCGAGAATGGCGCAAGCGTCCGGGACAGCCGGGCACGCTGCGCCGCATTCTGCCGATGGAGGTCAAAGCCGGTGATGGAGGAACTGCTCCCGGAGTCGGTGGTGGCCGTGGAGAGCCACGGTGACGAGGCCGAGGCCGCGCCGCTGTACCCCGAGGAGCAGGCGCTCCTGACCCGTGCCGTGGCGAAACGGCGGCGCGAGTTCGCGACCGTGCGCTTCTGCGCCCGGCGGGCCATGGAGAAGCTGGGCGTTCCCCCGGCCCCCGTGCTGCCCGGCGAGCGCGGGGCCCCGCAGTGGCCCGCCGGTCTCGTCGGCAGCATGACCCACTGCGACGGCTACAGCGCCGCCGCCCTCGCCCGTGCCACGGACCTCGCCTCGCTCGGCATCGACGCCGAACCCCACAAGGGGCTGCCGGCCGGTGTCCTCGAAGCCATCGCCCTGCCCGCCGAGTCGGACCGCCTCGCCCGCCTGCGGGCCCGGACTCCCGCCGTGCACTGGGACCGCCTCCTCTTCAGCGCCAAGGAGTCGGTCTACAAGGCGTGGTTCCCCCTCACCGGCGAGTGGCTGGACTTCTCCGAGGCGGACATCGACATCTCCGTCACGCCGACAGCGCCCGGCGCCACCCCGACCGACCCCCTCACGGGCCGCTTCCGGGCCCAACTCCTCGTCCCCGGACCGGTGGTGGACGGACACTCCGTCGGGTCCTTCGACGGCCGCTGGACGCTGACGGGCGACCTGGTGGGCACAGCGGTGACGGTCCCGCACGCTCCGACAGGCTAAGTACGTTGCACGGCAGGTGAGTTGTACCGAGAGGGGCACCGCCCGGACTCGCCCGGGGAGGGTGCGGGCGAGGGAGGGACGGGCAGGAACGGAACAGGCTCGGGCTCCGTACGCTCGACACCGAAACGGGCCTCGTGGTTCTTGGCTCGACCGACGCCTTCGGCACCCGTCAGTCGACCCAGACCACCACGGCCCAGCCACGCCGACCGGCGACACGGTAGAAGCTCCGCAGGCGGGCGAGCCCTTCCGTGAAGTAGCTCGCGGGGTCTCCGCCGAAGCCCTCCAGGCCCCCTGCCGCCCGGTAGGCGGGGAGTGTCGTCAGCAGCGGATCGATGTGCAGGCCGGCGAGGCCACGCGCTACCTCGGTCACCGCGGAGGGGTCCAGCAGCGCGGGCGGTCCGCCGAAGCCGTCGTAGAACTCGATGTGATCGAGGAAGGCGACCGGGGCCTCGGCGTCCCCGTCGATGCTCCGTTCCAGGATTCCGATACCCGGGTGGCCCGGCCGCATCTGCCGACAGAACCGGAGCAGTTCCCAGATCGCCCCGTCGAGATCCAGCGTGTCGTCCTCGGGAGGATTCCAGAGAGGATCGCCGTCCGGTGACGAGGTCGAGGCTTCACGACACCGGTCGAGGTAGTGAAGAGGCACGCGGGCGAGTTGTTGGGTCAATGCCATGCAGCGGAGTATCGCCGGGCGGGGGAGAGCGGGGCCGGGACATTTCGCCGACCCGCCCCGGGCCCGTCCCGTCCCGGTGGGCCTCGGCGTCCTTCGGTGTCGGGTTCGCGGCCGGCTTTTCCTCGTCGGGGGCGGCCGGGTGTCCGGTGGTACAGAGTGTGGTCATGGAGTTCTTCTGCTATCACCGCGACCGGGCCGACTCCCAGGCGCTGCGCGACGAGTTGTTGGAGGACCACTGGTCCTACATGGACGGGTACGCGAAGGAGATGATCGCTCGCGGGCCGACCCTCTCGGGACCCGGTGAGGACGACGTCGCCACCGGCAGTGTGCACATCGTCGACCTGCCGGACGCCCGTGCCGCCCGCGCGTTCGCGTTCGACGAACCGGGCTATCAGGCGGGCGTGTACCGGGACGTGATGCTGCGCCGGTGGCGGAACCTGCTGGGGCGCACGATGTGGGACTTCCCCGGCGGCCGGACCGGCGGCACCCGCTACTTGGTGCTCGGCCTCGGCGAGGGACGGGAGGCCGGCACCGGCACCTTCGAGCTTCCCGATCCTGTTCCGCCCACCGAGCGCGACGAGTTGATCGCTTACGGGCCCCTGCTCTCCGACGACGGCCGCACCTGGCTGGGGACGGCCGCATTGGTGCGCGCGCCGGATCCCGACGCCGCTCGTGCCGTCCTCACGGCCGACCGGCACGCCGCTGACCGCTACGCCGAAGTCGAGGTCCACCTCTGGCAGTTCGGCGGCCGGCAGTGAACTGAGGTGTGAACCGCGTCGTGAACCGGGCCGCGAGGCGGGTCCGTGACGTGCGCGACGGACGAATCCGGGCGTCGGCTCCTCGGGTCGGGCCCGCCGTGGCCGCCCCTCCCCGACGCCCCTCCCCGACGCCGGTCGCCGTGCCGCCGCCCCCTCCGTCGACCGATCCCGTGCGAAAGAGGCAGCCACATGGACGCCCTCTCCGTGACCCTGGTCTCCGCGGTGACCTCGGGCGCCATCTCCCTGACGCTCGCGTGGCTGTCCAGCCGGCAGCAGCGGCGCGACAGCGAGCGCGTCCAGCGGGAGACCCGGACGACGGCCTACCTCAACCCCCTGCGGTGGCACACGGCCGAGGTGCACCACCGGCTCTCCCTCTACGCCACCTCCGTGGAACGCCACGGCTGTTACCCGCCCGCGCAGGTCCTCGCCGAACCACGGGAGATGGAGGGCAAGGGCGCGGTCTGGTTCGCCGGGAAGGGGGTCGTCCTCGGGTCCAGCGTGTGGATGACCGCCTGCCTGTTCGCACAGATGACCCGAACCCGTCACGACCTGCCCTTCCTGCGGCTGGCCGGGAACGACGACACGCGGCTGCCCGGCCTGTTGCAGAAGGTGCACGCGGCCTTCGCCGCCTGCGAGATCTACTACGCGACCCAGTCCAGCATCGGCACGGACGCCCTCCTCGAACCCGAGGGGCGGCTGCGCAGCTACCGGGAGTTCTGCGACCTGCTGGCCGAGCCCGAACGGAGGGTGTGGGCCGATCCCGTCATCTGGTTCCTGATCGCCGTCGCGCACGGTGAGCGGCGCCCAGCGCTCCAACGGGCCCTGGACGCGCTCTCCGAACTGTCCGCGTTCCTCGACGACAGCCTCGCCGGAGGGGCGTCGCTCCGGGCACGTCACGGCGCGGAGATCCACCGGCCTCCCGGTCGCTCTCCCACAGGAGCAGGAGCAGGGGTTGGGACAGGAGCAGCCCCTGGCCAGGACCTGGAAGCCGGCGCAGGTCATGGCCGGGCTGCTTCCACCGTGCCGCCGAACCTCATCCCGGCTCCCGGTCCCCGTCCCCGCCTCGATCCCGGCCCCGACACGGGCCCAAGCCCTCGTCCCGCCCCAACTCCGGGGGCCGCACCCCACACCCCGCCCCCGCCGTAGCTCACGACCAGCCCGGCTCCGGACACCACGCCTGCAGCAGCCGGAAGAACTCCTCCTCGTTGCCCGCGAGTCCGGCCTCCGCCAGCGCCCGCTCCGCCTCGGCGAGGACGGCCGGCGGCACCATGGGTGGTCGGCCCCCGTCAGGCGGGCCGTCGAACGCTGCTCGAACCGTCTGGAGGAGACGGAGATAGGCCTGCACGGCGGCGCGTTCGTGTTCGGTCAGTACGGCGGTCGGCATCGGACGGCTCTCCCGGTCGGCTTGTCGTGACACTGGTCCTGGACCCAGCTTGCCGTCCGCCACTGACAATCCGGTTTCGGTCCGGGCAGGTTCGCCCGCTTAGCGGAGGCGAAACCTCCCGGAAATCCCTTGTGGGACAGGGGCCCTACGCTGGAGGGAAGAGCTCTCGGCCGCCCGCCGGACGGCCTCGGAGCCGTCCTCCCGGCGGCTCGTGAACTGCGTCGGCCGCCCTCGCGGCGGCCGGGAACGGGAGGTCAGCCCGTGGACGACTCACCGCCCCCGCACCCCCGGCGCACCCCGCGGCTGCGCTCCGTGAACGACGCGGAACTGCGCCTGCGCCACCGTGTCGTGCACGGCTACCGGCGCGCGTACCGGATGGCCGGCGAGGGCCCGGCGCTCGTCCTGATCCACGGCATCGGCGACTCCTCCGCCACCTGGGCCGACCTGATCCCCGACCTCGCCCGCAGCCACACGGTGATCGCACCGGACCTGCTCGGCCACGGCGCGTCCGACAAGCCGCGCGCCGACTACTCGGTGGCCGCCTACGCCAACGGCGTACGCGATCTGCTGACGACCCTCGACATCGAGTCCGCCACGCTGGTCGGGCATTCGCTGGGCGGGGGAGTGGCGATGCAGTTCGCGTACCAGTTCCCCGAACGCACCGAACGGCTCATCCTCGTGAGCGCGGGCGGTGTCGGCGGCGAGGTCAACCCCGTGCTGCGCGCCGTCTCCCTGCCCGGCGCGCATCTTGTGCTCTCCTCCCTGCAACTGCCCGGCATGCGCCTCCAGGTGGGGCTCTTCCTGCGGTTGATGCGACTGCTCGACACCGATCTGGGCCAGGACGCACCGGAGTTGCTGAACCTGGTGGACGCGCTGCCCGACACGACGTCCCGCAGCGCGTTCATCCGGACGCTGCGTGCCGTCGTCGACTGGCGTGGCCAGGCGGTCACCATGCTCGACCGCTGCTACCTCACGGAGGGCATGCCCACCATGCTGCTGTGGGGCGACCGGGACAGCGTGGTGCCGGTGCGGCACGCCTACGGCGCCCACGAGGCCATGCCGGGCAGCCGGCTGGAGATCTTCGAGGGCGCCGGCCACTTCCCGTTCCACAGTGATCCGGCCCGCTTCCTCGCCCTGGTCGAGGAGTTCACGGCCGGTACGCGTCCCGCCGACTGGAGCCGCGAGCACTGGCGCGAGCTGCTGCGCGCCGGACGCCCGGGTACGGCGGCGGGGCAGCCGGACACCGCCAGGAACCGTGCGCTGGAGAGGGATCTGCGCGAGGCGAGCGAACGCAGCGCCACCTGAGCCGGGCCGCGGTCAGTCGCCGCGGCCCTCGTCGGCCGAGGCGGGCCCGGCCGTCCCGGCGGACTCGATCGCCGGATTCACGGGCGGGGAGCCCGCGTGCCCGGCCCGGCGTGCCGCCGCCACGACCGCCGAGTCGCGCAGCGCGATCGACATGCGGACGAGATCACGCGGACCGTCGCCGCGCACGGCCGAGGTGTCCGCGGCGCCCGGCGCGGTGGCCGCGTCCGCCGAGCTGATGACCCGGCCGTCGGGGTCGGCCGCCCTCGCGCGCACCGCCGCCGTCACCATCGCGGCGTCGGCCTCGGCCTGCGCGTCGCCGCGGGAGGAACCGGCGGCGACCGCGGCGTCGTAGGCCCGGGTGCGCAGGGCGGGGTCGAAGTACGGATAAAGGTTGAGCATGCCGTCGTGGATGTCGGACTCGCGCTGTGTGACCTGGAGTTCGGCGGGTGACCACCAGGAGATGCGCAGCGCGCGGTCCTCCGGAGCGGCGACCGGGCGCAGTTCGCGCCACAGCGGTCCGAGCCGTCGGTAGGTCGACCAGGTGTTCCAACTGTCCCCGATGCGCCCGCAGGCCAGCGGCACACAGAAGCCGACCGCGGTGAGCTGGGCGCCCACCGAAGCGAGTACGGGTGCCACGTTGGTGCTCAGGCCGTCCAGGTCGCCGCCGTTCCAGCGGGCCACCACGGCGGCGAACTTGGCCGCCGAGTAGGGGATGTTGAAGAGGGAGCCGAGCGCGATGACCACCAGTCCGGCGCGCAGCCGGCCGCGGACCTGCGCGGCCCAGCGCCAGCACATGACGTTCATCGCGATCCCCGCGACGGACAGCGAGACGAGGTAGAGCACGATCATCTCGCGGACGAACGGGGTGTTGGCGTAGTAGGTGTCCAGATCCCGCAGCCGTTCGACGGGTGTCTCACCCAGGACGAACAGCGTGATCAGGGCCACGCCGACCACGGTGTAGCCGAGGATCCAGCGGCGGGCGAGGCGTTGTGTCACCTCGGGCGGTCCGCCGCGCCAGTTGATGATGAGCACCAGGCAGGAGGCGCTGAAGGCGCTCAACAGGCAGTAGACCAAGGGTGCGGAGACGTTCGGTATCCCGGTGGCGTCGTTGACGGCGGCGATGGTCGGCGGGGCGGCGAAGAGGAAGACCAGGCCCGCGAGAGCCAGCAGGACGCCCACGGAGCGCAGCAGGGGATCGCGCCAGCCGCGCAGCAGCGCGGGCCCCTTGAAGGTGAGGGCGGCGCCCATGGCGACGGCGGGGATGTAGTAGCTGGATCCGTCCATGGTCGAGGGACCTTCAGCCCCGCGGCCCGCGGTAGCCCAGGGACGCCTCGATGCGGCCGGCCAGTCCGTCACGCTGAACCGGGCCGCGCAGCGACGAACCGGCGAGCCAGGTGCGGCACTTGCTGGCGAGCAGCAGACCGAAGCCCTCGGCCTCCTTCTCGTCCGCGAGGTCGAAGCGGGTGCGGGCGGCCACCTTGAGGACGGTCGCCCGGAGGTCGGCGCCCTCGCTCAGTAAGCGTGCGGCGACGGCGGCGCCCTCGACATGGTGGCCGCAGTGCCCGGCCTTCATGTGCCACAGCTCGTGGCCGAGGATGACCAACTGGTGGTCCGGCGCGGTGCGTTCCTCGATGACGACGAGGTCCTGCTCGGCCATGTCGAGCCACAGGCCGCTGGCGGTGCCGGGCGGGAAGGGGGCCGTACGGAACCGGACGGGACGGCCGCGGCGTCTGCTCATCGCGCCGCACAGCGCCGCGTACAGGTCGGCGGGTGCCGCCGGTGCCGGGAGCGACAGCTCAGCGACCAGCTCGCCGCACAGGCGGCGCATGTCCCTTCCGATGCCCACAGATCTCCCCCGGCTCACGACTCTGGCCGCTTGACGCTCTCCAGGAGCATGTCCAGCCACTCGGCGACCTTGTCCCGGTGCTGGTCGGTGGGCAACTGGGCGGCACGCCAGGCGATTCCGCGGACCCCGTGGTCGAGGAGCAGCCGGTCCAGCGGATCGTCCTCGGCGACGGTGGCCGCCGCCCGTTCGCGGTCGGCGAGTCGTTGCAGGAGTTCCTGCTCGGAGCGCTGGAGGGCACCCACGAGCGCTTCGGAGTCCTCCGCGGTCAGGAATCCGGCGTGCACGCGGAAGAACCGCTGGATGGCGTCGCAGTGCTCCATCGTGGGGCGCCGGTCGCCGTTGATGAGGGCGCCCGCCTGTTGGCGCGACATGCCGGCGCCGTCCGCGATCTCCTGCTGGGTGTGGCGGCGTCCGTTGGGCTTGAGCCGGGTGCGGCGCAGCAGGTCGAGTCGTTGCAGGAAGCGGGCCTGCAGGTCGGGTTCGCCGGCGGGGCGGCCGCCGAGCAGGGTCTTGACCACGGGCTCGGGGACACCGGATTCGGCCGACAGCCGCCGGACGTCGAAGACCTCGGCGTGCTGCACGCCGAGCCGGTCGGCGAGTGTGGTGACCCGGGCCACGACGGCCTGCAGCAGAACCGTCGCCGTGGCGCCCGGAACCTCGAAGCCATCCGTCACCGACAGATCTCCTACGTCTCTCTCAGGTCGCTCTCACGAAGGTCGGGAACCATCCGGACGCGATGGCCAGGACGTGTCCCGGCGCGAAGACCGGGGACCATGCGGAGCGTAGCCCCTTGCTCGAACTCACATCCAGGTCTCGCCACAACTGTGGCGAGATTCAGCCGTCAACAAGCGCCAAATGCCACGATAGTTGACACGCCTGTGCCCTGGGCAGCAGGATCGGTGCGCCGCGTGAAGGCCGCAGAGGCAAGAGGGGTGACCTCCCGATGGCGTACCAGGCAGGAAGGCAGCGGTCCCAGCCGCGACCTGTCCCCGAGAGTCTCGAAGCTCAGGCGTACCTCCAGGACTACGCGAGCCTGCTCGAGGCCGTCCCGTTCCCCTCCGTGGTGTTCGACCACCGCTGGGACGTCGTCCTGTCCAACGCCGGGTTCGAGACACTTTTCAGCGGCGTCGGCGCGCACCCGACCGCCATGCCGGGGGACAACTTCCTGCGCTTCGTCCTGTTCCATCCGGACGCCGCCACGGTCCTCGGCGAGCACGAGTCGAGCTGGTGCCTTCCCATGCTCGCGCACTTCGCGGCGGCCGTCGAGCAGCACGGACAGGACCGCGGACTTCTGTCGATCCGCCGGGACATCGCCCAGGACCCGATCATGGACGCGGCCTACCGACACGGTCTGCCGCACTGGATCCGCGCGGTCGGCCCGGGTGCGGTCCAGCACGACGGCGCGGTGCGCCGGGTCGTGCACCCGGACCCGCGCTGGGGCAGCACCGACTGCCGCATCGTCGACGACACCCCCAAAACCCTTCAGGACATGGGCTATACGCGGATGACGCTCGTCCTGCGCGAGGCGGTCCGCCCGGTTCCGGGCGGCCCCGGCAAGGCGCGCACCACCCGTAACGGCGCCGCGGAACTGCGCGCGGTCTGAGCCGTCGGGCACGGTCCCCGGTGTGGTCCCGTGGACGCCGGCTCAGCCGGCCGGTGTCACCAGGACGAGTGGCACGCCGTCGCACGGGACGAGCCGCAGCTCCTCGAAGCGCGCGGTCCGGGCCGCGCTCAGCACGGACCCGAAGTCCGGTCCCTTGGTGAGTGATCCGGCCAGATGGTCCGGGTCGGCGGAGGCGGCCACCCGGCCCCGCGCGTTGACCAGATGGGCGGCCCCGGGCAGCCGCTGCAGGAGCGGTACGACCGCGCCCTCGAAGTGCCGCAGGTACACGTCGGCCGCAGCCACCCCCACGAACCGGCCCTCCACGTGCACGGGCGCGGACAGCGTCAGGCTGTACTCGTCGGAACAGAGGTAGTCGACGTAGGGTCCGGCGACCGCGCGCCGTCCGGTGTCCCGCGGGAGCGCGAACCAGTCCCAGTGCGTGTAGTCGGAGTACGCGGAGTGCGCCGGGTCGAGATCGAGCAGCAGCGGCCGTACGTTCCCGTCGGCGCCCTGCTGCCACCACTCCAGCCACGCCGGTACGTCACCGAGCAGGCCGGGCGCTGCCACGAAGCCGACGCCGGAGACCAACTCCTGTCGGACGAGGCGCAGATGGAGTCCCGGGCGCAGCGCGGCGAGGTCCACCGTGGCGGGACGGCGGCCCTGCGCGGCCACGCGGGTGAGCAGTGCGGCCGTCTCGTCCCGGGTCTCGGCGACCGCGGCGAAGACGGCCTCCAGTGTCGAGCGGACCTGGGCGGCGACGGCCGCCTCGGGACCGCCGTCAAGCGTTGCGGTCGCGCCGACCGGGCCGGGGCTCCTGCTCATGGGCGCCCTCCTGCGGACGGGAACCGGACGCGGTGCGAGGCATCGCCAGACGCAGGCCGATGAGCCGGGCCGTCGAGTCCTGTACGCACCGCTCGGCCAGCGCTCTGGCCGAATCGTGGGCCCCATCTTGCACCGCCGAGATTACGGAGCGGTGACGGTCTGCGACTTCTTCACGATATTCGTCGTCCCCGAGCACCAGGCACATCAGCGCTCCCACCTCGGTCTGGAGCGCGACCTGTTCACGGGTCAGCCGGGCGGACTGTGCCGCCGCGGCGAGTTCGACGTGGAAACGGCCGTAGAGGCGGCCGCGGGCGGCGGCGTCCTCGGCCGACGACAGCTCGTCCAGGGTGCGCCGCAGCGCCCGCAGGTCGTCCGCTTCGGTGCGCTGTGCCGCGAGCCTTGCGGCGGCACCCGAGACGGCCGCCCAGTGGTCCCCGAGGTCGCGCAGCTCCTCGGTGCTCCAGCCGGCCAGCCGGGCCCGCAGCCGGTCCTCGCCGGGGACCTCGGGCAGGGAGACGAAGCTGCCGCCGCCGCGTCCGCGCCGCGTGGTGACCAGTCCCTGCTGTCTCAGGGCCATGAGCGCCTCGCGCAGGGTGACCGTGGACACGCCGAGCTGCCCGGCCAGCTCCATCTCGCCCGGCAGCTGCTCGCCGTCGGCGAGCAGCCCGAGCTCGATGGCGTCGCCGATCCGGTGCACCACCGTCTCGACGCGGGCGCGGTTGTCCACGGGAGTGAAGACGGCTCTGCGGACGCCGTCCCTGTGTTGCTTCACGGTCACCACCTTGTGCGTTGACTCAACCTTTACTCTAAAGGGGTCTTGAGATTTGAACTATGACTTCATATCTTTCCGGTCAGTGTTGCAACGCGCCACCGCACCAGAAAGGTTCCCGCCCATGGAGGCACAGGCGATCCGGCTCCAGGGCCTGCGCAAGACGTTCGGAAGCACGACCGCCGTGGCCGGAGTCGATCTGGAGATAGCCGACGGCGAGTTCTTCTCGATGCTCGGCCCGTCCGGCTCCGGAAAGACGACCGTGCTGCGGATGATCGCCGGGTTCGAGCGCCCGACCGCCGGCCGGATCGAGCTGGCCGGCCAGGAGGTCACCGGCCTCGCGCCCTTCGAACGGGACGTCCACACCGTCTTCCAGGACTACGCCCTCTTCCCGCACATGACGGTGGAACAGAACGTCGCCTACGGCCTGAAGGTCCGCAAGGTGCCCAAGGCGGAGCGGCTGGTGCGGGCCCGCAAGGCGCTCGCCGACGTGCGTCTCGACGGCTTCGGCCGGCGCCGCCCGGGTCAGCTCTCCGGCGGCCAGCGCCAGCGCGTCGCCCTCGCCAGGGCCCTCGTCGGCCGCCCCAGCGTCCTGCTGCTCGACGAACCGCTCGGCGCCCTCGACCTCAAGCTGCGCGAGCAGATGCAGGTCGAACTCAAGGCGATCCAGCGCGAGGTCGGCATCACCTTCGTGTTCGTCACCCACGACCAGGAGGAGGCCCTGACGATGAGCGACCGCATCGCCGTCTTCCACCAGGGCCGCATCGAACAGGTCGGCACCCCGGCCGAGATCTACGAACGCCCCGCCACCCCGTTCGTCGCGGGCTTCGTCGGCACCTCCAACCTGCTGGACGGCCAGTCCGCCCAGCAGGTCGTCGGCTCCCCGGGCACCTACAGCATCCGGCCCGAGAAGATCCGCGTCCTCGAAGAGTCCGGCGGGCCCGACGAGGCCGGCGAACCGGAGCACTCCAGCACCACCGGAACCGTCGCCGAGGTCGTCTACCTGGGGGACTCCACCCGCTTCCTGGTGGACCTCGACGCCGGCGGCCGCCTCACCGCGCTCCAGCAGAACCTGGACACCTCCTCCGAGGACGTCGCCGCCCTGCGCGGCACCCGCGTCCGTCTCCGGTGGCACCACCGCCACTCGGTCCGGGTCCCCGACCCCAGCTGACCTCCCGCTCAGACCCCGTCACCCATGGAGTACGTCGTGCGCCTCACCCGAACCCTCCAGGCCGCCGCCGCCGTCGCGGCGCTCCTCGCGGCCACCGCCTGTGGATCCTCCGACTCCGGCTCCTCCTCGGCCGGCGGCCTCAACCCGCCCGACCTCAAGGCCCCCACGAAGCTCGGCAAGACGGAGGGGCAGGTCAACCTGATCGCCTGGGCCGGCTATGTCGAGGACGGCTCCAACGACCCGAAGGTCGACTGGGTCGGCGACTTCGAGAAGCAGACCGGCTGCCAGGTCAACTCCAAGGTGGCCGCCAGCTCCGACGAGATGGTCAAGCTGATGAAGACCGGTCAGTACGACGCGGTCTCCGCCTCCGGCGACGCCTCCCTGCGCCTGATCGCCTCGGGCGACGCGGCCCCCGTCAACACGGGCCTCGTACCGAACTACAAGGACGTCTTCAGCGGCCTGAAGAAGGGGGCCTGGAACTCCGTCGACGGCCAGATGTACGGCATCCCGCACGGCCGCGGCGCCAACCTCCTGATGTACAACACCCGAAAGGTCACGCCCGCCCCGACCTCCTGGTCCGCGGTCTTCGACGACGCCTCCGCGTACAAGGGCCACGTCACCGCGTACGACTCGCCCATCTACATAGCCGACGCGGCCCTCTATCTGAAGTCCGCCAGGCCCGAGTTGAAGATCAAGGACCCCTACGCCCTCGACCAGAAGCAGTTCGATGCCGCGGTCGCCCTGCTGAAGAAGCAGAGCGCGAACGTGGGGGAGTACTGGAGCGACTACCTGAAGGAGATCTCGGCGTTCAAGAGCGGTGACTCCGTCATCGGCACGAGCTGGCAGGTCATCGCCAACCTCACCGCCGACGAGGGTGCCGCGGTGAAGGCGTTCGTGCCCGAGGAGGGCTCCACCGGCTGGTCCGACACCTGGATGGTCTCCGCCAAGGCCAAGCACCCCAACTGCGCCTACAAGTGGATGGACTGGATCATCTCCCCGAAGGTGAACGCCCAGGTCGCCGAGTACTTCGGTGAGGCGCCCGCCAACTCCAAGGCCTGCGCCGACACCAGCGACAGCTCCTTCTGCGACACCTTCCACGCCGCCGACGAGGGCTACTGGAAGAACATCGCCTTCTGGAACACGCCCATCGAGCAGTGCCTGGACGGCCGCACCGACGTCACGTGCGTCCCCTACGCCAAGTGGGTCCAGGCCTGGACCGAGATCAAGGGCTGACGAAGCGATGACCTCCACCCTGCCGGCCGCCGGACGCTCCCCCGTCCGGCGGCTCGCCGGGACCCTGCACCGGCACTCCCGGCTGCGGCTGTCCCTGCTCCTGGCCGCACCGCTGCTGTGGCTCGCCGTGCTCTATCTCGGTTCGCTGGCCGTGCTGTTCGTCTCCGCGTTCTGGACGACCGACTCCTTCACCTCGGAGGTCGTCAAGGTCTGGTCGACGGACAACTTCCACGAGCTGTTCACCACGCCCGTCTTCCGGCAGGTCGTCCTGCGCAGCATCGGCGTCGCCCTCGCGGTCACCGTCCTGTGCGCCCTGATCGCCTTCCCCGTCGCCTTCTACACGGCCCGCGTCGCCCGACCGAGCCGGCGGCCGCTGCTCGTCGTCGCCATCCTCACCCCGCTGTGGGCGAGTTACCTCGTCAAGGTCTACGCCTGGCGGCTGATCCTCTCCCAAGGAGGCCTCGCCGACTGGATGTTGCGGCCCTTCGGGCTCAGCGGCCCCGGGTTCGGCCTGACCGCGGCGATCATCGCGCTGACCTACCTCTGGCTGCCGTACATGATCCTGCCGATCCACACGGCGCTGGAGCAGCTGCCCGCCAACCTCCTCGACGCGTCGGCCGACCTGGGCGCGGGTGCGGCCCGTACCTTCCGCTCCGTCGTGCTGCCGATGGTCCTGCCGTCCGTGGCCGCCGGCTCGGTCTTCACCTTCTCACTCAGCCTCGGCGACTACATCACCGTGCAGATCGTCGGCGGAAAGACCCAGCTCATCGGCAACGTCGTCTACTCCAACATCGAACTGAACCTGCCCATGGCCGCCGCGCTCGGCACGGTCCCCGTCGTGGTCATCGTGGTGTACCTCCTCGCGATGCGCCGCACGGGCGCCCTGAGCAGTCTCTGAGGAGCCCGCTGTGCAACTCTCCCGTCCCGCGCGCATCGCCCTGCGCGTCGCCGCCGGGCTCGGCTTCGCGGTCATCTACGTGCCGCTCGCGCTGGTCCTGGTCAACTCCTTCAACCCGGACCGCAGCGCGAGCTGGCCGCCCTCCGGTCTCACCGTCCACTGGTGGTCGGCCGCCTGGGACAACGCGGGCGCCCGCGACGCCCTGTGGGTCTCGGTCAAGGCGGGCCTCGGCGCCACGGCGATCGCCCTGGTGCTGGGCACGCTGATCGCCTTCGCGGTCGCCCGCCACCGCTTCTTCGGCCGCGGCGCCGTCTCCTTCGTGGTCGTGCTGCCGATCGCGCTGCCCGGGATCGTCACGGGCATCGCCCTCAACTCGGCGTTCAGTACGGTGCTCCAGCCGCTCGGCGTCGGACTGGGCATGTTCACCGTGGTCGTCGGCCACGCGACCTTCTGCATCGTCGTCGTCTTCAACAACGTCGTCGCCCGGCTGCGCCGAACCTCCGGCAGCTACGAGGAAGCGGCGATGGACCTGGGAGCGGACACCTTCCGGGCCTTCGCCGACGTCACCTTCCCGCTGGTGCGCTCGGCGTTGCTGGCCGGCGGGCTGCTCGCCTTCGCGCTGTCCTTCGACGAGATCGTCGTCACGACGTTCACGGCCGGGCCCGGGATCGAGACCCTGCCGATCTGGATCTTCAACAACATGACCCGGCCCCAGCAGGCACCGGTCGTGAACGTCGTCGCGGCCGTCCTCGTCCTGCTCTCCGTGATCCCGATCTACGTGGCCCAGCGGCTGTCGGCGGACACCGCCACCGAGAGCAGGATCTGACCGGGCCGGGAGAGTGGGCCGCCCCGCGCTCCGGTCACCGGGGCTGCGGCTGCCCGGGCCGGCCGGGGCCGGACCCGTTCGAGGCCGGAAGGCCGAGACCGCCGGGGCCCGGGGCGGAGCGATCCGGGCCGGCGGGGTCCGGGGCCGCGGCGAGCAGGTCCCGCATGTGCCGCAACCGCCGCTGTCCGCGGCCACCGCCGACGACGGCCCAGGTCAGGAAGACCACCGTCAGCAGTCCGAACCCGAGCGTCTGCCGCGGTCCCGCCGTCACGGCCGTCAGCACCACCACGCCACCGAAGAGGAGGAAGAGGAACACCAGCGCCGCCCCGCGGTGCCGGGTCCGGTGCAGCCGCCGGTCCACCAGCTCCCGCATGGCCTGCCGCCGCTCCGGTTCGGCGGGCACCTCACCGGTGCGCAACTGCCGCTCCAGAGCGACCAGTCCACCCGTCGAGCCACCGGCGGCCCGCTTCTCCCGGGACCGGATGCGCAGGGCGATCCAGAGGCCGCCCACGGATGTGATCACGACCCGGGCCAGCACGGCCGGGACCGAGCGCCCGGGGTAGATCAGCAGCAGGACGGCGGTGGCCGCCAGCCACGACAAGACCACCTGGAGCCACAGGTGCCGGGCCAGAAAGCCGGAGAGCTTCTCGATCATCGGTCTCCCCCTCCCGCGACGGTCTCCCTCGGATCCCGCCCGCTCCGCGCACCATGTGTGCGCGGAGCCTTCCGACTACCCCGGAGGCAGACCCACATGCGGGCGAACTACCGTTCACCGCATGCTGGTTGACCATCGGGAGCAGTCCGGCGGCCGGCGGGCGCGCGCCCGGGGGACGCCGGACCATTAGCCCGCGTGCTCCCGCATCCACGCCTCGACCTCGTCGGCCGAGCGCGGCAGCGCGCCCGACAGGTTCTCGTAGCCGTCCGCCGTGACCAGGAGATCGTCCTCGATCCGGATGCCGATGCCGCGCCACTCCTCGGGGACCGTCAGGTCGTCCGGCTGGAAGTAGAGGCCCGGCTCCACCGTGAGGACCATGCCCGGCTCCAGGACGCCGCCGACGTAGTCCTCGTTACGGGCCCGCGCGCAGTCGTGCACATCGAGGCCCAGCATGTGTCCGGTGCCCGCCATGGTGAAGCGGCGCTGCAGACCGAGGTCGAACGCCCGCCGCACCGGCCCCTCGATGAGCCCCCAGGCCACCAGCCGCTCGGTCATCGACCACTGGGCGGCGTCGTGGAAGTCGCGGTACGGGGCGCCGGGCCTCACCGCGGCCATGCCGGCTTCCTGCGCCGCGTACACCGCGTCGTAGATCTCCCGCTGCAGCGGTGTGAACGTGCCGCTGATCGGGAGGGTGCGGGTCACGTCGGCGGTGTAGAGCGTGCGGGTCTCCACACCCGCGTCGAGGAGCAGCAGATCACCGGGGCGGACGGGGCCGTCGTTCTCCACCCAGTGCATGATCGTGGCGTGCTCGCCGGCCGCGCAGATCGAGCCGTAGCCGACGTCGTTGCCCTCGACGCGGGCGCGCCGGAAGAACGTGCCCTCGATCCACCGCTCCGAGGTCGCGACGGCCTGCGACAACTCCCGTACGACGTCGATGAATCCGCGCACCGTGGAGTCCACCGCCCGGCGCAGCTCGCCGATCTCCCACGCGTCCTTCACCAACCGCAGCCCGGACAGTGCCTCCTCCAGCTCGGCGTCCCGCTCCTCGTCCGTGACGAGGACCGCGTCGATCGCCGGGGCGTGGCCGCGCACGACGCGGGTCGGGACGCCGGTGTCCGCCAGGTCCTTGGAGAGCGTGCGGATGTCGCGGCAGGGGAGCCCGAGCACCTGCTCCGACTCGGCGAGGGAGCGGCGCCTGCCCATCCACAGCTCGGCCGTCATGCCCGTCCAGAACTCGTCGCTGTCCCGGCTGTCGCGGGGGAGCTGATAGCAGTGCGCGTCGTGACCGCCGCCGTCCCGCGGTTCCAACACCAGTGCGCCATCACGTGCCTGATCACCCGTCATGTGGACGTAGCCCGAGTACGCGCGAAACGGGTAGTGGGTGTCGTTCGACCTGTTCCTGAGGCCACCGGACGGGATGACCAGTCGTTCACCCGGGAACAGGGCGGACAGCGCGGCGCGGCGCCGGGCCGCGTGCGCGGCCTGCTCGCCCGGTCGCAGGCCTGCCTGCTCGGTGTCGGCCCAGCCCGTACGCATCAGGGCGGACAGCTCGTCGGAGATTCCTCGGTAGAGGCCGTTCTTCCGGGCCTTGGCCACGGCGGACACCTTCTTCTTCAGCTCGTCGGGTCAGTTCGGGTCACGGCCGTCGGGCGGCCCGGCGTGCCGCGGGAACACGGCCGGCACGGCGTCCGAGAGGAGCGTCCGCCCTCGGCGCCTACCATTCCGCCCAACAGAAGCATGTGACATAGTACTGGCGTGAGCAAGCCCTTTACCTGCGATGTCGTGGTCGTCGGTGCCGGAATGGTGGGTGCCGCCTGCGCTCTGTACGCGGCTCGCGCCGGCCTCGACGTGGCCGTGGTGGACCGTGGCCCGGTCGCCGGCGGCACGACCGGCGCGGGCGAGGGGAACCTGCTCGTCTCCGACAAGGAACCCGGGCCCGAACTCGATCTGGCCCTGCTCTCCGGGCGGTTGTGGGCCGACCTCGCCGAGCGGTACGGGGAGGCGATCGAGTACGAGGCGAAGGGCGGGGTCGTCGTGGCGTCGACCCCCGACGGGCTGGCCGCGCTGGAGAGTTTCGCGGCCGGTCAGCGCGCGGCCGGTGTCCTGGCCGAGCCGGTCACCGCCGACCGGCTCCACGATCTCGAGCCGCACCTGGCCCCCGGCCTCGCGGGCGCCGTGCACTACCCCCAGGACACCCAGGTGATGCCCGCACTCGCCGCCGCCCATCTCGTACGGGCCTCGGGCGCGCGGCTGTTCACCGGGCGCACCGTGACCGAGGTGCTGCGGGCGCGGGACGGATCGGTCCGCGGGGTGCGCACCGACCGGGGCGACCTGCACGCGCCGGCCGTCGTCAACGCGGCCGGTACCTGGGGCCGTGAGGTGGCGGCCCGCGCCGGAGTCGGCCTTCCTGTACTGCCCCGCCGCGGTTTCGTCCTCGTCACGGAACCGCTGCCGCGCCGCGTACGGCACAAGGTGTACGCGGCGGACTACGTCGCCGACGTGGCCAGCGACTCGGCCGCCCTCCAGACCTCACCGGTGGTGGAGGGAACGGCGGCCGGCCCGGTCCTGATCGGCGCGAGCCGTGAACGGGTCGGCTTCGACCGCTCGTTCTCGCTGCCCGTCGTCCGCGAACTCGCCGCGGGCGCCACCCGGCTCTTCCCCTTCCTGGCGGAGGTGCGTGCCCTGCGGACCTATCTCGGGTTCCGGCCCTATCTCCCCGACCACCTGCCGGCGATCGGCCCCGACCCCCGGGCGCCCGGGCTCTTCCACGCCTGCGGCCACGAAGGTGCCGGGATCGGTCTGGCCACGGCGACCGGACACCTCGTCGCGCAGGCCATGACCGGCGCGACACCCGACCTCGACCTCGCGCCGTTCCGGCCCGACCGCTTCCAGGAGGAGGCCGCGTGAACCCGCTGGAACTGGCCGGGGCCGAGCCCGGACCCGCGTTCACCGTCACCCTCGACGGCCGCGAGATCGAGGCGCTGTCCGGCCGGACGGTGGCGGCCGCGCTGTGGGCCGCGGGCGTCACCTCCTGGCGCACCACCCGCGACTCCGGCCGGCCACGCGGTGTCTTCTGCGGCATCGGCGTCTGCTTCGACTGCCTCGTCACCGTCAACGGCCGCCCCAACCAACGGGCCTGCCTGGTTCCGCTGGAGCCCGGCGACGCGATCCACACCCAGGACGGCAGCGGCCACGACGCGGGCGGCGGTCGGGAAGGCACGGGCCACGATGACTGAGGGACGGCACCACCTCGCGGTGATCGGCGCCGGGCCGGCAGGGCTCGCCGCGTCCCTCGCCGCGGCGGCACGCGGGATCCGTGTCACGCTGATCGACGCCGCGGTCACGGCGGGCGGCCAGTTCTACCGGCGCCCCGCGCCCGCCCTGCGCGCCCGCAGGCCCGGCGCCCTGCACCACCAGTGGCACACCTGGGAACGGCTGGAGGAAGGGCTCGCGCGGCACCTGGAAGCGGGCACGGTCTCGCATCTGACGGATCGCCATGTCTGGCTGGTGGAACCGGCGGGGACCGGAGAGGAGGGCGGCGCGGCGCCGGGCTTCAGGGTCCACGCCCTGCTGGGCCCTCTCCAGGACCGCTCGGCGGTCGTGAGGGCGGACGCCGTCCTCCTCGCCACCGGCGGATACGAGAAGGTGCTGCCCTTTCCCGGCTGGACCCTCCCCGGCGTCGTGACGGCGGGCGGGGCCCAGGCCATGCTCAAGGGAGGCCTCGTCGTGCCGGGCCGTACCGCCGTCGTCGCCGGGACCGGGCCGCTCCTGCTGCCGGTGGCGACCGGCCTGGCCGCCGCCGGGGTCGAGGTCGCCGCGCTGGTGGAGTCCGCCGGCCCGGGCGCCTTCGTCCGGGGAGCCGCCGCGCTGGCGGCGCAGCCCGCGAAGGTCGCCGAGGGCGCCCGGTACGCGGCCGAACTCCTGCGTCACCGTGTGCCGTTCCTCTCCCGCCATGTCATCGTCGAGGCGCACGGTGACGAGCGGCTCGACGCCGTCACTGTCGCCGCGCTCGGCCGCGACGGACGGGTCGGGGCCGGCACCGGGCGGCGCATCGCCTGCGACACGCTCGCCGTGGGCCACGGGATGATCCCGCACACCGATCTCGCCGAGACGCTCGGCTGCCGGATCGACGGACTCCGGGTGGACGTGGACGAGGAGCAGCGCACCGACGTGCCCGGCGTGTGGGCCGCGGGTGAGACGACCGGGATCGGCGGATCCGCGCTCGCCCTGGCCGAGGGGCACATCGCGGGCCGGTCGATCGCGGCCCGGCTCTCCGGCGCCGCACCCGACCCGCGCGCGGCGACCCGCGCGACCCGGTCCCGTACGCGCCTGCGGGCCTTCTCCGCGGCGCTCGACACGATGTACGCGCCGCCCGCGCACTGGACGGACCAGGTCACCGACGACACCGTCGTGTGCCGCTGCGAGGAGGTCACGGGCGGCCGGATCCGCGAGGCCGTCACCGACCTCGGGGCCGGCGACGTACGCACGGTGAAGCTGCTCACCCGCGCCGGGATGGGGTGGTGCCAGGGCCGGATGTGCGAACCGGCGGTGGCCGGCCTCGCGGGCTGCGAACAGACGCCCGCGCGACGGCTGTTGGCGCGTCCTGTGCCGCTCGGCGTGCTCGCGGCCGCCGGGGAGGAGCCGGACGAATGAACGCCGGGTCCGGTCCGGCTCCGCCCGGGAGCGGGCCCGCCGCCGCCCGTAGCGCCCGCCCGCTCCCTTACCTGAACCGGGTCCTTCAAGAGGGCCAGTAAAATGTCACACCCTATCGAGAGGGATGAGTACGTCATGACGGTCACCCCCGACCACCGCCCCTGGCGCGGAGTCCTCGTCGCCACCGCGCTCCCGCTGAACGACGACCTCTCCGTGGACTACGACCGCTACGCCGAGCACTGCGCCTGGCTGGTCGAGAACGGCTGCGACGGAGTGGTGCCGAACGGCTCCCTCGGCGAGTACCAGGTGCTCACGCCCGAGGAACGCGCCCGGGTCGTCGAGACCGCCGTCGCCGCGATCGGCGGGCAGCGGGTGATGCCCGGAGTCGCCGCCTACGGCTCGGCGGAGGCGCGCCGCTGGGCCGAGCAGGCCGCAGAGGCGGGCTGCGGCGCCGTGATGCTGCTGCCGCCCAACGCCTACCGGGCCGACGAGCGGTCCGTCCTCGGCCACTACGCCGAGGTCGCCCGCGCGGGCGTTCCCGTCGTCGCGTACAACAACCCCATCGACACCAAGGTCGACCTGGTGCCCGAACTGCTCGCCGAGCTGTACGCGGCCGGTTCGATCCGGGCGGTCAAGGAGTTCTCCGGCGATGTGCGGCGCGCTTACCGCATCGCCGAACTCGCCCCGGAACTCGACCTGTTGGTCGGCGCCGACGACGTCCTGCTGGAGCTGGCCGTGGCGGGCGCCAAGGGCTGGGTGGCCGGCTACCCGAACGCGCTGCCGCGGGCGGGCGTCGAGCTGTACCGCGCCGCCGTCGCCGGTGACCTCGACACCGCGGGCAAGCTCTACCGCGGCCTGCACCCGCTGCTGCGCTGGGACTCCCAGGTCGAGTTCGTCCAGGCCATCAAGCTGTCCATGGACATCGTCGGCCGCCACGGCGGCCCGGTCCGCCCGCCGCGCGTACCGCTGCTGCCCGGCCAGGAGGCGGCCGTCAGGTCGGCCACGGAACGGGCCGTGGCCGCCGGTCTCGCCTGAGCTGCGTGCCGCGCGCCCGTCCCTCGCCGACACCACCCAGGAGTGCCATGCGCAGCAAACTCGTCCTGCACGCCGTCGACTCGCACACCGAGGGCATGCCCACCCGGGTGATCACGGGAGGGATCGGCACGGTTCCGGGCGCGACGATGAACGAGCGGCGGCTGTACTTCCGTGAGCACCGCGACGACATCAAGCAGCTCCTGATGAACGAGCCGCGCGGGCACGCCGCGATGAGCGGCGCCGTCCTCCAGCCGTCCACCCGGCCGGACTGCGACTTCGGCGTGATCTACATCGAGGTCTCCGGCTACCTCCCGATGTGCGGACACGGCACGATCGGTGTCGCGACCGTGCTGGTGGAGACGGGCATGGTCGAGGTCGTCGTGCCGGTCACCACGATCCGGCTCGACACCCCGGCGGGCGTCGTCGTCGCCGAGGTCGCGGTCGAGGACGGCGCGGCGAAGGAGGTGACGCTGCGGAACGTGCCCTCGTTCTCCGTCGGCCTCGACCTGAAGGCCACCCTCGCCGACGGGCGCACGGTGACCTACGACCTCGCGTACGGCGGGAACTTCTACGCGATCCTGCCGCTGGAGCAGTTCGGTCTGCCCTTCGACCGCTCCCGCAAGGACGAGATCCTCGCGGCAGGACTGGCGCTGATGGACGCGATCGACGCCGGGGGTGAGCCCGTGCACCCCGAGGACCCGTCCATCCGCGGCTGCCACCACGTCCACCTGTACGCCCCCGGGGCGACGGCCCGCCTCTCGCGCCACGCGATGGCCATCCACCCGGGCTGGTTCGACCGGTCGCCGTGCGGGACCGGCACCAGCGCGCGCATGGCCCAGCTGCACGCGCGGGGCGAACTCCCGCTGCACACCGAGTTCGTGAACGAGTCGTTCATCGGGACCCGGTTCACCGGACGGCTGCTCGGCGAGACCGAGGTGGCCGGGATCCCCGCGGTGCTGCCCAGCTTCACGGGCCGGGCGTGGATCACCGGGACGGCCCAGTACCTGCTCGACCCCACCGATCCGTTCCCGGCCGGGTTCGTCCTGTGAGCGGCCCGCCCCGGGGCCGTAGATACTGGTGGTCCGAGTAGGACGTGACATGGCACCCGGCCGATGCGGCGATACGGCGACGCACCGGCCCGTACGAGGAGACCCCGATGGCCGCCCAGCGCAGCAGCGCACCTTCCGCCGCTCCCGCCCTGCCCTCACTGGGCGGAAGGCGGAGCAGCTATCGCGAGCGCGTGGCCGACGCGCTGCGGGCGGCCCTGATCGCGGGTGAACTCCGCGCCGGAGAGGTCTACTCGGCGCCCTCGCTGGCGGCGCGCTTCGGCGTCTCGGCGACGCCCGTCCGCGAGGCGATGCTCGATCTGGCCAAGGAGGGACTGGTCGACACGGTGCCGAACAAGGGGTTCCGGGTCACGGCGGTCTCCGAGCGGCAGCTCGACGAGTACACACACATCCGCTCCCTCATCGAGATCCCCACGGTCGTGCACCTGGCCACCACGGCGGACGCCGTCTCCCTGGAGGCCCTGCGTCCCGCGGCCCGGGAGATCGTGACCGCCGCGGCGGCCGGCGACCTCATCGCGTACGTGGAGGCGGACATCCGTTTCCACCTCGGCCTGCTCGCCCTCGCGGGCAACGCGCACCTGGTGGAGGTCGTCGGCGACCTGAGGAAGCGCTCGCGGCTGTACGGGCTCACGGCGCTGGTCGAGGCGGGCCGGCTGGAGGCTTCGGCGGAAGAGCACCTGGAACTTCTCGACGCGCTCCTGGACCGCGACGAGCAGGCGGTGCGCGCGGTGATGACCCGCCACCTGGGACATGTCAGGGGGCTGTGGGCCGCCCCCTGAGGGGTCCTGGCGAGGCGGTCCGTGAAGTGGCTGGTCTGTTACGCAAGCAGCTTGCATTTCTTGCGCTATTCTTGCGAACATGACGCGACGACTTGCTCAGGTGGCGAAGAAGGTCGGGGTCAGCGAGGCCACGGTCAGCCGGGTGCTCAACGGCAAGCCCGGAGTCTCCGATTCCACCCGGCAGGCGGTTCTCTCCGCCTTGGACGTCCTCGGCTACGAGCGGCCGACCCAGTTGCGCGGCGAACGCGCGCGGCTCGTCGGGCTGGTCCTGCCCGAGCTGCAGAACCCGATCTTCCCGGCCTTCGCCGAAGTGATCGGCGGGGCGCTCGCCCAGCTCGGTCTGACCCCCGTGCTGTGCACCCAGACCAAGGGCGGCGTCTCCGAGGCCGACTATGTGGAACTGCTGCTTCAGCAGCAGGTCTCCGGCGTGGTCTTCGCCGGCGGTCTCTACGCCCAGGCGGACGCTCCGCACGACCACTACCGGCAGCTCGCGGACCGCAATATTCCGGTGGTGCTGGTCAACGCGGCCATCGAGCACCTCGGTTTCCCCTGCGTCTCCTGCGACGACGCGGTCGCCGTCGAGCAGGCCTGGCGCCATCTCGACTCCCTCGGCCACGAGCGCATCGGCCTCGTCCTCGGCCCCGGCGACCACATGCCCTCGGGCCGCAAGCTCGCCGCCGCGCGCGCCCTCGCGCCGCAGCTGCCCGACGAGCACGTCGCCCGGGCGATGTTCTCGCTGGAGGGCGGCCAGGCCGCGGCCAGCCGGCTGCTCGACCGGGGTGTCACCGGCATCATCTGCGCGAGTGACCCGCTCGCGCTCGGCGCCGTACGGGCCGCCCGCCGCAAGGGACTCAGCGTCCCGGGCGAGATCTCCGTCGTCGGCTACGACGACTCGGCCTTCATGAACTGCACCGAACCCCCGCTGACCACCGTCCGCCAGCCGATCGAGGCCATGGGGCGTGCCGCCGTGGAGCTGCTCAACGCGCAGATCGGCGGCAGCAGCGTGACGGCCGAAGAGCTCCTGTTCGAGCCGGAGTTGGTGGTGCGCGGGTCGACAGCGCAGGCCCCCCGCGGCTGAAGTTTCCCGCAACCATACGCCACAGGGATCCCTATCGCTGTCAAATAATTACAGATTCTGCGCGACATCTTGCGGACAGATGTCGTCGGTGCTTGAGTGTGCGGCGCCAGAACACGGCGGCGCGCCCGCCGTGGGCCTTCCTCGCTCCAGCCCGAAGGGGTCCACCAATGAGAAGCACCGGGTTCCGCCGTACCTTCGTCACGCTCATGGCGTCGTCCGTCGTGCTCAGCGCCGCCGCGTGCGGTTCGAGCGACGACGACGGCAAGGCGGCCGACGGAAAGACCCGTATCACCGTCAACTGCGAGCCGCCCAAGAGCGCCAAGGTCGACCGCTCGTTCTTCGGCGCCGACACCAAGGCCTTCGAGAAGGCCAACCCGAAGATCGACGTCGTCACCCATGACGCGTTCCCCTGTCAGGACCCCAAGACCTTCGACGCCAAGCTCGCCGGCGGCCAGATGGAGGACGTGTTCTACACGTACTTCACCGACGCCAAGCACGTCGTCGACGTCAACCAGGCCGCCGACATCACGAGTTACGTCAAGGACCTCAAGAGCTACGGCACCATCCAGCAGCAGCTGCGCGACATCTACACCGTCGACGGCAAGATCTACGGTGTCCCGCGCACCGGCTACTCGATGGGCCTCATCTACAACAAGGCGCTCTTCAAGAAGGCCGGCCTCGACCCCGACAAGCCCCCGGCCACCTGGGAGGAGCTGCGCGCGGATGCCAAGAAGATAGCCGCGCTCGGCAAGGGCACCGTCGGCTACGCCGACTACAGCGCCCAGAACCAGGGCGGCTGGCACTTCACCGCCGAGCTCTACTCGCAGGGCGGCGACGTCGTCAGCGAGGACGGCAAGAAGGCCAGCGTCGACACCCCCGAGGGCAAGGCCGTCCTGCAGAACCTCAAGGACATGCGCTGGAGCGACAACTCCATGGGCAGCAAGCAGCTGCTGGTCATCAACGACGTCCAGCAGATGATGGGCTCCGGCAAGCTCGGCATGTACCTCTCCGCGCCCGACAACATCCCGATCCTGGTCAAGGAGAAGGGCGGGAACTACAAGGACCTCGGACTGGCTCCGATGCCCGGCGGCAAGGGCACGCTCATCGGCGGCGACGGCTACATGTTCAACAAGAAGGACTCGCCGGCCCAGATCAAGGCGGGCCTCAAGTGGCTCGACTCCATGTTCCTGACGCCCGGCGACGGCTTCCTCGGTGACTACGCCCGCGCCAAGCAGAACAACGCCCCGGTCGGCCTGCCCGAGCCGCGCCTGTTCACCGGCGCCGCGGACGCCAAGGACCAGGAGGTCAAGAAGGCGAACGCGAACGTGCCGGTGGAGAACTACCAGCCCTTCCTCGACGGCAACCAGAGCCTCGACATGAAGATCGAGCCGCCGCAGGCCCAGCAGATCTACTCCGTCCTCGACGGCGCGGTGTCCGCGGTCCTCACCAAGAAGGACGCCGACATCGACCAGCTCCTCAAGGACGCCTCCGGCAAGATCGACTCCATCCTGGCCCGAGGCTGACACCGTTCATGAAGACCGCATCGAAGCCCCCCGCAGCGTTCCCTCCGGCCGCCGTCGGCGCGCCGGAGGCGCCGCGGTCGGCGGGACGCCGGCCCGGGACCCCCTGGCGCCGGCGCCTGGCCGACCAGTCCCGCGCCTACGCGTTCCTCATCGGCGGTGTGCTCTGCTTCGTGCTGTTCTCCTGGTACCCGGCGATCCGCGCGGTCGTGATCGCCTTCCAGAAGTACACGCCCGGCAGCGGCGGTGAGTGGGTCGGCACCGCCAACTTCACCCGGGTCTTCCACGACCCGGAGTTCACCGCCGCCTGGCGCAACACCCTCACCTTCACCCTGATCGCCCTGCTCATCGGCTTCGCCGTCCCCTTCGTACTGGCGCTGGTGCTCAACGAACTGCGGCACGCGAAGGCCTTCTTCCGCGTCGTGGTCTACCTGCCGGTGATGATCCCGCCGGTGGTCAGCGCCCTGCTGTGGAAGTGGTTCTACGATCCCGGGGCGGGCCTCGCCAACGAGGCGCTGCGCTTCCTGCACCTGCCGACCTCGAACTGGTCCAACGGCGCCGACACCGCCCTCGTCTCGCTGGTCATCGTGGCGACCTGGGCCAACCTCGGCGGCACCGTCCTCATCTACCTCGCCGCGCTGCAGAGCATCCCCGGCGAGCTGTACGAGGCGGCCGAGCTGGACGGCGCGAGCCTCCTCCAGCGCGTCCGGCACGTGACGATCCCGCAGACCCGCTTCATCATCCTCATGCTGATGCTGCTGCAGATCATCGCCACCATGCAGGTGTTCACGGAACCGTTCGTGATCACCGGCGGCGGCCCCGAGGACAAGACCGTCACGGTGCTCTACCTGATCTACAAGTACGCCTTCCTCTACAACGACTTCGGAGGGGCCTGCGCGCTGAGCGTCATGCTGCTCGTCCTGCTGAGCGCCTTCTCCGCGGTGTACCTGAGGCTGACCCGCTCGGAAGGGGACGACGCATGAGCACGCGCACCCTGGTCTCCCCGCTCACCCTGGCACGCCCCCGCGGCAAGGCCGTCTACTGGACCGTCTTCTGCGGTGTCGTCCTGCTCTTCGCGCTGGCCTTCCTGTTTCCCGTCTACTGGATGGTGACCGGAGCCATGAAGTCGCCGGACGAGGTGACGCGCACGCCGCCGACCCTCGTCCCCGACAAGTGGCACGTGACCGGCTACACCGACGCGTGGGACCTGATGGACCTGCCCACGCACCTGTGGAACACCGTCGTCCAGGCGGCCGGTGCCTGGATCCTCCAGCTCGTCTTCTGCACCGCCGCCGCGTACGCCCTGTCCAAACTGAAGCCGGCCTTCGGCAAGGTGATCCTGGGCGGCATCCTCGCCACCCTGATGGTCCCGGCGCAGGCCCTGGTCGTCCCGAAGTACCTGACGGTCGCCGACCTGCCCCTCATCCACACCAGTCTGCTGAACGACCCGCTCGGCATCTGGCTGCCGGCCGTCGCCAACGCCTTCAACCTCTATCTCCTCAAACGCTTCTTCGACCAGATCCCGCGCGACGTCCTGGAGGCCGCCGATATCGACGGCGCCGGGAAACTGCGCACCCTGTGGTCGATCGTGCTGCCGATGTCCCGGCCCGTCCTCGGCGTCGTCTCGATCTTCGCCCTGGTCGCCGTGTGGCAGGACTTCCTCTGGCCGCTGATGGTCTTCTCCGACACCGACAAACAGCCGATCAGCGTGGCACTCGTCCAGCTGTCGCAGAACATCCAACTGACCGTGCTCATCGCCGCGATGGTGATCGCGAGCATCCCCATGGTCGTGATGTTCCTGGTCTTCCAACGGCACATCATCGCCGGGATCAGCGCGGGCAGCACCAAGGGCTGACGCCTGTACGTGACCTCCTCGAACGAAAGGCATCGCACCGTGGGACAGCCCCGCCCTGCCCGAAATCAGTCCGCGTGGTGGCGATCCGCCGTCATCTACCAGGTGTACGTCCGCAGCTTCTCGGACGGCGACGGCGACGGCACCGGCGACCTCGCGGGTGTCCGCGCCGGACTGCCCTATCTCGCCGAACTCGGCGTGGACGCCCTGTGGTTCAACCCCTGGTACCGCTCGCCGATGGCCGACGGCGGCTACGACGTCGCCGACTACCGCTCCATCGACCCGGCCTTCGGGACGCTCGCCGAGGCGGAGAAGCTCATCGCCGAGGCCCGTGAACTGGGCATCCGCACCCTGGTCGACATCGTGCCCAACCACGTGTCCGACCAGCACCCGTGGTTCCAGGCGGCCCTGGCGGGCGGCCCGGAGCGCGAGCTGTTCCACTTCCGCCCCGGACGCGGCGAGAACGGCGAACTCCCGCCCAACGACTGGCCGTCCCAGTTCGCCGGCTCCACCGAGCCCGTGTGGACCCGGCTGCCCGACGGCGACTGGTACCTCCATCTCTTCACCCCCGAGCAGCCCGACCTCAACTGGGACCACCCGGCCGTCCGGCAGGAACACGAGGAGATCCTTCGCTTCTGGTTCGACCGGGGAGTAGCGGGCGTCCGCATCGACTCGGCCGCGCTGCTCGCCAAGGACCCCGACCTGCCGGACTACGTCGAGGGCGTCGACCCGAACCCGTACGTCGACCGCGACGATCTGCACGACATCTACCGCTCCTGGCGGTCCGTCGCCGACGCCTACGACGGTGTCTTCGTCGGCGAGGTCTGGCTGCCCGACACCGAGCGCTTCGCCCGCTACCTGCGCCCGGACGAACTGCACACCGCGTTCAACTTCTCCTTCCTGTCCTGCCCGTGGGACGCGGCACGGCTGCGCACCTCCATCGACGACACCCTCGCGGAGCACGCCCCCGTCGGGGCGCCGGCCACCTGGGTGCTGTGCAACCACGACGTGACGCGCACGGTCACCCGCTACGGCCGCACCGAGACCGGCTTCGACTTCACCGCCAAGGCCTTCGGCACCCCCACCGACCTCGCCCTCGGCACCCGAAGGGCCCGCGCCGCCGCCCTCCTCTCGCTCGCCCTGCCCGGCTCCGTGTACGTCTACCAGGGTGAGGAACTCGGGCTGCCAGAAGTCGAGTTGCCGCTGGAGAGCATCCAGGACCCGATGTACCTCCGCTCCGGCGGAACGGACCCGGGCCGCGACGGCTGCCGTGTTCCGCTGCCCTGGGCGGCCGAGGCGCCACATGCCGGGTTCGGCGGCGACCCCTGGCTCCCGCAGCCGGCCGACTGGCCCGCCTACGCGGCCGACCGGCAGGCCGGGGACCCCGACTCGATGCTGAGCCTGTACCGGACCGCCCTCGGCATCCGCCGGGCCGAACCCGGATTCGGTGACGGGCCGCTCACCTGGCTGCCCGCACCCGAAGGCGTCCTCGCCTTCGCCCGCACCGACGGCCTGCTCTGCGTCGTCAACCTGGCCGACGGGCCGGTCGAGCTGCCCGCGCACTCCGAACTCCTGCTCGGCAGCGCCGCGTTGGACGCCGACGGATTCCTCCCACCGGACACGGCCGTCTGGCTGCGCGCCTGACACCGCCACAACGCGCACCGCTGTCCCCACCCCCACCTCGAAGGGATCAGCACATGCACAGCAGCACCACCGTCCGGCGCATCCCCCTAGCGTGCGCCGCGGCCGTCGCCCTCGCCGCCGGCATGCTCGGCGTCACCACGGCCCACGCCGCGGTGACGGCGGCCGGGGCGAGTCTCCCCTTCGCCTCGGCCGAGGCGGAGTCGGCCACCACGACGGGCACGAGGATCGGCCCCGACTACACGCAGGGAAGCCTCGCCTCGGAGGCCTCCGGCCGGCAGGCCGTCCGCCTGTCGGCGGGTCAGCGCGTCGAGTTCACGGCCCCGCGCGCGGCCAACGCGGTGAACGTCTCCTACAGCGTCCCCGACGGCCAGTCGGGGACGCTCGACGTGTACGTCAACGGCACGAAGATCTCCAAGTCCCTCGCGGTCACCTCCAAGTACTCCTACGTGGACACGTCCTGGATCGCCGGCGCCAAGCAGCACCACTTCTTCGACGACGCCAGGCTGCTGCTCGGCCAGAACGTCCAGGCGGGCGACAAGATCGCCTTCCAGGCCACCTCGGCCCAGGTCACCGTCGACGTGGCCGACTTCGAACAGGTCGCCGCCGCCGCGACCCGGCCCGCGGGATCGGTGTCCGTCACCGACGAGGGCGCGGACCCCAGCGGGCAGGGCGACTCCACCCAGGCCTTCCGGGACGCGATCTCCGCCGCCCAGGGCGGCGTCGTGTGGATCCCGCCGGGCGACTACCGGGTCACGTCCTCGCTCAGCGGCGTCCAGAACGTGACCCTCCAGGGCGCGGGCGGCTGGTACTCCGTCGTCCACGCCTCCCGCTTCATCGACCAGGGCAATTCCTCCGGCGGCGTCCACCTCAAGAACTTCGCGGTCATCGGCGAGGTCACCGAGCGCGTCGACTCCAACCCCGACAACTTCGTCAACGGCTCCCTGGGTCCCGGCAGTTCGGTCTCCGGGATGTGGATCCAGCACCTCAAGGTCGGCCTGTGGCTGACCGGCAACAACGACAACCTCGTGGTGGAGGACAACCGCATCCTCGACACCACCGCCGACGGACTGAACCTCAACGGCAACGCGCACGGCGTGCGCGTGAGCAACAACTTCCTGCGCAACCAGGGCGACGACTCGCTCGCCATGTGGTCGCTGAACGGCGCGGACAGCAACTCCAGCTTCGAGAGCAACACCATCTCGCAGCCGAACCTCGCCAACGGCATCGCGATCTACGGCGGCACCGACATCAGCGTCAGGAACAACCTGGTGTCCGACACCAACGCGCTCGGCAGCGGCATCGCCGTCTCCAACCAGAAGTTCCTCGACCCCTTCTCCCCGCTGGCGGGCACGATCACCGTCGACGGCAACACGCTGGTGCGCACCGGGGCGGTCAACCCCAACTGGGGCCATCCGATGGGCGCGCTGCGGGTCGACTCCTACGACAGCGCGATCAACGCGACCGTCGCGATCACCAACACGACGATCACCGACAGCCCGTACAGCGCCTTCGAGTTCGTCTCGGGCGGCGGCCGCGGATACCCCACGTCCAACATCGACGTGACCGGGGCGACCGTGAAGAACACCGGGACGGTCGTCGTCCAGGCCGAGACGCCGGGGTCCGCGAAGTTCAGCAATGTCCAGGCCACCGGCGTCGGCTCGGCCGGCATCTACAACTGCCCCTACCCGAGCGGCTCGGGCGCCTTCAGCGTGAACGACGGCGGCGGCAACTCCGGCTGGAGCAGCACCTGGTCGAACTGCTCGGCCTGGCCGCAGCCGGGCCAGGGCACCCCGCCGCCGGACCAGGACGCCAACCTGGCCAAGGGCCGTCCGGCCACCGCCACCGGCTCCCAGGACGTCTACACCCCGGGCCGAGCCGTCGACGGCGACGCCGACAGCTACTGGGAGTCGAGCAACAACGCCTTCCCGCAGGCCGTCACGGTCGATCTCGGCTCCGCACAGGCCGTCCGCCGTGTCGTCCTGAAGCTGCCGCCCGCCGCCGCCTGGGCGGCGCGCACCGAGACCCTGTCCGTGCTGGGCAGCACCGACGGCGCCGGCTACGTCACCGTCGCCGGCTCGCAGGGCCGGCGCTTCGACCCGGCCACCGGCAACACCGTGACGATCGCGCTGCCGGCCGGCACGAACCTGCGCTACCTGCGGGTGAACGTCACGGCCAACACCGGCTGGCCCGCCGCGCAGCTCAGCGAAGTGGAGGCGTATCCGTCCTCGTGAGGATCTCCCCGCGCTTCGCCGCCTGGATCTGCTCGTACACATGGGTCCGCAACTCGGCGAAGCGCGGGGCCACACGTGTGTGCAACTGGTCCCTCTCGTCCGGCAGATCGACCTTCAGCTGCTCCCGCACGACGGTGGGCGAGGCCGACATGATCAGCACCCGCTCGCCGAGGTAGACCGCCTCGTCGATGTCGTGCGTCACGAACAGGATCGTCATTCCGCGCTGCCGCCACAGCCGGCGCACCAGGTCCTCCAGGTCGGCACGGGTCTGCGCGTCGACGGCCGCGAACGGCTCGTCCATCAGCAGGACGTCGGGTTCGTAGGCCAGCGCCCGGGCGATGGCGACCCGCTGCTGCATCCCGCCGGACAGCTGCCACGGATAGGCGTCGGCCGCGTCGGACAGACCGACGGACTCCAGCGCGTCGGCGACCAGTTCGCGCCGCCGGGCCTTGCCCAGTCTCTTCTGCCGCAGCGGCAGTTCGACGTTCTCGCCGACCCGCATCCACGGGAAGAGGCTGCGCCCGTACTCCTGGAACACGAACGCCATGCCGGGCGGCGGACCGCTCACCGGACGCCCGGCGAGCCGCACCTCGCCCGACGTCGGGGTGAGCAGCCCGGCCATACACTTGAGCAGCGTCGTCTTGCCGCAGCCCGACGGGCCGACCAGGCAGACGAGTTCACCCGTGTCCACGGTGAAGGTGAGGTCGCGGACCGCCTCCACCCGGCGCCCCGACCCCTCGTAGACCTTCCGCAGTCCGGTTACGACCAGAGACGCGTGCATGGACCGCCCTTTCGCGAGCGTCGTCACGGGGACCGCCGGGAGGAGTCCCGCAGACCGTGGTACCAGCCGAGCACCCGGCGCTCCACGAGCTGGAAGACGACCGAGAGGAGGAAGCCGAGCAGGCCGAGGACGAGGATCCCGGTCCACATGTCGGGGATGGCGAAGCCGCGCTGGAACTGCACGATGGTGAAGCCGAGGCCGTTGCTGGCCGCGAACATCTCACTGATGACCATCAGGATGATCCCGATGGACAGCGCCTGCCGCAGCCCCGCGAAGATCTGCGGGCTCGCCGCGGGCAGCACCACCGCGCGCAGCCGTGCCGGGCCGGTGATCCCGTACGAGCGGGCCGTCTCCGACATCACGGAGTCGACGGCGCGCACTCCCTCGACCGTGTTGAGCAGCACCGGCCAGACGCACCCGCTCGCGATCACGGCGATCTTCATGGTGTCGCCGATGCCCGCGAACAGCATGATGACGGGGACGAGGACGGGCGGTGGCACCGCGCGCAGGAACTCCAGGACCGGTTCGCACACGGCCCGCACCGTCCGGTACGAGCCGATGAGCGTGCCGAGGGCGACCCCGGCGACGGCCGCCACCGCGTAGCCGGCGAGCAGCCGCAGCAGGCTGGGCAGCAGATCGGCGCGGAGCCGGTCGCCCGTCCAGACGTCCGGGAACGTCTTCAGGATCGTGCGCAGCGGCGGCCAGTACACGTTCGTACTGCCGTCCGAGGCGAGCCACCACACGACGACGAGCAGGGCGGGGAGCGCGACGACGAACAGCCCCCGCAGCAGGAGGACGCTCCGGATGCCCGGCCGGGTACGGCCGGAGGGAAGGCCCGTCACACCGCCACCTCCCCGCGCACCGACTGGTGCCAGGCGAGCGCGTGCCGCTCCACCGACCGCGCCCCCACGTTGATCAGCAGTCCGAGCAGTCCCGTGACGACGATCAGCGCGTACATCTCGGGTACCGCCTGTGAGGCCTGGGCGACCGCGATGCGTGCGCCCAACCCCGGTGCCCCGATGACGAGTTCGGCTGTCACCGTGAGGATGAGTGCGACGGCCGCGGCGAGCCGGACGCCGGTCATGACGTACGGGAGGGCCGTCGGCCACAGCACATGGCGCACCCGCGCCCAGGTGCCGAGTCCGTAGGAACGTGCCGTCTCCTCGGCCACCGGGTCGACGTCGCGCACGCCGTACATGACCTGGACGAGGACCTGCCAGAAGGAGGCGTACACCACGAGGAGGAGCACCGACCGCAGTTCGGTGCCGTAAAGGAGGACGGCGAGCGGGATGAGGGCCACCGAGGGGATGGGCCGCAGGAACTCGATCGTCGAGGCGGTCGCCGCCCGCAGATGCGGCACCACCGAGACGGTCACCCCGGCCACGATGCCCGCGCCGACCGCGATGGCGAGGCCCAGGGCCCAGCCGGTGAGGGTGTCGCCGAGGTCCGTCCAGAAGGCGCGCTCGCCGATCTCGTCGACGAGCGCGCCGGCGATGCGGCTGGTGGGCGGGAAGTACCGCTCCTTGACGATGCCGAGTCGCGGCACCACCTCGCCGAGGGCGAGGAAGGCCGCGAGCCCCGCAGCGCCCAGTGCGGCGTTCGGGATCCCTCCGGCAGAGCCGCCCGCGCGTGGCTGTTTCCGCTTCACGGCAGCAGCTTGTCCAGGTCGGGTGCCGTCTTGAAGAGCCCGTCCCGCTCACCGAGTTGTTCCAGCGCCTCGATCGAGGCACGGTTCGCCCCGGCCGGCCACTTCGGCAGCGTCACCTTCGCGAGGACGGCCGCCGGGATCTTCGTGTACGTGGTGACGATCTCGCGGACCTCGTCCGGGTGGGCGTCCGCGTAGGCGAGGGACTCCGCCGTCGCCTCCTGGAACTTCTTGACCGTGTCCGGATGTTGCTGCGCGTACTGGTTCGAGGTGAAGTACATGGCGACGGTGAGGTCCTTGGCGACGTCGACCAGGGACGAGGCGATCTCGGTGGCGCCCTGGCTCTTGACGGTGGCGAGCGCGGGCTCGACCACCATGGCGGCGTCGATCTGTCCGCTGTCGAGGGCCGCGGGCATCTGGTCGAAGGCCAGCTCGACGAACTTCACCTTCGCCGGGTCGCCGCCGGCCTTGCGCACGGATGCGCGCACGGCCGTCTCGTTGATGTTCTTCACGGTGTTGACGGCGACCTTCTTGCCCTCCAACTGCTTGGGCGAGGTGATCGCGCTGCCCTTCTTGACCGTGATGGCGCCGAAGTCCTTGCCCGTGACGCCCGTCGAGGCGACGCCGTTGGCGATGGCGCGCACCGGAACGTTGTTCGACTGGGCGACCATGAGTGAGGTCATGTTGGAGAAGCCGAACTGGAACTGGCCCGAGACGACGCCCGGCACGATCGCGGCGCCGCCCTGCGCCGTCGTCAGTGACAGCTTCAGTCCGTGCTTGGCGTAGAAGCCCTTCTTCTGGCCCAGATAGACGGGGGCGACATCGACGATGGGGATGACGCCCAGCTTGACCGTGGTGGTACCGCCGGACGACGCGTTGTCGTCCGAGGCGCCACCGCCGTCGGACGAACCGCAGGCCGACGCGGCGACCAGGAAGGTTCCGACCGCGATACCGGCGAGCAGACGACGCATGGCTCCTCCTGTGCAGACGTAAGTGTTCCGACAGGTTGTGCGCAGACCGCACAATGGTGCACAGCGCGAAGGTAGAACCCCGCCGGAGCCGGGTCAATGGCTCTGGCTGACAATATTGTTGACAGTTGTCGAAGTGTGCTCCCGGTCGCGCGGGGAGCGCTCCGCGCGTCCCTCTGGAGGCGACGATGTCCGCGGCAGCCCGAGCGCCCCACTTCGTCCGGTCCTTCGAGCGCGGGCTGGCCGTGATCCGCGTCTTCGGCGCCGACCGGCCCGAACTGACCCTCAGTGAGGTCGCGCGAGGGTGTGGCCTGACCCGCGCCGCGGCGCGCCGGTTCCTGCTGACCCTGGCCGACCTCGGGTACGTCCACACCGACGGCCGGACCTTCCGGCTCACCCCGCGCGTCCTGGAACTCGGCTACGCCTACCTCTCCGGCTTCACCCTCTCCGAGATCGCCCTGCCCCATCTGGAGCAACTCGCCGAGACGGTGGGGGAGTCGAGCTCGCTGTGCGTTCTCGACGGCGACGACATCGTGTACGTCGCGCGGGTCCCCACCCGGCGCATCATGGCGGCGACGATCACCGTCGGCACCCGCTTCCCGGCCCATGTCACCTCCGTGGGCCGGGTGATCCTCGCGCATCTCGCGGACGAGGAGACCGACGCCCGGCTGGCCCGCGCCGACCTGCGGCCCCTCACGGCACGGACCGTCGTGTCGGCCGACCGGCTGCGCACGGAACTCCGCCGGGTGCGACGGCAGGGCTACGCCATCGTCGACCAGGAACTGGAGGAGGGCCTGCGGTCGGTCGCCGCCCCGGTGCGGGACCGGGACGGCGCCGTCGTGGCCGCCGTGAACATCCCCGTGCACGCCAGCCGCAACACCCTCGACTCCGTCCGCCGCGACCTGCTGCCCCACCTGCTGGACACGGTCGCGCGGATCGAGGCGGACCTCGGTGTCACAGGTCCAGCACGAGCCTCTTCCCGTGACAACGGGACACACAGATGAGCATCGTCCCGCCCGCCTCCCGCTCCTCGTCCGAGAGCACCGAGTCCCGGTGGTCCGGTGTGCCGTCGAGCACGTCCGTCTCACAGGTCCCGCAGGCGCCCTCGGTGCAGGAGAAGAGCACCTCGACGCCGGCCGCGCGCACGGTGTCGAGGACGGAGACGCCGGGGACGACGGTCACCGTCCGCCCGGACCGCTCCAGCACGACCTCGAACTCCTGCTCTCCGTGCGGGTCTTGGGGCTTCGGCCGGAACCGCTCGACGCGCAGCCGGTCCGCCGGGCAGGCCGCCTCCACCGCGTCGAGGAGCGGCCCCGGACCACAGCAGTAGACGAGGGTGCCGTCGGGGACGGTGTCCAGCTCGGTGAGGTCCAGTAGACCCGTCTCGTCCTGCGGCGCTAGCGTGACCTGCTGCCCGAACCGCTCCAACTCCGCGGTGAACGCCATGGATCGGCGGGTGCGTCCGCCGTACAGCAGCGTCCACTGCGCACCCGCCGCCTCGGCGGCGGCGAGCATCGGCAGAATCGGTGTGATGCCGATGCCGCCCGCGACGAACCGGTAGCGCGGGGCGGGCGCGAGAGCGAAGTGGTTGCGCGGCCCCCGGACCCGGACCGCCGCCCCCTCCGCCAACCGGCCGTGCACCTGGGCCGACCCGCCCCGCCCGTCCGGCTCCCGCAGCACCGCGATCCGCCATTCCCGACGCTCCGACGGGTCTCCGCACAGGGAGTACTGGCGCTCCAGTCCCGGCCCGAGAACGAGGTCGATGTGGGCGCCCGGTTCCCAGCGGGGGAGTTCCGCCCCCCGGGGATGGCGCAACGTCAGGGCGACGACGCCGTCGGCGACGGACTCCCGGCGCGCGACGACGAGTTCGGCCTCGTCCGTGTTCATGAAGCGCCGTCCCCCGTTCCGCCGGATCCGTGTCCCTCGGGGTGCGCGAGCATCCACTCCCACATCGCGGTCGGGTCCTCGGCGGTGTGTTCGGCGCCGCAGTGGCAGGTGCCGTGCAGCACGTCCGTGCCCGAAAGCCAGTCCACGCGGTAGATCTCCCCGGTCCGGCCGCTCACCGGACCCTCTCCATCGGCTTGTCGCCCTCCTCGGCGAGCCGGGCCAGGATGCGGCGGGCGGCGAGGCCGCCGGTGTCGATGTTGATGCTCAGCTCCTGGTAGCCGGAGCGTTCGGTACCGAGCGTCCGCTGCAGGAGGTTGAGCGCGTCGACGTCCTGCATCACCACCGTGTGGTTGAAGTCCCGCAGGAAGGTGGTGACTTCGTCGTCCGCACGGGCGAAGTCGCGGGAGACCGCCCAGAAGTCGTACACCTTGCCGTCGGCGGACGGCGTGATGGCGTACGTGATCTCGGTGTGGAAGGCGTTCGGGTCGCTGCCGTCCGGCTCCGGCATCACGCCGGCCGGCGCGATCCTGCTGTGCAGCAGATAGAGGCACGGCGCGTGGTACTCGATGTCCTGCCAGCGGGTGATGCGGCCCTCGATGCCGGTCGAGCGGGCGTAGAAGGGCGGGCACTCGGCGTCGTCCATGTGCCGCGAGACCCGCACGATCCCCGCACCCTCGTCGACCTCGGTGGAGATCGGCGTCTCCGCGACCTCGGGCGTCCCGATGTACCCGCCGTGCAGGTACGTCTCGTGGGAGAGGTCGAGGAGGTTGTCGACGAGGAGTCCGTAGTCGGCGTCGATGGGCTCCATGCCGCTGACCGTCGTCCACTCCGGCGCGTCCATGTGCCGTGCGCGCGGCACGGTTTGCGGGTCGGCGAGCGCGGGGTCGCCGATCCACACCCAGACGAACAGGTCCTGTTCGACGACCGGGTAGGAGGCGACCTTGGCGGTGCGCGGTATCCGCTTCTGCCCCGGCACGTACACGCAGGTCCCGGTCGTGTCGTAGGTGAAGCCGTGGTAGCCGCAGACGATCCGGTCGCCGTCGAGCCGGCTCTCGGAGAGCGGGAAGCGGCGGTGCACACACCGGTCGGACAGCGCGACGGCCGTCCCGTCCCCCTCGCCGCGGTACACGACGAGCGGCTCCCCGAGCACCGTCCGGCCGAGCAACTCGCGCCCCACCTCGTAGGTGTAGGCGACGACGTACCACTGGTTCCTGGCGAAGGAGGTCGTGTGCGGCATGGGGCGGCTCCCGTCTCTGCGTGGTGTCGCCATCGTCGGGACGGACTCCGCGGACCCGCAACAGCACTTCCGCCCGGCGGAAGCCCTCCCGGCCCTGCCGTCCCCCGGCACCTTGGGTGCCCCTCCCCGGCGCCCCGAACTCAGCGTTCCCGGCGTGCCGCCCTCCACCTGTTCACGGCCGCCGCCACCGACGGGAGTTCCTCGTGCAGGAGCCGTCCCACCAGCGCGCCGTCGAACACGACGACCCCCACGCCGACCAGCCAGGACTGGACGACCAGAGCGGTGCCGAACGGACCGTAGGTCACGGCGCTGGACGCGATCAGCGGTGAGAACACGAGGCGCGAGAAGACACGCAGCCCCAGCAGGCCGAGAGCGGTGAGGACCGCGCCGGGCAGCAGTGCCGGCCAGGAGATCCTGCCGCCGAGCAGCACCCACTGCGACCACCAGAAGAACAGGACGGCGCTCAGCGTCGCGGCCAGCGTCCCGGCGGCCGAGTGGCGCCACAGGGTGGTCGTGGCGGTCAGGAAGAGCGAGCCGACGAGCACGGCGAGCCACAGCACATGGCGCCATCGGGCGTACCAGCGGGCCGGGGGCAGGTCCCAGACCTTCTCGTAGCCGGTCTGCACCGCCGCGCCGAAACCGAGACCGAAGACGGCGAGGGCGGCGAGGCCGAAGGCCGTCGTGGTCTGCAGGACCTGCCCGGGCCGCGCGAACAACTGCGTGACCTGCTCCCGCGCGGGTCTGGACACGCCGAGACCGTCCCCCAGCCACTCGGCGAACCCCCGCCCGTGCGCCGGATCGGCCGCGGAGACGACGATCAGCAGCGGGACCAGGGTGAGGAATCCGAGCGCCGCGAAGCCCAGTGACCGCGACGCCAGTTCGATCTCCGTACTCCGCCGCCACCCCCGCCCGACGGCCGAATCACGCAGAGCGTGACCCAGCCGGGTCCGCGGGGGCGGGCGGTCGGCGTCGTCGTCGCCGGGAGACGTCTTCGGCATGCAGGTCGACTATCACAGATGCCGGCCCCTCCAACAGGGCTCGGAGGGGCGCGCCTTGGGCCCGTGCGTGCCGGAGCCACGGTCGGGCGCGCTACTGGAGTGCCCGGACCGCCGCCGCGAAGACCGGAGGCATCCGGGAGGCCGCCGGGACGATGAGCCGGGCGGCGCCCGGTCGACTGCGCGCGCTCAACAGGGCCCCGGTCAGCAGACGATGACGGCGCGTCAGGGATGCCCAGGCGTGCTCGTACCGCTCCGGCCGTCCCGCGGCCAGACAGCGGACGGCGGCCCCGGCGGTCCCCACCGCGAGCGCGACGCCCTCACCGGTGAGGGCGTCGAGGTATCCCGCCGCGTCCCCGACGAGCAGCACACGGCCCGCGACCCTGCGCCGTACCCGCTGGAGCAGCGGCCCGGCGCCCCGCACGCTCGTGTCGGCGGGGCCGCGCAGCGACGCCGTGAGGGCGGGGAAGTCGGCCAGGTGGTCGTCGTACGGGCGACGGGTGCGGCTGAGGACGGCGACCCCCACCAGGTCGTCGGCCACCGGCGTCACGTACGCCTCCCCGTGCCGCGACCAGTGGACCTCCACGAAGTCCGTCCACGGCTCGACGCGGAAGTGCCGGCGAAGCCCGTAGCGCCCGTGCGGCCGGGCCGGGCGTTCCAGCCCGAGTCCGCGGCGCACCGGGGAGTGCAGACCGTCGGCGGCGATCAGCCAACGGGCGGTGATCCCGGCGGCGGTGACCGTGTCCGCGCTCTGGCGCACCTCACCGACCTTGCCCTGGACGACGCGCACACCGAGACCGAGAGCGCGCCGGTGCAACGCGGCGTGCAGCTCCGTCCGGCGGATCCCGAGCCCCGGCGGTCCGCGGAAGGGCGCCTCGGCACGGGCGGCCCCGTCCACGTACCGGATGCCGCGCAGGTCGCGCCCCGCCGCCTCGACGCCCAGCGCCCGCAGCGCCGCGACGCCGCTGGGCATGACGCCCTCCCCGCACGCCTTGTCCACGGGCGAGACCCGGGGTTCCACGACGACGGCCTCCAGGCCCGCGAGCGCGGCGTGCACCGCCGCGGCGAGCCCGGCCGGCCCACCGCCCGCCACGAGCACGTCGATCACGCCGGCACCGTCGCGGCCGGTGCGGTGGCGGACGCCAGCGCCTCGTTCTCGCAGCGGATACGCACGCCGAGCAGCACCGCGTTCAGGACGGTGAAGACGACCGCGGTGATCCAGGCGGTGTGGACGAGCGGCAGCGCCACCCCCTCGGCGACGACCGCCACGTAGTTGGGGTGCCGCAGCCGCCGCCAGCGGTAGGGGCCCCGCGCCACCAGCGGCAGGCCGGGGACGACGATGACGCGCGTGTTCCACCGCGGGCCGAGGCTGCGGATGCACCACCACCGCAGTCCCTGGGCGCCCGCGAGGACGGCCAGCATCGGCCACGCGAGCGCCGGGACGAAGGGCCGGCCGGCCGCCCACACCTCGGCGAGGCACCCCGCCAGCAGGCCGGTGTGCAGGGCGACCATCGCCGGGTAGTGGCCCTGCCCGGCGACGGTCGCGCCACGTGCGGTGCTCCAGCGTTCGTTCCGGCGGGCGACGACGAGTTCGGCGACGCGTTCGGCGGCGACGGCGGCCACGAGAAGTCCGTACCAGATCATGATTCCTGCGTCCTGTGTCCTTCGGCGGTGCGGGCCACTACCAGCGCAGCAGGACGAGTTCGCAGGCGAAGCCCGGTCCCATCGCCAGCAGCAGACCCGGGGTGCCCGGCGCCGGGCGGCGGTCGGCGAGGGTGTCGCGCAGCACGTGGAGCACCGAGGACGAGGACAGGTTGCCGACGTCCCTCAGATGACGCCATGTCACATCCAGTGCTCCGTCGGGGAGTTCGAGGGCATCGGTGACGGCGTGCAGGACCTTGGGGCCGCCCGGATGGCACACCCAGGCGGTCACGTCCTTCGGCTTCAGGCCGTGGTCGCCGAGGAACCCCTCGACGTCCTCGGCGAGATAGCGGCGCACCACGTCGGGGACCTGCGGATCGAGGACGACCTGGAAGCCGGAGGTCCTGATCTCCCAGCCCATGACGCGTCCCGTGTCCGGATACAGGTGGCTGCGGGTGTCGACGACGGTCGGGCCGTCGCTCGCGGTGCCGCCGGTGCTGCCGGTTCCGGCAGGAGCGCGGTCCGCGCCGCGGGCGACGACCGCGGCGGCCCCGTCCCCGAACAGCCCGGTGGCGACGAGGTTGGCCATGGAGGCGTCGTCGCGCTGGAAGGTGAGTGTGCACAGCTCGACGGAGAGCAGGACCGCCACCTGGTCGGGGTGGCCCAGCAGATAGTCGTGCATCCGGGCCAGACCGGCGGCGCCCCCTGCACAGCCCAGGCCGAACAGCGGAAGCCGCTTGACGTCCGGACGCAGTCCGAGACGGCCGACCAGCCGGGCGTCGATCGACGGGGTGGCGATACCGGTGACCGAGGTGAAGATCAGCAGGTCCACGTCGGCGGGGGAGAACCCCGACCGGTGCAGCGCCTCCCGGACCGTCCTGGCGCCCAGGTCGGTGGCGGCCGTGATGAAGACGTCGTTGGCGGCGCCGAACCCGTCGAGTTCCCCGTACCGGTCGAGCGGCAGCGTCGTGTGGCGGGAGCGGACCTGCGCGCTGGTGTGGAGCCTGTCCAGGACCCGGCGGTCAGAGCCCTCCGGCAGACAGGTGCGCGCCACTATGTCGGTGATCTCGGACTGGGTGTGACGGTGGGCTGCGAGGGCGCCGTGAACGGCGGCGATCCGCGTCATGTGGTTCCCGTCCGGTGACCGACTGGGTGGATGCCTGCACCTGTTCCCCGGAGCGCGCACTCACCACCAGGGATCGCCCGTCCGGCGGTTCGCCCGGACGGCCGTTCGCACCGTCGGGCGCGCATCCGGCCGGTGCGGGGCGAGCGCGCCTACGATCGGCCGCGTGGGCACTCCCGGGCAGTCGACGACCGGCCACCCGGAGGCGGGGTGGGCCGGCCGGGTGGCCGGTCTGATCGGGTCCTGCCACCCCGGGCCCGTGGTGGCGGTCACCGCGTTGACGACCGCGCTCGCCGTGACCGCGGGCCAGAGCGCGGCCCGCTGTGTGCTGACCGCCCTCGCCACGCTGACCGGCCAGTTGTCCGTCGGCTGGTGCAACGACGCGTTCGACGCGCACCGGGACCTCGCCGCGGGCCGCCGCGGCAAACCCGTCGTCGACGGCACCGTCCGGGTGGGCGAGGTATGGGTGGCCGCGTTCGTGGCGGTGGCGCTCTGCGCGCCGCTCTCGTTCGCCTGCGGACTCCTCGCGGGCGCCGTCCATCTGACCGGAGTCGCGGCGGCCTGGGCGTACGACCTGCGGCTCAAGGCGACCGTCTGGTCCTGGATGCCGTACGCGGTGGGGTTCGCGGCGCTGCCGGCGTTCGTGGCGCTGGGTCTGCCGGGCCGGCCGTGGCCGGCCTGGTGGGCCGTCACCGCGGGCGCGCTCCTCGGGATCGGCGCGCACCTCGGTGACGTCCTGCCGGACATCCGCGGTGATCTGGCGATCGGTGTACGGGGATGGCCGCACCGGCTCGGCCCGGACGGCGCCCGGCTGCTGCTGCCGGTCCCGCTGGTGGCGGCGTCCGCCGTGCTGGTGCTGGGGCCGGCCGGACCTCCCGGCGGCCGGGGGATCACGGCGCTCGCGCTCGCCGCTCTGGTGGCGGTGACGGGGACGCTGCTGGGGCGCCGCCGGGAACGGGCCGCGTTCGCGGCGGCCGTCGCCGTCGCCGTGGTCGACGTGGCCCTGCTGCTGGTCGGCGGAACGGGTATCGCGTGACGGTTCCGGCCTCCGCCGGCCGGGAGTCGCGCTCCGGCGGGGCCCGGGAGCCGATGGTTCTGACGCTCTGTCCGAAACCGTTCGTCTCGCGTACCTCCGAGTTTCACGCAAGAGCCACAGGACCCTTCCCTGACGTTTGGTGCTCTTGGAACACTCCTTTCGCGCACCTTCTGTCACATCCGGCCCCACCCGTCAGGACAAAGAGGTCACTCACCCATGCCCCAAGTGAATCGGCGCCGATTCCTCCAGCTCGCCGGTGGCACCGCGGCGTTCACCGCGCTGTCGAACAGCATCCAGCGCGCCGCGGCGCTGCCCGCGCAGCACCGCTCCGGCACGATCGAGGACGTCGAGCACATCGTCGTCCTGATGCAGGAGAACCGCTCGTTCGACCACTACTTCGGCTCGCTGAAAGGCGTCCGCGGTTTCGGGGACCCGCGCCCGGCGACCACGACGGGCACCAAGTCCGTCTGGTACCAGTCGGACGGCACCAAGGACGTGCTCCCCTTCCACCCCGAGGCGGACGACCTCGGGCTCGCCTTCATCCAGGACCTCCCGCACGGCTGGAGCGACGGGCACACCGCCTTCAACAAGGGCAAGTACGACAAGTGGGTGCCCGCCAAGTCGGCCACGACGATGGCCTATCTGACGCGTGAGGACATCCCCTTCCACTACGCGCTGGCCGACTCCTTCACCGTCTGCGACGCGTACCACTGCTCGTTCATCGGCTCGACGGACCCCAACCGCTACTACATGTGGACGGGTTACACGGGCAACGACGGCAAGGGCGGCGGCCCGGTCCTCGGCAACGACGAGGCCGGCTACAGCTGGACGACGTACCCCGAGAGGCTGGAAGCGGCCGGCGTCTCCTGGAAGATCTACCAGGACATCGGCAACGGCCTCGACGCGGCCGGTTCCTGGGGCTGGATCTCCGACGCCTACCGCGGCAACTACGGCGACAACTCGCTGCTGTACTTCAACCAGTACCGCGACGCCAAGCCGGGCGACCCGCTCTACGACAAGGCGCGCACCGGCACGGACGCGAGCAAGGGCGAGGGCTTCTTCGACCGGCTGCGGGCCGACGTCCAAGGCGGCACGCTGCCGCAGGTCTCCTGGATCGCCGCCCCCGAGGCCTTCACCGAACACCCCAACTGGCCCGCCAACTACGGCGCCTGGTACATCTCCCAGGTCCTCGACGCGCTCACCTCGGACCCCGAGGTGTGGAGCAAGACGGCGCTGTTCATCACGTACGACGAGAACGACGGCTTCTTCGACCACCTGGTGCCGCCGTTCCCCCCGCAGTCCGCCGCGCAGGGCAAGTCCACCGTCGACGTCGGCCCCGACCTGCACAAGGGGGACGCGAGCCACGCCGCAGGCCCCTACGGGCTCGGCCAGCGGGTGCCGATGCTCGTCGTCTCGCCCTGGAGCAAGGGCGGCTACGTCTGTTCCGAGACGCTCGACCACACCTCGATCATCCGCTTCATGGAGACCCGGTTCGGGGTGCGCGAGCCCAACATCTCGCCCTGGCGCCGCGCGATCACCGGCGACCTCACCGCCGCCTTCGACTTCGCGCACCAGGACACGAAGCCGGTCGCGCTGCCCGACACCGACGGCTACCGGCCACCGGACCACCACCGCCACCCCGACTACGTGCCGACCCCGCCGGCGAACCCGGCGCTGCCCAGGCAGGAGCGCGGCTCGCGTCCGGCCCGGCCGCTCAAGTACGCGCCCCTCGTGGACGGTTCGGCGGACACCGCGGCCGGGACGTTCACCCTCACCTTCGGCTCCGGCGCCAAGGCGGGCGCGGCCTTCCTCGTCACGTCCGGCAACCGCACCGACGGCCCCTGGACGTACACCACCGAGGCGGGCAGGACGGTCGCCGACACCTGGAACTCGGCGTACTCGAACGGCTCGTACGACCTCACGGTGCACGGTCCGAACGGATTCCTGCGCACCTTCAAGGGCGCCAACAGGACGGCCGGTCCCGAGGTCACCGCCCGCCACGCGGGCGACAACGTCGAGCTGACGTTCACCAACAAGGGGACGGCCACGGCGAACCTGCGGCTCACCAGCCGATACGGCGGGCAGGCCCAGGTCTTCCGGGTGAAGGCGGGCGCCACCGTGAAGCACACGGTGGACCTGCGGGCGAGCAAGCGCTGGTACGACCTGAGCGTGGCCTCCGACACGGACGCGGGCTTTCTGCGCCGATTCGCCGGACATGTCGAGAACGGCCGCGCGGGGGTCAGCGACCCGGCTCTCATCACCGTCTGATGCGTACCCGACTGCCGGTTGATTTCCGGCCATGTCACGGTAGTGTGCCCCGGTGACCACGCATTCGAACACTCCTGCAGGTTGGTACCCGGACCCGAACGGAACGCCCCAGGCGTTGCGTTACTGGGACGGTTCGCAGTGGACCGACCACACGAATGCGGACCAGCAGGCCCCGGCCGCACAGCAGGTTCCGCAGCAGGCCCAGGCGCCCCAGCAGGCGTTTCCCCAGCAGGCCGCGCCGGCCTCCGACCCGCGCGTCCAGCGTCAGGTGCAGCAGCAGGCCGGAGTCGCCGCGGGCGGCGCCGGCGGCGGCAGCCTGTTCACCGAGCCGGTCCTGGTGGTGAACCAGAAGGCCAAGCTGATCGAGGTGACCAACGAGTACAAGGTCATGGACCAGCAGGGCAACCTGATCGGTTCGGTCGTCCAGGTCGGGCAGAACGCGTTCAAGAAGTTCCTGCGTTTCGTGTCCAGCCTCGACCAGTACATGACGCACAAGCTGGAGATCCGTGACGCGCACGGGCAGCCGCAGCTGCTGCTGACGCGTCCCGCGAAGTTCATCAAGTCGCGGGTGATCGTCACGCGTCCGGACGGTTCGCCCGTCGGCGAGATCGTCCAGCAGAACATGATCGGCAAGATCAACTTCGCGATCAACGCCGACGGCCGGCAGGTCGGCGCGATCAAGGCGGAGAACTGGCGGGCCTGGAACTTCGCGATCGTCGACCACGCCGACAACGAGGTGGCCCGGATCACGAAGACCTGGGAAGGTCTCGCCAAGACCATGTTCACGACCGCGGACAACTACGTCCTGCAGATCCACTTCCAGCTCCCCGAGCCCCTGCTGAGCCTCGTCGTCGCGACGGCGCTCACCGTGGACACGGCGCTCAAGCAGGACTCCCGCGGACTGGGATGAACCGACCGGGCCCCGGCGGCCCGGAAGCACGGAAGGGGGGGGGGGGGGGGCAAGGCCTCCACCCCCACGAGGAGAGCC
>NZ_JBEXGN010000019.1:121657-163823 GCF_040607345.1 Streptomyces sp. NPDC005302
GGCCCCCCCGGCACCCCCCCCCCCCCCCGCGGCTGGCCCCCCCCCGCCGGCCCCGGGGGGCCGCGCCCGCCGTGCGGGGGGCCGCCCTCTCCCCCCCCCCCCCCCCTTCCGTTTCCCGCTGTGGCGCGGAGCGGCGTCCGTTCCGCGCGCGGTCCCGACTACAGGGACGTGAGATGGCCCGGGCTCGGCCGCTGTGGCAGCAGGGACGGTTCGTAGGTGGCCGATCCGGGTTCCAGGGCCAGTACCGCCGCGACGGGATGGTCGTCGTCGGGTTCCGTCGCCATGACGGCTGGTTCCGTGGGGAAGGCCGGTTCGGCCGTGATGGTTGTTTGCGGGGTGGAGCGGGACAGGGTGACGACGCCCCAGCCGGCGACGGACGCCCCGGCGAGTGCGAGCAGGATGCCGGCGGCTCCGCCCTGGAGGCGTTCGCCGAGCAGGGAGAGGCCGATCGCGGCGGCGGCCAGGGGGTTGGCGAGGGTCACGACGGCGAGTGGTGCGCCGAGTCCGCCCTGGTAGGCGGTCTGTGACAGCAGGAGTCCGCCCGCCGCGAAGGCCGCGACGAGCAGGGCGATCACGATCACCTGGGGGCTGAGGAGCGAGTCCGTTCGGTCGGTCGCGGCCACGGTGACGGTCTGGGTGAGGGCGGAGGCGACTCCTGAGGCGAACCCGGAGGCGGTGGCGTGTCGCAGTCCGGGGCGTGCGCGGCGGGAGAGGGCGCCGATGAGCATGGCGGTGGTGGCGGCCACGGCCAGTGCCTGGGGCAGGCTGAGGACGTCGGCGGGGGCGGGGCCGGATGCCGTGACGAGCAGGGCGGCGAGGCCGGTCAGGGTGAGTGCGGTGCCGCGCCACTCGACCGGGCTGACCTTGCGGCCGGCGACCCGTGCGCCGAGGGGGACGGCCGCGACCAGGGTGAGTGCGCCGAGTGGCTGCACCAGGGTGAGGGTTCCGTATTTGAGGGCGGCGACGTGCAGCAGTGCGGCGGCGGCGTTCAGTACCACCGACCACCACCAGGCGCCGTCGCTCAGCAGGCGCAGTGTGCCCGAGCCGCCCGAGCGGGCGGCGAGCCGCTCCTGGGAGACGGCCGCGGCGGCGTAGGCGACGGCGGAGAACAGGGACAGGACGATGGCGGCCAGGGTCGGGTTCATCGTCCCGCTCCGACCAGTTCGGGCCGGTCCTGCGCCGGGATCCCGGCGCGTGCGTGCTCCTGGCCCCGCAGGGCGGTGGTCGCGGTGCGGTGCGGTGCGTGGATGACGGCGAGGGCCAGGCAGAGCAGTGCGGCCGCGACCACCGAGTCCAGCCAGTAGTGGTTGGCGGTGCCCACGATCACCAGCAGCGTCAGCAGCGGATGCAGCAACCACAGCCAGCGCCAGCGCGACCGGGTCGCCGCGATCAGTCCGATCGCGACCATGAGCGCCCAGCCGAAGTGCAGCGAGGGCATCGCGGCGAACTGGTTCGCCATCGCGTCGGTCGCCGGGTGCGCCCCGTAGACGGACGGCCCGAAAAGCTGCCCGGTGTCCAGGAGCCCGGACTCCGCCAGCAGCCGCGGCGGGGCGAGCGGGAAGGTGAGGTGACCGGCCAGGGCGGCGGCGGTCACCAGAGCCAGCACCCGGCGCGCCCACACGTAATGGGTGGGACGGCGCAGGTAGAGCCAGACCAGGAAGGCCGCGGTGGCCGGGAAGTGCACGGTCGCGTAATAGGTGTTCGCGACGTGCACGAGGGTGTCGCTGTGCAGCAGGGCGCTCTGAACGGCGCCCTCGCCCGGCAGGTGCAGGAAACGCTCCGCGTCCCACACCCGGTGCGCGTTGGCGAACGCCTGCCCGGTGTGCCCGGTGGCCAGCTGACGGCCCACCTTGTACACGGCGAACAGGCCGACGACGAGCAGCAGCTCCCGCACCAGCGGCGGCCGCGCCGCCCCCTCGCGCGCGTCCGGCCCGGGGTGTGCGCAGGCGTGCGCCCACGCCGGGGCGCGGCGCGGCGCCCTCGCGGGTACGGCCGTGTCGGGTGGCTCCGGTTCCGGTGCGGACTCGGATGCGGAAACTGCAGGCTCGGTTCGGGAATCCATCCCCCGGCCCCCTTGCTGACGATCGTGCGTGGGGTGGTGCGTGGTGAGCCCAGGACAGGATCCACTCGGCGTCCGGTCCGGAGGAGTGGATCCTGTCCAAGGCTCATCGATACGACAGTGTACCGATACGCCAGTGTACCGATACGGAGCAGTACCGGTACAGTGGCGTATCGATTAGAGTGTGTGCAGCACGACACCCGCACGAGTCGGATGCAGCGAGGAGAAGCGCCATGACGTCGCAGGCCGCGGACGGACCGGAGACGGTCGTCGCCTCGCGCCGCTCCAAGATCACGCCCGAGCGTGAGCAGGAGTTCTTCGACGCCGTGCTCGAACAGATCCGTGAATGCGGCTATGAGGCGCTCACCATGGAGGGCGTCGCCGCCAGCACCCGCTGCAGCAAGTCCACGCTCTACCGCCAGTGGCGGACGAAGCCCCAGTTCGTGGCCGCCGCGCTGCGCAACAACCGCTGTCCGCGCTTCACGGGGATCGACACCGGCACGCTCGCCGGTGACCTGCGGGAGGCGGCCCGGGCCGCGGGCGAGTGGGCGGGCCGGGACAGCACCCAGCTGCTCCAGGGACTCGGCAACGCGGTGATGCAGGACAAGGAGCTCCAGCAGGCGCTCCGCGACGCGCTCGTCGAACCCGAGGTCGTCCAGCTCCGGCAGATGATCGCCCGTGGCGTCGAGCGCGGTGAGATCGCCGCCGACCATCCGGCGCTGGAGTTCGTGCCGGCCCAGATGCTCGGCGTCCTGCGGGTACGCCCGCTCCTGGAGGGCCAGTACGCGGACGCGGCGTATCTCACACAGTTCGTGGAGGCGGTCGTGCTGCCGGCCCTTGGCCTGACCTGAGACTCAGGCCGCCGTCCGCGGGATGACCGGACGACGGCCTGTCACGCGCCGCACCGTGGGGACGGGGGCGGCGCGCACCCCCCGGCCGGGTGGGGTTCCCCTTGAGCGGAGGGGCGCTCCACCCGGCCGAACCATGTCCGGGGCTCCGCGCCGCACGCGGCCACGAGGATGCCGGGACGCGATCACCGGCGCGGGACGACGGTGGCGGGAACCCGCCCCCGCGGGTCCGGCGCTGGCGGGACGCCGCCCCCCTCGCGGGTACGGCGGTGGGACGCGCCGCGGGTCCGTGCCGTACGCCACGGACCCGCGCCGCTCCGAAGGGCTCGCTGACGCCCTAGACGTTCTGCCCGTCGCCGCCGGTCCCCGAGGCCACCTTGATGCCCTTGGTGATGGTGTCGATCGTCGACAGCTGGGGCGCCTTGGAACTGACGTCGACGCCGAAGCGGACGACGACGAGCGCGGAACGGTCGGCCGGGGAGGGGAAGACGAGCGACTCGACGTACCCGTCGTCGCCCTTGCTCGTCGCGACCTTCCAGCGGACCAGATAGCCCTTCTGCCCGGCCACGGTGACCGCCTTGGAGGCCAGCTCCTTGTGCGAGGTGATCGAGCCGTAGCCCTTGCCGTAGGACTCCGTGGCGTTCTTGGAGATGTCCTCCTTGGCCGCCGCCTCCGGGGTCTTCCCCTTCAGGCCCTGGAGCTTGGCGGGGGCCGAATAGGCGCCGCCGCGCTGGCACTTCTGCGAGGTGTCACCGGGGCACTTGTACGTGTCCTTTGTGGAGACCGTCGCGCTGCCCGTGCCGTCCTGGCCGGTCCAGCCGTCCGGCACCGGGATGCTGATGCCGTTGTAGGAGTCCGTGGCGAAACCGGCCTCGGTCTGCGGCTGTCCCGACTCGCCGGGCGCCGGGCTCTGTCCGCCGAAGCCGCCGGATCCCCCGGAGTCCCCGGGAGCACCGCCCGGGCCGCCGGACCCGCCTTGCCCGTTCGGGCCACCACTCGGGCCGCCCTGGCCGCGGGGGCTCCGGGAAGCGGAACTGCCGCCGTCGTCCTTGGTCAGGGCGTACACGCCACCGCCGATTCCCGCGAGGACGGCTATGGCCGCGAGGACCGCTATCCCCGTGCGCAGTCCGCGCCTGCGGGGACCCGGTGGTGCCGGATAGGGACCTGCCGGCGGATAGGCCGGGGGACCCCATGGAGCGGCCGACCCGACGGGGCGGACCTGGTCCGTCCATGTCTTACCGTCCCACCAGCGCTCGGCGGCGGGAGCGTCACTTGTCTGCCCGGGGTCGGGATACCAGCCGGGGGGAGTCACCTGCGTCATGGACCCACCGTATGAGCCCCGGGTGAAAGGCGGATGAGAGGGTTCCCCTCCCGGGCCGCCGGGGTCACTTCGGGACGAGCCGCCGAGCGCCGCGATGAACGACTGGCACGAGCCGTACGGGCCACGGCGGTCCGGCGGCGCGCCATCCGTCATCGCCGACACCACGGTCGCTGCCGGCCGCCGGCCACCGGCGAGACGGCGTCGGAAAGTTGGCGTCATTTCCCGGGTCCTCGACTGTCGGTAACTTTCACCACGGCCGTCGGAGGCCCTGGGGCGTCGCCTCCAATACATCGCCGTCACTCCTCTCGGCAACTGGTGACGGGTCCCGCCTCCACCAAGGCGTCCGGACGGCTAGGCTCGTTCCCTGTACGTCGTTTGGGCGACCTTTGGGGAGGGAGCGGGATGACGGAGGTGCGGCCCGGAGCGGTCGCCTCGGCCTCCCTGTGGGAGCGCGACGAGGAGGTCTCCACACTCGAAGCGGCGATCACCGCGCTGCGCGCGGACTCCGCGACCTCGGGCAGTCTGCTCGTGCTCAGCGGCGACGCGGGTCTCGGCAAGACGGCCCTCCTCGCCGAGGCGCGCCGTATCGCGGAGCGCAACGGCTGTTCGGTGTGGTCGGCGCGCGGCGGCGAGACCGTCACGTCCGTCCCCTTCAACGTCGTACGGCATCTGCTGCAGCCCGCCCTCGTTTCGCTGCTTCCGGAGGAGGCGCGCGAGTACCTCGGCGACTGGTACGACATCGCGGGCCCCGCCCTCGGCATAGCCGAACCGGGCGACCGGCAGCCCGACCCGCAGGGCGTCTGCGACGGACTGGTCGCCGCGGTGCGCCGGCTCGCCAAGCGCGACTGGCCGCTCGTCCTGCTCATCGACGACGCGCACTGGGCGGACCAGGAGACCCTGCGCTGGCTCGCCGCGTTCGCGGAGCGCCTCGACGACCTGTCCGTCCTCGTCGTGGTCGCCCGCAGGCCCGGCGGGGTCAGCGGTGAGAGCGCCCGGCTGCTCGACGCCGTCGCCGCCGCGGCCCTCCCGATCTCCACCCTGAGCGCGCTCACCCCGGTCGCGACCGAGGGCCTCACCCGCGCCACGCTCGGAGAGCACGCGGACGCGCCCTTCTGCCGCGAGGTCTGGGCGGTCACCGGCGGCAACCCCTACGAGACCGTCGAACTGCTGGCCAAGGTCCAGGACAGCGACCTCGAACCGGGCGAGGGCTCCGCCGCCGAACTGCGCGACCTGAACCGCTCGGCGCGCGGTCGCGGACTCGTCGCCCGCCTCGAGGGACTCGGCATCGACGCCACCCGGTTCGCCTGGGCGGCCGCCATCCTTGGCACCGGCATCTCCCTCGACCTCGCCGGCCAACTCGCCGGAATGCCCGAAGACGAGGCCCAGCGCTGCGCCGAACTCCTGGGCGCGGCACGCATCCTGACGACCACTCAGTCCGCGAACGGCCACGGTCCCGAGGGCGACCTGGAGTTCGTGCACCCGCTGATCGCGACCGCCGTCTACCGCTCGATCCCGGATGCCCTGCGCACCGCGATGCACGGGCAGGCGGCCTGGGCGGTCACCGAATCGGGCCGCGGCGCCGCGGCGGCCTCCCGCCACCTCCTCGAAGTGCACCCGGACGACGACCCCGAACTCGTCGAGCAGATGCGCGAGGCCGCCCGCGAACACCTCGCGGTCGGTGCTCCGGACGCCGCCCGGCGCTGTCTGGAGCGCGCCCTGCAGGAGCCGCCGCTGCCCGAGGTGCACGCGCTGCTGCTCTACGAACTGGGCTGCGCCACCCTCCTGACCGCGCCGTCCACGACCATCGCCCACCTGCGCGCCGCGCTCGAACGGCCCGGCCTGGAGGACACCGTCCGCGTGGACGCCGTCTTCCGTCTCTCCCAGGCACTGCTGCACAACAACCAGCTCGACGAGGCCGTCCGCACGGTCGACGCCGAAGTGGACCGGCTCACGCCGGGACCCGCCCGGATGCGGCTGCAGGCCGTGCACTACATGTGGGAGGGCATCCACGCCGGCGAGGAGCGCTCCGGACACTCCAGCGGCCTCGCCGAACTCGCCGCGACGTGTTCCGGCCGCGACAACTCCGAGCGCGCCGTGCTGATACTGCGCGGCTTCGACGCGATGACCCGCGGCGAGAACGCCGAGGAGGTCGTGGAACTCTGCGACCGTGCCCTCGTCAACGGCCGCCTCGCGCCCGGACTCGGCTGGACCGACACCGAGTGGGGTGTCGAACTCCTGCTGATGCTGGGCAGCGCGTACGCCTACGCCGACCGGCTCGACCGCGCCGAGAGCCTGTTCAGCGAAGCCCTGCGCGCCTATGTGAAGGCCGGCTGGAGCGGCGGCCACCTGTCCCTGGCCAACGCCTACCTCGGGCTCGCCCACCGCCGCAGGGGCCGGCTCGCCGACGCCGAGCACTACCAGCGCGAGTCCCTGCGGCTCGCGGAGCGCGTCGGACGCGGACTGCCGCTGTACTGGTCGGCGACCTGCGGTCTCATCGACACCCTGCTGGCCCGCGGTCACGTCCAGCAGGCCGCCGAGATCGCCGAACGCTACGGCTTCGCACCGCCGTACCCCTCCACGATCGTCCTCCCCGACACCCGTTCCGTCCGCGGCCGGCTGCTGATCGCCCTCGGCCGCACCAAGGAGGGCGTCAACGAACTGGAGGCGGCGGAGAAGGCGGCCACCGCGCGCGGTCACCACAACACCGTGCTCGCGCCCTGGGCCGTCGACCTCGCCAGAGCGCTCGCCGCGGAGGACCCGTCCCGTGCGGCGGCTCTCGCGTCCGAGGCCCGTCGCCAGGCCGAGCGGTTCGGCACCGACACGGCGATCGGCGAGGCACTGCGCTGCGCCGCCGCTCTGGAGACCGGCCAGCGAGCCGTCCGGCTCGCCGCGCAGGCGGTCACGTTCCTGGAGGCCTCGCCCTGCCAGTACGAGCACGCGGCGGCCCGCATCGAGTACGGCATCGCCTCCCGCTCGGTGACCGAACTGAACAAGGGCCTGACGCTCGCCCGCACCTGCGGCGCCGACGGCCTGGTGCGGCAGGCGGAGCGGGCCTTGACGGGCCTGTAGGCAGGGTCGGCTCCTCCGGCGTTCGAGGAGCGCGTCCGGAGCGTCGCGCCGGGAGCGAGAAGGGGCGGAGCGCACGACCACCGGCATGCCCGCCGCCTCCCTCCCCGTGGGTCACTCCGCGGGCGGGCCGTCGTCCTCCGCCAGCACCCGCTGGGCCACGGCGAACGCCGAGTTGGCCGCGGGGACACCGCAGTAGACGGCCGACTGCAACAGCACCGCGCCGATCTCCTCGGGCGTGAGCCCGTTGCGCCGGGCCGCGCGCACGTGCATCGCCAGCTCATCGAGATGGCCGTGCGCCACCAGCGCGGTCAGCGTGACCAGACTGCGCTCCCGGCGCGTCAGCGTCGGATCGGTCCAGATCTCGCCCCAGGCATAGCGCGAGATGAAGTCCTGGAACCGTGCCGTGAACGGTGTCTGGCGGGCCTGCGCGCGGTCCACGTGTTCGTCACCGAGGACCTGGCGGCGGACCTCCATGCCCCGTCGCGCGTCTCCCGACAGATGCGTCCGCAGCGCCGACAGGACGGCGTCCGGGCGCTCCGCGGGCGCCAGGTGCGAGGCGCCCGGGATCTCCACGAGCGTCGCGCTCGGCACCGCGTCCGCGATCTCCCGAAGATGAGCGGGCGGTGTGGCGGGATCCTCGCGCCCGGCGACAAGCAGCGTGGGCACGGTGATCGACGCGAGCCGGTCCCGGATGTCGAAGGCGGCGAGGGCGTCGCAACAGGCCGCGTACGCGGCGGGGTCGGCGGTGCGGTGGTCCTCGACCAGGGCCGGCACGGTGAAGCCGGGGGTGAACCAGCGGCTCTCGGCGCTCGCGGCCACCGGGGCGAGGCCCTCGCGGCGCACCAGGTCGGCCCGCTCCTCCCACGGCTTCGACCCGTTGAAGTGGGCGGAGGAACAGATCACGGCGAGGGAGGTGAGCCGCTCGGGGTGGTGGACCGCCAGGTGCAGGCCCACGGCGCCGCCCAGCGAGACACCCGCGTACGCGAACCGCTCGATGCCGAGCACGTCGGCGAGCTTCAGCACGAGCCCCGCCAGGTCGGAGACCGTCGCTCCGGGGCCGATCAGATGACCCGGCGAACCCCCGTGCCCGGGAAGATCCCAGCGCACGACGCCGTGGGTGACGGACAGTTCGGGTGCGAGGCCGTCCCACAGCGCGGTCGACGTCCCGAGTGAGGGCCCGAGGAGCAGCGGGGGAGCGGTGAGGGGGCCTTCGGTGAGGTGGTTGAGGATCTTCCCGGTCAACGTCGCTCCAGAGCACGGTCGGTGAGGGCCCCGGCGGAGCCCGTGTAGCGGGTGGGGTCGGTCAGGTCCGCGAGGTCGGACGCGGCGAGGTCCTCGAGGCCGGGCTCCTCGCCGAGCACGTCCGCCAGAGGCCGCCCCTCGGCGACGGCGCGCCCGGCGGCCCGGGTCAGGAGCTCCTTGGCGCGGGCCCGGCCGAGCAGCGGAGCGAGTTCGGCGGCCAGCCGTTCGGAGACGATCAACCCGTGCGTGAGATCCAGGTGTTCGCGCATGGCGGCGGCGTCCACCCGCAGCCCTTCGGCGAGTTCGGCCGCCTCCGCCGCCGCTCCGCCGGCCAGCCGGAGAAGGTCGCGCAGCGGTTCCCACTCGGCGTGCCAGGCCCCGGCCGGACGCTCGTCCTCGGCGGCCAGCGCGCCGTACAGCGTGGCCGCGAGCAGCGGTGCCCGGCGGGCCGCGGCGGCGATGAGCGTGGCGCGCACCGGGTTCGCCTTGTGCGGCATCGCGGACGAGCCGCCGCCCGAGCCCTCGGCCAGTTCGGCGATCTCCGTACGGGACAGGGTGAGGACGTCGGCGGCCGTCTTGCCCAGCGCTCCGGCCGTGAACGCCAGCGCTCCGGCCAGGTCGGCGACCGGGGTCCGCAGGGTATGCCACGGCAACACCGGCTCGGCGAGCCCGAGTTCGCGGGCGTACGCGGCTGTCAGGTCCCGTGGGTCGTCCGCCCCGAACGCGGTGAACGCGGCCAGGGTGCCCGCGGCACCGCCGAGTTGGGCGGGCAGCGACGTCCGTACGGTCCGTAGACGGTCCCTGGCGTCGAGCACCAGCGAACGCCAGCCCGCCGCCTTCAGCCCGAAGGTGGTGGGCACCGCGTGCTGAGTGAGGGTACGGCCCGGGAGGACGGTGCCCCGGTGTTCCGCCGCCAGCCGGGCCAGCGCCCGCGCCGTGCGGTCCAGGTCGCCGAGGAGCACGTCCAGGGTGCGGGCGGCGACCAGCATGGTGGCCGAGTCCAGGATGTCCTGGCTGGTCGCGCCCCGGTGCACGTAGGGGCCGTGCTCCTGGGCGACGGCGGCGGTCAGGTCCGCGACCAGCGGGATGACCGGGTTGCCGCCGGACCGGGCGCGCAGCGCGATCGACGCGACGTCGAAGCCCGCCCCGACGGCCGCCGCGGACACCGCCGCGGCGGCCTCGGCGGGGGCCAGCCCGAGCGACGCCTGGGCGCGGGTCAGCGCGGCCTCGGCGTCGAGCAGGGCCCGCAGATACGCGGAGTCGCTCGTCAGGGCCGACGCGGGGGAGCCGGCCCACCCGGGGGCGAGCAGCCCGGTGTCGGACGCGACGGGGTCGTCAGGTGTCACGGGAACTCCAGGAAGACCGTTTCGCCTTCGCCCTGAAGACGGATGTCGAAACGGTACGTCCGACGGGCGTCCTCGGCCGCGATCAGCGTGGCGCGCCGACCGGCGGGCAGGGCGTCGAGCAGCGGGTCCGTCCCGTCGGCCAGATAGGCGCGGGTGAACAGGTGGTGGGTCAGCCCGCGCGCGAACACACAGACACTGATGTACGGCAGCCCGGAGTTCCCCGGCGGCAGCGTGCGCACCGCGTAGTGGCCGTCGGCGTCGGTGCCGACGCGGCCGAAGCCCGTGAAGTCGACGCCGTTGCGGCCGAGGAAACCGCCCGTCGACGGATCGCGGCGCAGCGAGCCCGGGGCGCCGGCCAGGGAGCCGTCGGGCGCCGCCTGCCAGAAGTCCAGCAGGGCGTCGGGTACCGGCACCCCCGCGCCGTCGAGGACGTGTCCGTGCAGGGTGATGGTGTCGGGGTGGCCCTCGGGCGCCATGGCGCCGCCGCCCGGGAAGGGCAGCGCGTGGCCGTAGAAGGGGCCGATGGTGTGGGACGGGGTGGGGAGCAACCGCTCGGTCATGCTCAACGGCCTTCCTCGATCCAGGTGGCGGAGGGACCGTCGAGGACGATGTCCCAGCTGTAGCCCATGGAGAACTCGGGCCGGGAGAGACCGTGGTCGTAGGCGGCGATCAGCCGGCCGCGTGCCGCCTCGTCCGTCACCGACCGCAGGATCGGGTCGTAGCCGAACAGTGGGTCGCCCGGGAAGTACATCTGCGTGATCAGCCGCTGGGTGAACGCCGTGCCGAACACCGAGAAGTGGATGTGGGCGGGCCGCCAGGCGTTGGTGTGGTTGCCCCACGGGTACGGTCCCGGCTTGATGGTCGTGAAGACGTACCGCCCCTGATTATCCGTCAGCGTGCGCCCCACGCCGGTGAAGTTGGGGTCGAGCGGTGCCGGGTGCTGCTCCCGCAGATGGGCGTACCGGCCGGCCGCGTTGGCCTGCCAGATCTCGACGAGCTGGCCGCGTACGGGACGGCCCGTGCGGTCGAGGAGGCGGCCCGAGACGGTGATCCGCTCCCCGATCGGCTCGCCCCGGTGCTGAAGGGTGAGGTCGTTGTCGATCTCCGTTATGTCGGTGACGCCGAAGACGGGGCCCGACAGTTCGACGGTCTCCGGGTCGCCGTTCACGGCGACCAGCGGCTGATGGGGATGCCGGAGCCGGGAGCTTCGGTAGGGCGGGTAGTCGCGTGCGGGGTGGTGCCGTACGGGCGCGCCGCCGGCGACCGCCTTGTCGTAGGCGTCCTGGAGATCCGTGATCTCGGCGTCGATGTCCGACTGAGTGAGAGCCATCTCGACTTCCTAGCGTTCGAGGACGAGGGCGAGGCCCTGGCCCACGCCGATGCAGAGGGTGGCGACACCTACCCCACCGCCCGCGCGGGCGAGTTGGTGGGCGACGGTGCCGGCGAGGCGGGCGCCGGAGGCGCCGAGGGGGTGACCGAGGGCGATCGCGCCGCCCTGCGGGTTGAGGATCGCGGGGTCGAACTCGGGCCATTCCGCGAGGCATCCGAGCACCTGCGCGGCGAACGCCTCGTTCAGCTCCAGAGTCGACAGGTCGTCGAATCCCCTGCCGGCCTTGGCGAGCGCACGGCGCACGGCTTCGACGGGAGCGAGTCCGAAGTACTGCGGGTCGATCGCCGAGACACCCGTGGAACGGACCCGGGCGAGGGGTTCGCGGCCGGTGGCCGCGAGCCCTTCCTCATCGACCAGCAGCAGGATGGCGGCGCCGTCGTTGAGGGGCGAGGCGTTCGCCGCGGTGACCGTGCCGTGCTCCGTACGGAAGGACGGCCCGAGGCGGGCCATGGCGTCGAGCGAGGCGTCCGCGCGCACGCACTCGTCGGCGCTGAACACGACCGGGTCGCCCTTGCGCGCGGGGAGGGTCAGCGGGGCGATCTCCGCGTCGAACAGGCCCTCCCGCCGGGCCCGTTCCGCCTTCCGGTGGCTGGCGAGGGCGAACTCGTCCTGCCGCTCGCGCGTGATGTCGTGCTTGTCCGCGATGAGTTCGGCGGACTCCCCGAGAGGAACGGTCCACTGTGGGTCCATCCGCGGATTGACCATGCGCCAGCCGAGCGTGGTGGAGTACATCTCGGTGTGCCCGGCGGGGAACGCGCGGTCGCTCTTGGGTAGGACGTAGGGCGCACGGGTCATCGACTCGACGCCGCCGGCCAGGACGACCGAGGCGTCACCGACGGCGATGGCGCGGGCGGCCTGTACGACCGCTTCCAGGCCGGAGGCGCAGAGCCGGTTGACCGTCACCCCCGGTACGGAGGTGGGCAGTCCGGCGAGGAGGGCGGCCATCCGGCCGACGTTGCGGTTCTCCTCGCCCGCTCCGTTGGCGTTGCCGACGTACACGTCCTCGATCCGCGCGGGATCCAGGCCGGGTGTGCGGGCGAGGAGTTCGCGGATGGCGTGGGCCGCCAGGTCGTCCGGCCGCACACCGGCCAGCGAACCGCCGTACCGGCCGATCGGTGTCCGTACGGCGTCGACGATGTAGACGTCCTTCACGACGGGATCTCCTCTGCGACACGGATGTCCGCGGCGGTCTTCGCGGCGATCTCCTCGACCGTGACACCGGGGGCGGTCTCCACCAGCACCAGGCCCTCCCCGGTGACGTCGAGGACGCCGAGGTCGGTGATGATCCGGTCGACGCACGCTTTTCCGGTGAGCGGCAGCTCGCACTCCCGCAGGATCTTCGGTGAACCGTCCTTCGCGGTGTGGGTCATCACCACGATGACCGTGCGGGCGCCGTGGACCAGGTCCATCGCTCCGCCGATGCCGGTGATCAGCTTTCCGGGGACGGCCCAGTTGGCGAGGTCACCGCCGGCCGAGACCTGCATCGCGCCGAGCACGGCCACGTCGATGTGACCGCCGCGGATCATGCCGAAGGACAGCGCGGAGTCGAAGTACGCGGCGCCGGGCAGAACCGTGACGGTCTCCTTGCCGGCGTTGATCAGGTCGGGGTCGACCTGGTCCTCGGCGGGGTAGGGGCCGGTGCCCAGGATGCCGTTCTCCGACTCCAGGATCACCTCGACGCCCGGGGGGAGGTGGTTGGGGATCAGCGTCGGCAGGCCGATGCCGAGGTTCACGTACTGGCCGTCGGCGGGTTCGCGCGCGGCGCGGGCCGCCATCTCTTCCCTGCTCCAGGCCATCAGCCGCTCACCCTTCCGTCGGCGGCGGGCGCCGAGACCGTCCGCTTCTCGATCATCTTGGCGTTCGCCTGCGCGGGCGAGAGCGCCACGACCCGCTGCACGAAGATGCCGGGCAGATGTACCGCGTCCGGGTCGATGGCACCCGGCTCGACCAGCTCCTCGACCTCGGCGATCGTCACCCGGCCGGCCATCGCCGCGAGCGGGTTGAAGTTGCGCGCGGACTTGTTGAAGACGAGGTTGCCGTGCCGGTCACCCTTCGCGGCGCGGACCAGCGCGAAGTCGGTGCGGATGCCGCGCTCCAGTACGTACGGGGTGCCGTCGAAGTCGCGTACCTCCTTCGGCGGGGAGGCCAGCGTGACGCCCCCCGCGCCGTCGTACCGCCAGGGCAGGCCGCCCTCGGCGACCTGGGTGCCGACCCCGGCGGGCGTGTAGAAGGCGGGGATCCCGGCGCCGCCCGCGCGCAGCCGCTCGGCGAGCGTGCCCTGCGGGATCATCTCGACCTCCAGCTCGCCGGCCAGGTACTGCCGCGCGAACTCCTTGTTGGCCCCGATGTAGGAGCCCGTGACGCGGGCGATCCGTCCCGCGGCCAGCAGGACCGCGAGCCCGGACTCCATGGCTCCGCAGTTGTTGGAGACCACGCCGAGTTCCCGGACCCCGCGCTCGTGGAGCGCCTCGATCAGTACGTTCGGCACACCACTGAGGCCGAAGCCGCCGACCGCCAGTGTCGCGCCGTCCGGCACATCGGCCACCGCCTCCAGCGCCGTGGCGACCACTTTGTCCATCCGCGAAGCCCCATCTCTCCCGAGCGCCCGGTCTCTCAATTACTCAGGGCACTGACTATTTCTTCGAGGTTGCCCACACGCTGCCACCGTGGCTCCAGAACGTCAATACCCCGTGTGAAGCGGCGATTGTGGTGCGGCAGCGGGGTGGGACAGTCGACCGGCGGGCGGGTATTGTTCAGTACACAGACGATTTCCCCTACCTGGTGGCGCGTGGCCGCAAGCGCGTCAGGGAACCCGAGGAGCGCACATGGCCGCGGTGGACCTCTCCACCCACCCCGGGCACCTGGCCCGGCGACTCCAGCAGGCCCACTACCTGCTGTGGAACACGATGGTCTCCGAGGAGATCACCTCGCCCCAGTTCGCGGTCCTGAACGCGCTGGTCGCCGAGCCGGGCCTCGATCAGCGCACGGTGGGGGAGCGGGTCGGGCTCGACCGGTCCACCATCGCCGAGGTCATCAGCCGGCTGGGGCGCCGCGAACTGCTCGACAAGGTGCGCGACCCGCAGGACGGCCGGCGTTTCCTGCTCCGGCTCACCGACGAGGGGCTGCGCACCCACCGCAAGGTGGCCGTGCGCACCGCGCGGATGAACCAGGTCTTCCTCGGCCCGCTCTCGGCCGGGGAGCAGACCCTCTTCCTCGATCTCATCCAGCGGGTCTCGGACGCCGCCGAGGGGCTCCGCAACCCCGCGGAACCCCTGGGCGTCCAGCCGTAGCGGCCGGCCCGCCGTCCGCGCTCACGCCTTGGCGAGGACGACCCAGACCTGTCCGCGGGCGAAGTTCATCGGGGAGCCGTCCGGCGTCGTGAACTCCGTCCCGCCCGACGCGTCGGACCGCTTCCAGGCGGCGTCGTAGGAGCGGCCGTCGCGCAGCACGGTCGCGGTGCCCGAACCGACCGACTCGGTGTACGGCGTGTTGTTGCCGAGGACGTCGTGGTACTTGGACGTGCGCACCGTGACGTGCTGGATGACCACCGTGGCCGGCGCGACCGACGTGCCCTCCGTGGTGACGGTCGGCGTGCCGTCCATGGCCACCGTCCAGCGCTTGCGCTCGGCGGACCAGGTGAAAGTGAACTTGGCCGACGGGAACCGCACCGTACGGGAGGCCTCGGGGGTCCCTCCGTCGGGTGCCGGGCCGAAGCGGAAGCCCGTGCTCAGCGCGGCGTCGCCCGGCGCGTCCCCGACCAGCCGTTGCGGGCGCAGATAGAGGTTGTGCGGCGCGGCCTTGTCGTTGCCCCGGTACCAGGCGTCCGGCACCTTCCCCGGGAGCTGCGGGTGCAGCGGCGCCTTGTCGATCAGCGGCAGCAGTTTGTGCTGGGCCCCCGAGAACGCGAGCGTCGGCTCGTCGAACTGTCTCAGCAGCTCCAGATCCGACTCACGGGCGCTGCGTACCGGGCCGACGGCCTTGGGGAAGGTGCTCGCGAACACCGCCATCAGCCGGCTCAGACCGCCCTCGACCTGCTCCGCGTACACCACGTCCGCCGCGTCGAGACCGGCCTGCGGACGGGCCGCGGCCACGTTGTCGATCTTCACCGCGAGCACCGAGCCGGTGCTCGCGGAGGAGCTCGCGCTGTCGCTCGGGCTGGGGCTCGGCACCCGGGCCCTGCCGTCGTCGGTCGGGCCGCCACCCCTGCCGTCCCCCGCGGTGCAGCCCGTCATCAGGGAGCCCGTCACCGTGACCGCCAGTAGCGCCGCCGTCCACGCGCCGCGCCGCGTCCGCACCATCTTCCGCATGCCCACCGTGCCACCCGTCTCGTGCCATCGATTGTGCGTTCATCAGTTCATCGGTTGCCATACCCGATCGTTTCTGATTGCGCGCGTCGACTGGGCCGATCGGCTCAGCGAGATGATCGGAGGAGAGTGGAACGGCATCGCGGAGGCCGCCGTTCCACGCCCCCGCGGTCAGCCCCGCGGCCCGAAGATCTCCGCCAGGTCGTAGCCCACCGGCTCCTCCAGTTGTCCGTACGTGCAGCTCTCCGCGGTCCGGTCCGGGCGCCATCGGCGGAACCGTGCGGTGTGCCGGAACCGGGCGCCGTTCTCCATGTGGTCGTACGCCACCTCCGCCACGCGCTCGGGCCTGATCGGCACCCACGACAGGTCCTTCTTCGCCGACCACCTGCTCGGCGCGCCCGGCAGTCGCGCCGACTCGTGCGCCGACTCCTGTGCCCAGGCCGCCCACGGATGCTCCGAGGCGTCCTCCAGGCGCAGCGGCTCCAGCTCCTCCACCAGCTCCGCGCGCCGCTTCATCGTGAACGCGGCGCTCACCCCGACGTGCTGGAGCGTGCCCCGGTCGTCGTGGAGGCCCAGCAGCAGCGACCCGATGACCGGCCCGCTCTTGTGGAAGCGGTACCCGGCGACCACGACATCGGCCGTCCGCTCGTGCTTGATCTTGAACATGGCCCGCTCGTCGCGCAGGTACGGCAGCGTCAGCGGTTTGGCGACCACCCCGTCGAGACCCGCGCCCTCGTACTGCTCGAACCACCGCTGCGCCACCTCGCGGTCCGTGGTCGCCGGCGCCAGGTGCACCGGCGCCGTCACCCCGGCCAGGGCCGTCACCAGCAGCGCGCGCCGGTCGCCCAGCGGGACGTCCAGGAGCGACTCGTCGGCCAGCGCCAGCAGGTCGAACGCCACGAAGGAGGCGGGGGCCCGCTCGGCGAGAGTCCGGACCCGCGAGTCCGCCGGGTGGATCCGCTCCGTCAGCGCGTCGAAGTCGAGCCGGCCGTCCCGGGCGATCACGATCTCGCCGTCCATCACGCAGCGCTCCGGCAGCCGATCGAGCAGCGCCTCGACCAGTTCCGGGAAATACCTGGTCAGCGGCTTGCCGGTGCGGCTCCCGATCTCCAGCTCCGCACCGTCCCGGTACACGATGGCCCGGAACCCGTCCCACTTGGCCTCGTAGTGCATGTCCGGCGGGATCTTCGCCACGGACTTGGCGAGCATCGGCTTCACGGGCGGCATCACCGGCAGGTCCATGCTCCGATTCTCCGCGCAACCGCGGGCATCCGCCCGGTGTGCGGGGGTACCGCGCTGCGCCTACCGTGGCTCGCATGGGCGATGCGGTGGAACTCGAGGCAGCCGGCAGGACCGTACGTCTGTCCAGTCCCGGCAAGATCTTCTTCCCGGAGCGCGGCTTCACGAAGCTGGACCTCGCCCGGTACTACCTGGCCGTCGGCGACGGCATCCTGCGCGCCCTGCGCAACCGCCCCACCACCCTGGAGCGCTACCCCGACGGTGTGGCGGGCGAGTCCTTCTTCCAGAAGCGGGCGCCCAAGAACATGCCCGACTGGATCCCCACCGCCCACATCACCTTCCCCAGCGGGCGCAGCGCCGACGAGATGTGCCCCACCGAGCCGGCCGCCGTGCTGTGGGCCGCGCAGTTCGGCACGCTCACCTTCCACCCGTGGCCGGTGCGCCGCGACGACGTCGACCGGCCCGACGAACTCCGTATCGACCTCGACCCGCAGCCCGGCACCGACTACGCGGACGCGGTCCGCGCCGCCCACGAGCTGCGTCAGGTGCTCCACGACTACGGCGACCTGCGCGGCTGGCCCAAGACGTCCGGGGGCCGCGGCCTCCACGTCTTCGTACCGATCCAGCCGCGCTGGACCTTCACGCAGGTACGCCGGGCCGCCATCGCCGTCGGACGCGAACTCGAACGCCGGATGCCCGACCACGTCACCACCGCCTGGTGGAAGGAGGAGCGGGGCGAGAAGATCTTCGTGGACTACAACCAGACCGCGAGGGACCGCACCATCGCCTCCGCCTACTCCGTACGCCCGCGCCCGCACGCGCCCGTCTCCGCGCCGCTGCGCTGGGACGAGGTGGAGGACGCGCGGCCGAGGGACTTCGACCTGGCGACCATGCCGGCCCGCTTCGCCGAACTCGGCGACGTGCACGCCGACATGGACGACCACGCCTTCTCGCTGGAGGCACTGCTGGAGCTTGCCAGCCGAGACGAACACGACCACGGACTCGGCGATCTCCCGTATCCGCCCGAGTATCCGAAGATGCCGGGCGAGCCCAAGCGGGTCCAGCCGAGCCGGGCGCGACACGAGGACGCGGAACCGCCGGACGCCTGAGCGACCGCCCCCTCGACGCGATCGGCGCGACGGCCAGGGAGCCCGCCTCGGGGTGACCGGCCCCCGGCGCGGCGGGAGTCAGCCTTCGCGGACGCCTGGGCACGCCCACCCCCGCGGCCGCAGTGCCGTCCTCGGCGGCGGCGCGGAACGGCCGCCCCGAACACGGGGGTTCGCACTGATCCGCACGACACCCCCCTGCCAGGGCGCGGCTATCCTGATCCGCATCCGCCGAGGAGGTGCCCTGCATGACCGAGACCGTGTCGCGCCCCACGCTGGAGGCCGTGGCCGCGCGGGCCGGGGTCTCCCGTGCCACCGTGTCCCGGGTGGTGAACGGCGGCGACGGGGTGCGCGAGCCGCTCGCGGAGCGGGTGCGCCGAGCCGTCGAGGAACTCGGCTACGTGCCGAACCAGGCCGCGCGCAGCCTGGTCACCCGCCGCCACGACGCCGTCGCCGTCGTGATCGCCGAACCGGAGACCCGGGTCTTCGCCGACCCCTTCTTCGCCCACCAGCTCCGCGGCATCAGCAAGGAACTGACGGCGCACGACTCGCAACTCGTGCTGCTGCTCACGGAGGGCCGCGACGACCACGCGCGTGTCGCCCGCTATCTCGCCGGCGGCCACGTCGACGGAGCGCTCGTCTTCTCGCTGCACCTCGACGACCCGCTGCCCGGCCTGATCCACGGCGCGGGCGTGCCCACCGTGTTCGGCGGGCGGCCCGACTGGGGCGAGAGCGACCGCGAGTCGGTCTACGTCGACTGCGACAACCGGGGCGGTGCCCGCGAGGCCGTGCGCCACCTCATCGGCCTCGGACGCACCCGCATCGCCCACATCACCGGTGCCCTCGACCAGACCTCCGCGGTCGACCGCCTCGACGGCTTCCGGGACGTCGTGGGCGATGTGGACCCGGCGCTCGTGGCGCAGGGCGACTTCACGCCCTCCGGCGGCGAACGCGCGATGCGGGAGCTCCTGGAGCGCCGCCCGGACGTGGACGCCGTGTTCGTGGCGAACGACCTGTCGGCGCTCGGCGTGCTGCGCGTCCTGCGCGAGGCCGGGCGGCGGGTCCCCGAGGACGTCGCCGTGATCGGCTTCGACGACATGCTGCCGATCGCCGAGCAGACGGACCCGCCGCTCACGACGATCCGTCAGGACATAGAGGAGATGGGCCGGTTGATGGCCCGACTGCTGATCCGCGGCCTGGAAGGCGGGACGGGGGCGGACGCAGGACCCGAACGCTCCGGTGTGGTCCTGCCGACGACCGTGGTGGTCCGCGGCTCGGCGTAGCCGTCGGGCGCGGCCTTCGGGCGTCGGTAGCCGGGGTCCGGGGTCCGGACGGGAGCATCCAGCGCTGGAAGCGGGTGAGTTGGCTCCCGTCGCACGCTTCACGGGGACGCTGCCCGGGTCCGCGCGGTGGCGTCGCCCGTGGCCCTTCGCAAGGGTGAGCCCGACCGGACGGGCCCGACAGGATCCGACGGACCGGGCCCCGGATCCTGGAAGGGTCCGCACGCGGAAGGGCCGGTGCCCACCGGCGCGGCCCCTTCCGCGGCACCGCGACCGGGGGTGTCCGGCCCCTCCGGTTGGAGGGATCAGCTCTGCTGCGCGCTCTTGATCACCGCGAAGCGCGCCCCGTACGGATCGGTGAGCTTGGCGGCGCGGCCGACGCCCTCCATGTCCGTCGCGGGCATCCGTACCGTGCCGCCGAGTTCCTGGGCCTTCGCGACCACGGCGTCCGTGTCGGCTACCTCGATGTACGGCAGCCAATACGCCCCGGAAGCGGACTCGACCGGGTCGTCGGCGAGCGGGACCATGCCGCCGAACATGTCCTCCGCCTCCGTCCCGGCGGGATTGATGCAGGTGTAGACGCCGCCGGGGAACGGGACCGCCGAAGTCTCCCAGCCGAACACGGCGTTGTAGAACGCGGCGGCCGACGCGATGTCCGGGGTGTACAACTCGACCCAGCACAGCGATCCCGGGTCCGTGGCGAGACCCAGGCCCTTCGTCCGGCCCGGCTGCCAGATACCGAAGGGCACGCCCGCCTTGTCTGCCAGCACCGCCATGTGCCCCTCGCCCATCACGTCCATGGGCGGCATCAGCACGGCGCCCTTGGCCTGCTCCACCGCCTTGGCCGTGGACTCGGCGTCCGCGCTCTGGAAGTACACGTTCCAGGACGGGGGGCCCTGCTCGGGGGTGGTCTGCATGCCGCCGGCGACGGTCTTCCCGTCGAGCTGGAAGAAGCCGTAACCACCGGCGTCGGGCCCCGCCGACCGGAACTGCCAGCCGAACAGGGCTCCGTAGAAGGAGATGGCGCCGTCGATGTCGGATGTGCCTACATCCAGCCAGTTCGGCGAGCCGTTGACGAAACGGGTGGTGAGCATCATTGCCCTCCTTTGAGGGGTCCCGCTGCCTTTGATACCGAGTCTTCCACCGCCCACTGACAATCGCGGCCGGGACGCGCACTCCCGTCGCGAGTCCGGCGCGCGGCTACGCTGGGTGCCCGCATGGATTCACATGGTTCTCGTCGTCCCCCGCGCGCCGCCGTGCCCCGAGCCGTCCCACGGGGGCATCATCGGGGCCGCCGGAGGCGTCGGAACGCCGCGTTGATCCCGTGTTGATCGAACGTTTTTCGCGGCGGGGCACGATCCTGAACATGCCCATGGAAACGATCACTCCGTCCGACATCGCCTGGCAGCAGCAGGCGCTGTGCGCGCAGACGGGGGCGGACTTCTTCTTTCCCGAGCCCGGCAGTTCGGTGCGCGACGCGAAGCGCATCTGCGGGATGTGCGACATGCGGTCCGCATGCCTCGACTACGCGCTGAGCAACGACGAGCGCTTCGGCGTGTGGGGAGGGCTCTCCGAGAAGGAGCGCCTCGGTCTGCGCCGCGCCCGCGAATGACCCGGCGCCCCGAGACCTCGGGGATTTCCGGTGCCCCGGGGCAGCGGAAAACCCTGAGGTGACCGGCGGCTTCTGCGGCTAGGCTCCGGGGTGCGTCCGGGCGTAGCGCAGAGGCAGGCGCACCGCCTTGCCAAGGCGGACACACCGGTTCGAATCCGGTCGCCCGGACGTCGCGGTCCCGTAGAGCAGAGGCAGACTCGCCGCCCTCTCAAGGCGGTCACGCCGGTTCGAATCCGGTCGGGACCACACGGAGCGTGGACGTCCGGCGCCGCGGACGAGCGGCGTCCGCTGTCTTCTCGGACCGGCGCACGGAGGCCACGGGCGAGACACGGAGCGGAACATGGGTGACGGTGAGGGGTTCACCGAGCGGGATCCGGCAGGTACGGACGCGGATCTGATCGCCGTCGCCGTCGGAGTCGGACCGACGTGCTCCGAGCGGGAGTCGGCGGACATCTCCAGTGAACTCGTGCTCACCGAGACCGAGTTGGCCGCCTTTCACCGCACTGTCGGGAAGCTGCGGGCGCTGTCCGTCGACGATCCGGTGCGGCTGCGCGCCGAGCAGGTCGCCGCGTCCTTCGCCCGTGACGGCAGGGTGCGGCGCCGGAAGACGCGCGGCGCCGAGATCTCCGCGGCCGACGCCGCCGTCATGGCCGCGACCGCGACCGGCGCGCTCGACCGTCGCGAGGACGCGCCTCTCGCCCTCCCCGGAACCGAGGACGAGCCCGGCACGGCGGGCGCCTTCATCACGCCGCGCACCTGCTACGTCTGCAAGGCGCCCTATCGACAGGTCGACTCCTTCTACCACCGGCTCTGTCCCGGATGCGCCGCCGACAACGCGAGCCGGCGCGCCCTCTCCACCGACCTGAGCGGCCGCCGCGCGCTGCTCACCGGGGGCCGCGTCAAGATCGGCTTCCAGCTGGCCCTGATGCTGTTGCGCGACGGCGCCGAACTCCTCGTCACCAGCCGGTTCCCGCACGACACCGTGCGCCGCTTCCGCGCCGAACCCGGCAGCGAGAAGTGGCTGGACCGGCTGACGGTCCTCGCCGTCGACCTGCGCGACCCCCGGCAGGTCCTCGGGCTGTGCGAGCGGCTGCGGCAGGAGGGGGAGCCGCTGGACATCCTGGTCAACAACGCGGCCCAGACGGTACGGCGGCCCCCGGAGTCGTACGCGCTGCTGGCCGCGGGGGAGGGGCCCGGACTGCCCGAAGGGGCCCGGCAGGCACCCGGGTTCATGCCGATGCGCGCCCTGGAGGGCGGCGCGTCGGCGCTGCCCGTCCTGTTGCGCGAGGCCGACGAGGCCGGTCTGCTGCCGGACCCCTCCCCGGACAACTCCTGGTCGGCACGGCTCGGTGCGCTCGACCCGGCCGAGATCCTGGAGACCCAGCTGGTCAACGCGCTGGCCCCCGCGCTGCTCTGCGACCGTCTGCTCCCCCTGCTGCTCGCCTCCGCGCACCCGCGCCGCTACGTCGTCAACGTGACGGCGGTCGAGGGACGGTTCGCCGTCCGGAACAAGACGGCCGGGCACCCGCACACCAACATGGCCAAGGCCGCGCTGAACATGCTCACCCGCACCAGCGCCGCAGAACTCGCCGAGCAGGGCGTGCACATGTGCGCCGTCGACACCGGATGGATCACCGACGAGAACCCCGCGCCGAAGAAGGAGCGGATAGCGGGCGCGGGGTTCCGCACACCGCTCGACATCATCGACGGGGCCGCGCGGGTCTACGACCCGATCGTGCGGGGTGAGTCAGGCGGCCCCGTGTCCGGGGTGTTCCTCAAGGACTACCGGGAGGCGGCATGGTGAACGGCGGCGGCGACGGGGCACCGGAGACGGACCGCACAGCTCAGGACCGCGCTTCGGACGGCGCTTCGGAAGGCGTTCCGGACATCCCGCCTCCTGTACGGGAGTTCGCGGGCGTTCCCCCGGTCGTGCCGCGCCCCGTGACCGAACTGGCGCCCCTGCTGGCCTGGTTGCGTGACGGCCGTCCGGCCGGTGAGCGGCTGGACTTCACCGCCGGGACCGCGCTGCCCGACGGGCGGCTCGACCTGTGCAAGCAGAACCTCGGACCCCGGGGTGCCGCGCTCGTCGCCGAGGCCCTGTCGGAGCGGACCGAAGGCCCCGCGCCCGTGCGGCACTTGCTCCTAGGGACGGACGCGCTGGGGGACGAGGGTGCTGGCGCCGTCGCGCGGAGCGCGGACGTCGAGACGCTCTATCTCGGCTGCAACGGCATCACCGCGGGCGGCGCCTGCCGCATCGCCGACAACCTGCGCGCCTCACCGCACGTCGTCACCGGAGTCTGGCTCAAGCGCAACCCGCTGGGCAGCGGAGGAGGTCGGGCCGCGGCGGAACTCATCGACGTCGCCCAGCGGTTGCGCACGCTCGACCTCGTGCAGACAGGGCTCGACGCGACGGGCGTGACCGTCCTCGCCGACGCCCTTTCCGCCGCCGCTCGGGACGGCCGGCGTATCGAGCGCCTCTTCGTCGGGGGCAACCCGCTGGGCGCCGACGGCGCGGTGCCCCTGGCCGCCCTCGTCGCGGCAGGCGCGATCGGCGAACTCTACGTCTCCGCCGCCGGGCTGGGTGACCTGGGCGCGCTGCGCCTGGCGACCGCCCTCAGCAGAGCGCCGTACGGCAGCCTCTCCCGGCTCTCCGTCGCGAGCAACGGGATCGGACCCACGGCCGCCGCACGCCTCGTCACGGCCGCGACCGAGGTCGGCGTGACACTGCTCGACCTGGGCCGGGTCCGCGCGGCAGCCGTGCTCGGCGCGGCCGACAACCGCGTCGACGCCGGGGCCGCCGCGGCCATCGCCGACGCGCTCGCCGGCGCCGAACACCGCCTCACCCACCTCGTCCTCACGCACACCGGCATGCGCAGCCGCGAGGCACACCGCCTCCTCGACACGGCGTCGCGCGCCCGCACGGCCACCCGGTTCGTCCTCGGGCGGTCCATCGCCACCAGCGTCAAGCGCCGCCTCGACGCGTTCAGCGCGCACCTGCCCGTGCCGACGGTCCCGGCCGACGTCGCCGCCGTACGCAGCGTGCATCGCACGGCGTCGCGTGAGGACGAACAGGCCTGACCGCACGGGGGGTCGGTGAGCCGCGGCGACGAACACCCCGGTCCGGAGGGGCTGTTGGCCGCGCCGCCCGGACGGGCCGCGTCGCACCCCGCGGGTCGCGCGGTACGCTCGCTCGCAAGGGCGGGGTCGTAGCGCAGCGGCAGGCGCATCGGTCTCCAGAACCGGGACACGCTGGTTCGAATCCAGCCGCCCCGCCCCCTGACACGCGAGAACCCCCGCCTCACGCACCCCGTGCGAGCGGGGGCAGGAGACGGGGGTACGAGCGCGAAGCGCCAGGTGGCGCGGACCGCTCGGGGGACCTAGGCGGTCGCGCGGGCCGCCATACGCGCCTTGCGGGCCGCGAGCTTCTCGTCGAACTTGGACGCCTCGGCGTCGAGGCCGCCCATGAAGAAGCCGAGCTCCTCCTGGGCCTGGAGGCCCTCGGGGCCGAGGCCGTCGATGTCGAGCACCCGCAGGTGACGCAGCACCGGCTGCAGCACGTCGTCGTGGTGGATGCGCATGTTGTAGACCTCGCCGATGGCCATCTGCGCGGCCATGCGCTCGAAGCCGGGCATGCCGTGTCCGGGCATGCGGAAGTTGACCACGACGTCCCGCACGGCCTGCATGGTCATGTCGGGGGCGAGTTCGAACGCGGCCTTCAGGAGGTTGCGGTAGAAGACCATGTGCAGGTTCTCGTCGGTCGCGATGCGCGCCAGCATGCGGTCACAGACCGGGTCGCCCGACTGGTGGCCGGTGTTGCGGTGCGAGATGCGGGTCGCCAGCTCCTGGAACGCGACGTACGCGACGGAGTGGAGCATCGAGTGGCGGTTGTCCGACTCGAAGCCCTCGCTCATGTGCTGCATCCGGAACGCCTCGAGCTTGTCCGGGTCCACGGCGCGCGAGGCGAGCAGGTAGTCGCGCATCACGATGCCGTGCCGGCCCTCCTCCGCGGTCCAGCGGTGCACCCAGGTACCCCAGGCGCCGTCACGGCCGAAGAGCGACGCGATCTCGTGGTGGTAGCTCGGGAGGTTGTCCTCGGTGAGGAGGTTGACGACCAGCGCGATGCGGCCGATCTCGGTGACCTTGGACTGCTCCTTGTCCCAGGCCTCGCCGTCCTCGAAGAGACCGGGGAAGTTACGGGCGTCGCTGAACGGCACGTACTCGTGCGGCATCCAGTCCTTGGCCACCTTCATGTGGCGGTTGAGCTCCGTCTCGACCACTTCCTCCAACGCGTACAGCAGGCGTGCGTCGGTCCAGGCGGCTGACGGGCTGCCGAGGTGAGGAGAAGTGATCGTCACGGTTGCTCCAGAGGGGGGACGGGGACTACGACGAGCGGAGAAGCCAACCTACGGCATCGTAGGCTACGTATCCGTAGGTTACGTTGCCGTAGGTTAAGGACTCCGTAAAGAGCGCTGATCAGCAGGGTTTTCGGCAAGATCGCTCACTCCCTGGCACCCTCCGGCAGCGCTCCGGAAGCGCAGGTCCGCGGGTACGCACGAGCGTCTCGATCACTCGGTCAGGTGTACAGCTCCCGGAGCCGGACCGAGAGGCATGTCACACAGCCTTCGAGCTTCTCGAACTCGCTGATGTCGACCGGCACCGGTGTGTGTCCGAGGTCTGCGAGCAGGTCCGCGGTCTTCGGAGCACTCCCCGCCATCAGGAGCCTCCCGCCGCCCAGCAGCACCACGTGCGCCCCGGACTCCTCCGGTACCGGCAGGAAGCGCGGGAAGAGGCCGGGGGAGTCCACGAGGGGCTCGTACCCGATCACCGTTCCGTCGGGCAGTGCGGTGACCGCCGACTTCAGGTGGAGCACCGTGCTGACGGGGACGGCCACGACCCGCGCCCCGAGCGGCTCGAAGGCGCCGCGCAGCTGCGCCACGCCGGCCGCATTGGTCCGCCCGCCCCGGCCCACGTAGATCGTGTCGCCGACCTTCAGGACGTCGCCCCCGTCGAGGGTGCCCGGCTCCCGGATCCGGTTCACCGAGCAGCCGAGGCGCTCCACGGCCTGTTCGACCCCGGCGGTCTCGCCGCGCCGGGACCGCGCGCCGGAGCGGGCGATCAGGGCGACGTTGCGGAAGACGACGACGGCGTCCTCGACGAACACCGCGTCCGGGCAGTCGTCGGCCGGGTCGACCTCGACGGTCTCCCAGGCGTGCGCGCGCAGCGCCCCGACGTACGCCTCCCACTGCTCCACCGCCCGGTCCACGTCGACCGGGGCGCGCTCGATGTGCGTCACCAGCCCCTCGGCGAGGCGAGGGCTGGGACGGCGCACGAGCGCTTTCCGGCTGGGCACAGGCAGGTCTCCGATCCGGCAGGGGGTGTCGGCGCACGGCTCGCGGTGCGCTCGCGGTGCGCGTGGGCCCCCGGCATCACGTCGGGCACCGTCACGCCCGACGCTAGGCGGCCCCCGCCGTCCGCACTAGAAGGGATACCCGACAGTTTCCGGAGCGATTTCTTTCAGTTCTCCTCCTTCCAGCAGCAGTCGGCGCGTGATGCCGATCGACTCAAGGAACGGCATGTCGTGGCTGGCGACGACGAGTGCGCCCTCGTAGGACTCCAGGGCGGTGGTGAGCTGGCGGACGCTCGCCATGTCGAGGTTGTTCGTGGGCTCGTCGAGCATCAGCAGCTGCGGGGCGGGCTCGGCCAGCATCAGGGCGGCGAGCGCCGCCCGGAAGCGTTCGCCGCCGGAGAGCGTCGCCGCCCGCTGGTCGGCCTTGGCCCCCTTGAACAGGAAGCGGGCCAGGCGTGCCCGGACGCGGTTGTTGGTGGCCGTCGGCGCGAACCGGGCGACGTTCTCCGCGACGGTCAGTTCGTCGTCGAGGACGTCGAGGCGCTGCGGCAGGAACCGCAGGGGCACATGGGCCCGGGCCTCGCCCGACACGGCGTCCAGCTCGCCCGCGATCGTGCGCAGGAGTGTCGTCTTGCCCGCTCCGTTGCGCCCGATCAGCGCGATCCGCTCCGGGCCGCGCAGATCGAACATGCCGTCCACCCGCGCGCCGTACCGCAGCTCCAGCTGTTCGAGCGTGAGGACGGTCCGCCCGGGCGGTACGGCCGTGTGCGGCAGGTCGACGCGGATCTCGTCCTCGTCCCGTACGGCCTCCACCGCTTCGTCGAGACGCTCCTTCGCCTCGGTGAGCCGCTCCTCGTGCAGGATGCGGTGCTTGCCCGCGGACTCCTGTGCCGAGCGCTTGCGCGCCCCCATGACGATCTTCGGCTCGCGCTTCTGGTCGTTCATCTTCTGTCCGTACCGCTTGCGCCGGGCCAACTTGACCTGCGCGTCGACCAGTTCGCGTTTCTGCTTCTTCAGGTCGGACTCGGCGACGCGCACCATGCGCTCGGCCGCCTCCTGCTCGCCGGCGAGGGCCTCCTCGTACGCGGAGAAGTTCCCGCCGTACCAGGTGACCCCGCCGGAGTGCAGATCGGCGATCTGGTCGACCAGGTCGAGGAGTTCGCGGTCGTGGCTGACCACGACCATGACGCCGGACCAGGCTTCGACGGCCGCGTACAGCCGCTGTCGCGCGTACAGGTCGAGGTTGTTGGTGGGTTCGTCCAGGAGCAGGACGTCGGGGCGGCGCAGCAGCAGCGCCGCCAGCCGCAGCAGGACCGACTCGCCACCGGACACCTCGCCGATGGTGCGGTCCAGGTCGACCTGGCCGAGGCCGAGTTCACCGAGGGTGGCCAGGGCCCGCTCCTCCACGTCCCAGTCGTCGCCGACGACGTCGAAGTGTTCCTCGGCCGCGTCGCCCGACTCGATCGCGTGCAGGGCGGCCCGCTGTGCGGCGATACCGAGGGCCTCGTCGACCCGCAGGCCCGTGTCGAGCGTCACGCTCTGCGGCAGATGGCCGATCTCGCCCGCGACCCGGACGGTCCCGTCGGCCGGGGTGAGTTCTCCGGAGATCAGCTTCAACAGCGTTGACTTTCCTGACCCGTTGACCCCGACGAGACCGGTCCTGCCCGGTCCGAAGGCGATCTGGAGGTCGTCGAAGACATCGGTGCCGTCCGGCCACGCGAAGGACAGGGAGGTGCACGTGATGGAGGTGGGGAAGGTTGACATGAGGGCCTCGCGGTTGCTGGAAACGGTCGGGGGTACGCGTTCGGGACACCGCGAGGCGACGACGATCCAGTTCGGAGGAGAGCGAGAAGAAGGCCCTGTGCCGAAGGACGGCTCGAACGCCGAGGTCGCACGCTGCGCACAGGGAAGCCGGACAGAACCGACTGCGTGTGACGCGGTGTCTCAGACCTCAGACGAGCAACGTCCTTCTCCATTCGACGGCAACAGAACCGCTGTACACCGTAGGGACGGCCCCGGGGGCTGTCAAAGGATTAACGTGGCCCCCACGACACCTAAGGAGATCCCGTGCCGCACGGCCCGCTCTCGCTGCCCGCCCGGCTCTACCTCCTGGCCTGGGACACCACGAAACCCAAGGTCACCGGGTCGACCCACCTCCATCACCTGGTGCGCGCCGGTGCCCTCACCGAGCTGGCCCAGCGGGGCCTGCTCGTCGACGACGACGGCATCGTCACCCCGGTGGACCCCGACTCCCGCACCGGGGACCTGGTCCTCGACGGGCTCCTCGAACTCGTCGCGGAGTCCCGGCCCCGCAAGTGGAAGGCCTGGGTCACGCTCCGCGCCCGGGTCACCCTGGACGCCGTCCGCGCACAACTGGCCGCCGAGGGATACCTGAGGGCGGAGAAGAAGCGGGTCCTCGGGCTCTTCCCCTCCGTGGACTACACCCTGGACCGGCTCCCCGTCGTGGACGCGCTGCGCGCCGAGGCGCGCCGGGTACTGGAGGGACCGGTGCCGGTCGCCGAGATCGGTGACCGCGACGCGGCCCTGGTCGCCCTCGCCACCGCGGCGGAGCTGCGCACGCTCGCCTCGGCCAAGGAGCGCAAGCTCCACAGGGCCCGCATCGACGAACTCACCGAACGCGGGGGCGCGGCGGCCCCGGCCCTGAAGAAGGTCATCCAGGAGGTCAGGACCGCGGTCGTCGTGGCCGCGACGACCGCCTCGACCACGGCGGCGACCACCGGGGGCTGAGCCGCGCGGACGATGCCGGGCACTCTTCGGACCGGTGTTCTGGGCCGCCGGCGGTGTGCCCCACGTCCATGTCGGATTCCTGCCAGCCCCCGCGCCCCGGCCCGTGTTTGGCTCCTCCCATGACCACCACGGAACAGCTCCGCGCAACCGCCCTCGCCTTTCGCGCCCTGCACGTCCCCGGGCGGCCCCTCGTCCTGCCGAACGCCTGGGACACGGCGAGTGCCCGGATCGTCGAGGAGGCCGGTGCGGCGGCGGTGGCGACGACCAGCGCCGGGCTCGCCTGGGACCTGGGCGCCGCCGACGGGGACGCGCTCGACCGGGAGCACGCGCTGGCCGCCGTCGCGAGGATCGCGGCCGCGGTGGGCGTGCCGGTGAGCGCGGACATCGAGAGCGGGTACGCGCCGGACGCCGAGGGCGTGGGCGACACCGTCCGCGCGGTGCTCGCGGCGGGCGCCGTGGGCGTGAACATCGAGGACGCCCTCCATGAGGAGGGTGCCGGGCCGCTGCGCCCGGTCGCCGCCCAGGCCGACCGCATCGCGGCGGCCCGCGCGGCCGCGGACACGGCGGGCGTGCCGCTGTTCGTCAACGCCCGCATCGACACGTTCCTGCGCGGTGCGGGCGGCGTGGAGGAGACCCTGGAGCGCGCCGCGGCGTTCCTCGCCGCCGGAGCCGACGGCGTCTTCGTCCCCGGGGCCGTCGACCCGGTGACCGTCAAGGCGCTCGTCGGGGGCATCGACGGACCGTTGAACATCATGGTGGGCCCGGGCGCACCGGCTGTCGCCGAGCTGGCCGCTCTCGGGGTCGCCCGCGTCAGCGCGGGCTCGGGCATCGCGCAGGCCGCGCACGCGCTGGTCCGTCGTGCCGCGCGGGAGCTGCTGGACACCGGGACCTACGGTGCGATGGCCGGCGGGTTCGACTACGGGGAGCTCAACTCCCTGCTGGGAAGCGACCGCTGACGAGGCATCGGTTCCTCAGCAGGTGCCCCGCATCAGCTCCGCGAGATCGTGGTCCAGGTCGACCTGGAGGTGCTCCAGGCCGACGGGGACCAGCTCGGTCGTCAGCCGCAGGAAGTCCCGTACCTCTCCCGAGCGCACATGCACCACCGCGGTGCCCTCGGGGGCGTGGAACTCCAGCACGGTGCGGTCGTAGCCGTACGGGCGCACCCGTACGTCACCGCACCCCACCGCGTCGTCGAGACCCGCCACCAGCAGTTCGCGGGCGAAGGTCCAGCAGACCTCCACGCCTTCGAGGGTCGCGGGCGCGGGGAAGGTCATGCGGACGGCGAACGGGTCGGTCCGGTCGTAGTGGAGGGTCGCGGGAATGCTCGGCATCCGCGGCGCGGCGGCGACGAGGCGGGCCTCAACGGGCTGCTCGATGACGGTGGACAACGCCTTTGCTCCCTTGTGACGACTGGACGGACTCCGGGTGGATGACGTCGGTCATTGGAAGAGACGGAAAAATGACACGGCGCGTGCACCCGTGACCCGAGTGAGCTCTGTCACCGGGGTCATGCACCGGGGAGATCCACTTTCCCCGACCGCGGCCGTCCCCATCCGTCCCGTGCTCGCAGGACACCCCTGAGGACACCCGGACGGGCCCCGGAGGTTCCCGCCGGAGGCCATCTGGACGACATCCGGCGAGTGGACTAGCTTCGCCCGCCATGAGGGGCTTGGGAAAGAAGAGGCGCACGGGTCGGTCGGTCACGGTGGGGCTGAGCGTCGCCACGCTCGCCGCGGCGCTCGCGGTGGCCGTGCCCGCTCAGGCGCGCGAACCGTCGCACGAGCAGCCGCGTGGCCCGCACTGGGTGCTCAAGGACAGCGGGACGGACGCGCGGTTCCGCGGACTCTCCGCGGTCGGCCGGAACTCCGCCTGGGTGGCCGGTTCCCAGGGCACCGTGCTGCGCACCACCGACGGCGGAGCGCACTGGCGCGACGTGTCGCCCGCGGGCGCGGCGGACCTGGAGTTCCGGGACGTCGAGGCCTTCGACGCGCGGCGGGCCGTGGTCCTCGCGATCGGTGAGGGCGAGGCCTCCCGTGTGTTCAGGACCGAGGACGGCGGCGCGACCTGGACCGAGTCCTTCCGCAACACCGACGCCAAGGCCTTCTACGACTGCCTCACCTTTTTCGACCCGCGCCACGGGCTGGCGATGAGCGACCCCGTGGACGGCCGGTTCCGCATCCTGTCGACCAGTGACGGCGGCCACTCCTGGAAGGTGCTGCCCGACCGCGGCATGCCCGCCGCGCAGGAGGGCGAGGCCGGATTCGCCGCGAGCGGCCAGTGCCTCGTCACCTCGGGGCCGCGCGACGTCTGGCTCGCCACGGGAGGGGCGGCGAGCGCGCGGGTGCTGCACTCCGCGGACCGCGGGCTGACCTGGACCGCCACCGACACCGCCGTTCCCGCGGGCGACCCCGCGCGGGGTGTGTTCGCCCTGGCCTTCCGCGACCGGGTCCACGGGCTCGCGGTCGGCGGCGACTACCGCGCCGACCAGGCGTCTCCGCGGGCCGCCGCGGTCACCGCCGACGGCGGCCGCACCTGGACGACGGCCGGCCGGCCGCCGCCCGCCTACCGCTCCGGCGTCGCCTGGCTCCCGCACAGCCGCACCTCCGCGCTCGCCGTCGGCCCCACGGGCACCGACCTGACCAGCGACGGCGGCCGCAGCTGGCGCACCCTCGACACCGGCTCGTACGACACCGTGGACTGCACGCCCGACCTGGGGTGCTGGGCCTCCGGCGAGAAGGGACGGGTCGCCCGGCTGGAGCGCTGAGCCGGGCGGGTGCCGGTCGGCGGGGAGGGGTTCCGCTCAGTCGACCGGCTCGCGGTACCGCTCCAGGCCGGGCGCGGTCTTCGTCGCGACGAACTCGGTCACGCGGTACGCGCACACGCCCGCGGCGACGAACGGGTCGCCCGCGGCGATCTCCTCGATCCGCGCCCGGTCCTCCGCGACGGCCAGGATCACTCCGCCGTCACGCGGGTTCTTGCGCCCCGACGCGAGGAAGGAGCCGGCCGCGTACTGCTCGTCCAGCCAGGCGACATGGGCGTCCAGGACGGCGTCGACGGCTTCGAGCGGCGCGGTGTAGGTCAGCTCCAGTACGAACATGATCGCGAGCCTACCTCCGGGCCGGTCGGGCGCCCTGGGGGACAGGCCCTAGGCTCCCTCCCATCATGACGACCGTGAGGATTCCGGCGGGCTGGCCCGTCACCGAGGACCAAGCCCGTGCCGTGCAGGACGAGTTGAGGGAACGGGTCGTGCTCGACGAGCCGGGTCCGCCGCCCGGCGCCGGCCACGTCACGGGCGTCGACGTGGCCTACGACGACGAGCGGGACGTCGTGGCCGCGGCGGCCGTCGTCCTCGACGCGGCGACCCTCGACGTCGTGGCGGAGGCCACCGCGGTCGGCCAGGTCTCCTTCCCGTACGTCCCCGGGCTCCTCGCCTTCCGGGAGATCCCGACCGTCCTCGCCGCACTGGACGCCCTGCCCTGCACGCCGGGCCTGGTCGTCTGCGACGGCTACGGCCTCGCCCACCCGCGCCGCTTCGGTCTCGCCGCCCACCTCGGCGTCCTCACCGGGCTCCCCACCATCGGCGTCGCCAAGAACCCGTTCACCTTCACCTACGACGATCCGGGCACCGGGCGCGGCAGCGCCTCACCGCTCCTCGCCGACGGCGACGAGGTCGGCCGCGCACTGCGCACGCAGGACGGCGTGAAGCCGGTGTTCGTCTCCGTCGGCCACCGCGTGGGCCTCGACAACGCCTGCGCGCACACGCTCGCGCTCACCCCGAAGTACCGCCTGCCGGAGTCCACCCGGCGCGCCGACTCCCTGTGCAGGAGGGCACTTCAGGAGGCAACGTCCTGATGAAACCGCCCGGTTGGCTCCACGCGCCGTGAACACGGCTTCTGGGCACGCCATATGCGGAGGTCGTCCCCGGACGACATCCCGAACGTGCCGTCCGGGCGAGGCGACCGAGTACGTCTTCTGAGTACGTGTACGGATGCGGCGGCGCGGCCGTGACCGGCAAACTGGCCCGCATGACCTCGCACCGTGCCCCGAAGGCCGCAGCCGGCCCCGCCCGGCCCGTCGAGCGCGCCGTGACGGCGGCCCTGCTCCTCGCCGTCCCGGCCGGACTCGGCTGGATCGGCGGGATGATCTGGACGGTGACCGGCTGGGCCATGTGACGGAGGCCGGGCCGGTGCGCGCCCGCCCCGGTACGCCCCTGGCCCAGCCGGTGGCACCGCCGGGCCTTCCGTACCGGCCGGAGGCGCTAGCGAACCGCGGCCACCCGGAACGTGATGCCCGCCGCGCGGAGCCGCTCGATCAGCGCGTCACCCATCGCCACCGCCGGGGTGACCTGCCCGGACGTCTTCGGCAGATCGTCGAGTGCCAGGGCCATCGCCGACTCCGCGAGCATCTTGGCGGTCTCGTCGTAGCCGGGGTCGCCGCCCGCGACCTCGGTGAACACGCGTCGGCCGCCGCCCTCGCCCACGAAACGCACCGAGAACCAGCTCTTCGCCCGCCGCGCCGCGCTCGGCCCCTCGCCGGGCTTGAAGCGGTCGGACAACCAGCGCCGCGCGGGCGGCAGTTGGGCCGCCGCGAAGATCGCGCTCACCCCGGCCAGCCCGCCGAGAGCGATGGGCAGTCGCCGTACGGCCGCGTAGTGGCGGTAGCGGAAGTCCGGCCCGTACCGCTCCAGGGCCCGCGCGGAGCGCTGCACCACCTGGGCGTCGATCGTGGGCAGCGGCAGCGCCCAGGCGCCGACCTCCCCCGCGAACCGTGGCGCGCCCAGCGGCGCCACGGCCCGGCGGCCCATCAGCCGCGGCTCGTGGTGCCTGCGGTCCCGGGCGGCCGCGATCATCTGCGGGCCCCGGGCGAACTGGTTGAGGGCGGAGTTGAACGTGCCGCCCGAGAACATCGCCTGGGAGCGGACGAACCCGTCCACCCGCAGCGGCACCCCCTCGGGGAGCTGTCCCACGGTGAAGTACGCGCCGAGGTCGTGCGGAATCGAGTCGAAACCGCAGGCGTGCACGAGCCGCGCGCCCGTCTCCCGCGCGCGGGCGTCGTGGCGCACGTACATCAGGTCCACGAACTCCGGCTCGCCGGTGAGGTCGAGGTAGTCGGTCCCGGCATCCGCGCAGGCGGCGACCAGGTCCTCCCCGTACGTCACGTACGGCCCCACCGTGCTGGCCACCACGCGCGCGTGCCGGGCGAGTTCGCGGACCGAGTCCGGATCCGTGACGTCCGCCCGCAGCACGCCGGGCGCGCCGCCGAGCCGCTCCCGCAGCCGCTCCAGTTTCTCCTCGCTGCGTCCGGCGATCGCCCACCGCAGCTCCTCGGGCGCCTGCGCGGCGAGGTACTCCGCGGTGAGCTCTCCGACGAACCCCGTGGCTCCGAAGAGCACGACGTCGTACGCGCGGTCCGTCCCGTTCAGCCTGCTCATGACACCTTCCCCACTGTGGGCTGCGCTCGACCGGGCGGTGGCCCCACGTCGTGTGCGAAGCGCCGTTGTCGGTGGCTGAGGCTAGCGTGAGGTGCGAGCAGCCGGACGACGAGGTCGCACGAACAGGCCGGAGGTAGCGGTGGCCGTGCCGAAGAACGCGCTGAAAAAGTGGCAGAAGGTGCGCGAGTTCGCGCTCGGCCTGCCCGGTGCCACGGAGGAGTTCCCCTGGGGCGAGACCGTGGCCAAGGCCAACAAGAAGGTCTTCGTCTTCCTCGGTGTCGACGACGGCAGTCACCCGTTGGCCGTCACGGTGAAGCTCACGGACGAGGCGGCGCACGCGCACGCTCTCACCTCGCCCGGCGCGCAGCCCGCCGGTTACGGCCTGGGCCGGGCCGGCTGGGTGCGCATACCCCTGGAGGAGCCGGAGGCTCCCCGGGCGGAGCTGCTGTGCGACTGGGTCGAGGAGAGCTATCGGGCCGTCGCGCCCAAGCGGCTCATCGCGGAGCTGGACCAGGCCTGAGCGCGGCGCCGGACCTGCTGTCCACGCGGAGGCGGACCTGTGCCGGCCGCCCGGCGCCGACCGGGACCTGGCCCCGCTCCCACCGCCGGACACGCACCGGCGCGGCCTCTGGTGAACCTCCCGGCCGGGGCGACGCGTGCCCGGACGGGGTCGGCCCCACCTCCGGCCCACCGCGTCCGTTTCGGGCCCTCCGGTCCGTTCCGGACCCCTTCGGTCACCTTCACCCACCGGGAATTTAACTAAGCGCTTGCTCGTTGGGGGCTTGCCCGGAGTGGAACACGTTCTTAACATCGCTGATGTCACATCAGTGGTGTCACAGTGCTGGGAGCTTGATGGCAGTGACAGGAACGCCGGGGCACGGCCCCCTCGCCGGAGTGCGTGTCGTCGAGCTGGCGGGCATCGGACCCGGCCCGTTCGCCGCCATGCTCCTGGCCGACCTGGGAGCGGACGTCGTGCGGGTGGACCGCCCCGACGGCCCCGGCCTCGCCATCGATCCGGCCCACGACGTCACCAACCGCAACAAGCGGTCCGTGATCATCGACCTCAAGGCCGGGAACGGCCCGTCCCGGGTCCTCGACCTGGCCGAACGGGCCGACATCCTGATCGAGGGCTACCGCCCCGGCGTCGCGGAGCGCCTGGGCGTCGGCCCCGAGGCCTGCCACGCCCGCAACCCCGCGCTCGTCTACGGCCGGATGACCGGCTGGGGCCAGGACGGACCGCTCGCCCACCGCGCCGGACACGACGTCGCCTACATCGCGCTCACCGGCACCCTCGGCATGATCGGCAGGCCCGGCGAGGCCCCCGCCGTCCCGGCGAACCTCCTCGGCGACTACGCGGGTGGTTCGCTCTACCTCGTCGTCGGAGTCCTCGCCGCCCTCCACCACGCGCGCGCGAGCGGCGAGGGCCAGGTGGTGGACGCGGCCATCGTCGACGGCACCGCACACCTCTCGGCGATGATCCACGGCATGATGGCCGCCGGCGGCTGGCAGGACCGGCGCGGCGCCAACCTCCTCGACGGCGGCTGCCCGTACTACGGAACCTACGAGACGGCCGACGGCGGCCACATGGCGGTGGGCCCCCTGGAGGGGCGGTTCTACGACACGTTCGTCGACCTGCTCGGCATCCCGGAACTGCGCCCCGCCCACAAGGACCTCGCCCGCTGGCCGGAACTGCGCGAGACGGTCGCCGCCCGCTTCAAGACCCGTACCCGGGACGAGTGGACCGCGGTGTTCGACGGATCCGACGCGTGCGTGGCGCCGGTTCTCTCGCTGCGCGAGGCACCCGCCCATCCGCACCTGGTGGCCCGCGGCACCTTCGTGGACCACGGCGGCATCACCCAGCCGGCCCCCGCGCCGCGCTTCTCCACCACCCCCACCTCCGTGCGCGGCGGTCCCGCCCTGCCGGGGGCCGACACCGCGGACGTGGCCCGAGACTGGGACGCACCCCGGCTGACCGAGGACGACGACTGATGGAACTCTCCCTCCCGCTCGACTACGCGGGCGACGCGCGACAGGCCGCCGACGAGGTCGCCGCCCTGGAGGCCGCCGGTCTGGACGCCGTCTGGGTCGCCGAGGCCTACGGCTTCGACTCGCCCACGGTCATGGGCTACCTGGCCGCCCGCACCGAGCGCATGAAGATCGGCGCCGCGATCCTCAACGTCTACTCGCGCACCCCCGCCCTGATCGCCCAGACGGCGGCAGGGCTCGACGCGGTCTCCGGGGGACGCGCCGTCATCGGTCTCGGCGCCTCGGGCCCGCAGGTCGTCGAGGGCTGGCACGGGAAGGCGTACGACAGGCCGCTCGGCCGGACCCGCGAGACCATCGAGCTGACCCGCCGCATACTGCGCCGGGAGGTCATCGACCACCACGGCATCACCGACATGCCCCGCCCCGGCGGCCTGGGCAAGCCGCTGAAGATCCTCACCAGGCCCGTGCGCCCCGAAGTCCCGCTGTATGTCGCCTCGTTGGGACCGGCCAACGTCCGGATGACCGCGGAGATCGCGGACGGCTGGCTCCCCACGCTGTTCATCCCCGAGAAGGCCCACCAGGTGTGGGGCACCGCCCTGGCCGAGGGCACGGCGCTGCGCGACGCGGCGCTCGGCCCCCTCCAGGTCGTCGCCGGCGGCCCGCTCGCCATCGGCGAGGACGCGGCGGCCCTGCGCGACCTCGTACGCCCACGCATCGCGCTCTACGTGGGCGGCATGGGCGCCCCGGGCAAGAACTTCTACAACGACCTCGCCGTGGCGTACGGCTACGAGAAGGAGGCCCGGCTCATCCAGGAGCTGCACCTCTCCGGCCGCAAGGCAGAGGCGGAGGCGGCCGTGCCGGAGGAGTTCTGCGAACTGATGTCGCTGTGCGGCCCCGAGGCCTACGTCCGCGAGCGCGTCGCCGCCTTCCGGGAGGCCGGGGTGACGATGCTCAACGTGACGCCCGTCGGGCCCGACCCGGCCCGCCTCATCGAGACCGTGAAGGGCTGGCTCTGAGCGGCCGACCGCACGGCACGCGCCTGAACGACACGCCCCCGACCGTGTTCCCCGCCCCGTACACCAGGAAGGCCGTTCCCGCATGAAGCGGCAGATCTTCACCGCCGAGCACGACGCGTTCCGCGAGACCGTCCGCACCTTCCTCGCCAAGGAGGTGCTGCCCCACTACGAGCAGTGGGAGAAGGACGGCATCGTCTCGCGCGAGGCCTGGCGGGCCGCCGGCAGGCAGGGACTCCTCGGGCTCGCCGTGCCCGAGGAGTACGGGGGCGGCGGCAACGCGGACTTCCGCTACAGCGCCGTACTCGCCGAGGAGTTCACCCGCGCCGGAGCCGCGGGTCTCGCCGTCGGCCTGCACAACGACATCATCGGCCCCTATCTGACCGGCCTCGCCACCGAGGAGCAGAAGCGACGCTGGCTGCCCGGCTTCTGCGACGGCTCGCTCATCACCGCGATCGCCATGACCGAACCCGGCGCGGGCTCCGACCTCCAGGGCATCACGACCCACGCCGAGGACAAGGGCGACCACTTCCTGCTCAACGGCTCCAAGACGTTCATCTCCAACGGCATCCTCGCCGACCTCGTGATCGTCGTCGCCCGGACCACCCCCGAGGGCGGCGCGCACGGACTGTCGCTGCTCGTCGTGGAACGCGGCACCGAGGGCTTCGAGCGCGGCCGCAACCTCGACAAGATCGGCCAGAAGTCCCAGGACACCGCCGAGTTGTTCTTCAACGACGTGCGCGTGCCCAAGGAGAACCTCCTCGGCGAGCCGAACGGCGCGTTCGTCCACCTGATGACGAACCTCGCGCAGGAACGCATGGGCATCGCCGTCGCCGCCATCGCGGGCGCCGAACACCTGCTGGAGATCACCACCCAGTACGTGAAGGAGCGCGAGGCGTTCGGCAGGCCGCTCGCCAGACTCCAGCACATCCGCTTCGAGATAGCCGAGATGGCCACCGAGTGCGCCGTCACCCGCACCTTCCTCGACCGCTGCATCGTCGACCACTCCGACGGCGAACTCGACGCGGTGCACGCCTCGATGGCCAAGTGGTGGGCCACCGAACTCCAGAAGCGGGTCGCCGACCGCTGCCTGCAACTGCACGGCGGCTACGGCTACATGACGGAATACCGGGTCGCCCGGGCCTTCACCGACGGACGCATCCAGACCATCTACGGCGGGACCACCGAGATCATGAAGGAGATCATCGGCCGTTCCCTGCTCGGCTAACCCTCCCCGAAAGGCTTACCAGTGAGCACCGAAGCGTACGTGTACGACGCGATCCGCACCCCGCGCGGCCGCGGCAAGCAGAACGGCGCCCTGCACGGCACCAAGCCCATCGACCTGGTCGTCGGGCTCATCCACGAGGTGCGGCGCCGCTTCCCGGACCTCGACCCGGCCGCCATCGACGACATCGTCCTCGGCGTCGTCGGCCCGGTCGGCGACCAGGGCTCCGACATCGCCCGCATCTCCGCGATCGCCGCGGGACTGCCCGACACCGTGGCCGGCGTCCAGGAGAACCGCTTCTGTGCCTCGGGCCTGGAAGCCGTCAACCTCGCCGCGATGAAGATCCGTTCGGGCTGGGAGGACCTGGTCCTCGCGGGCGGCGTCGAGTCGATGTCCCGCGTGCCGATGGCCTCGGACGGCGGCGCCTGGTTCGCCGACCCGATGACCAACCTGTCCACCAACTTCGTGCCGCAGGGCATCGGCGCCGACCTCATCGCCACCATCGAGGGCTTCTCCCGCCGTGACGTCGACGAGTACGCGGCCCTCTCCCAGGAGCGCGCCGCCGCCGCCGTGAAGGACGGCCGGTTCGAGAGGTCCGTCGTCCCGGTCAAGGACCGCGCCGGTCTCACGGTCCTCGACCACGACGAGTTCCTGCGCCCCGGCACCACCGCCGACTCCCTCGCCCGGCTGAAGCCGTCGTTCGCCGACATCGGCGACCTGGGCGGATTCGACGCCGTGGCGCTGCAGAAGTACCACTGGGTCGAGGCCATCGACCACGTCCACCACGCGGGCAACTCCTCGGGCATCGTCGACGGCGCCTCCCTCGTCGCCATCGGCTCCCGCGAGGTCGGCGAGCGCTACGGCCTCACCCCCCGCGCGCGGATCGTCTCGGCCGCCGTCTCCGGATCCGAGCCCACCATCATGCTCACCGGACCCGCGCCGGCCACGCGCAAGGCGCTCGCCAAGGCCGGCCTCACCATCGACGACATCGACCTGGTCGAGATCAACGAGGCCTTCGCGGCCGTCGTCCTGCGCTTCGTCCGGGACATGGGCCTGTCGCTGGACAAGGTCAACGTCAACGGCGGTGCCATCGCGCTGGGCCACCCCCTCGGTGCCACCGGCGCGATGATCCTCGGCACCCTCGTCGACGAACTGGAGCGCCAGGACAAGCGGTACGGCCTCGCCACCCTGTGCGTGGGCGGCGGCATGGGCATCGCCACGATCGTCGAGCGCGTCTGACCGTCCCAACGGATCACGGATCTACGGAGCATCCCCTGATGAGCACTGAGCCCACCACCATCCGCTGGGAACAGGACGAGACCGGCGTCGTCACCCTCGTCCTCGACGACCCCAACCAGTCCGCCAACACCATGAACCAGGCCTTCAAGGACTCGATCGCGGCCGTCGCCGAACGCGCCGAGGCCGAGAAGGACTCCATCCGCGGCATCATCTACACCTCCGCCAAGAAGACCTTCTTCGCGGGCGGCGACCTCAAGGACATGATCCACGCGGGTCCCGAGGACGCCCAGCAGGTATTCGAGGCCGGCACCGCCATCAAGTCCGCGCTGCGCCGCATCGAGACCCTCGGCAAGCCGGTCGTCGCCGCCCTCAACGGCGCTGCCCTCGGCGGCGGTTACGAGATCGCCCTCGCCTCCCACCACCGGATCGCCCTCGACGCGCCCGGCTCCAAGATCGGCCTGCCCGAGGTCACCCTCGGCCTGCTGCCGGGCGGCGGTGGCGTCACCCGCACCGTCCGCCTCATGGGCATCGCCGACGCGCTCCTCAAGGTCCTGCTCCAGGGCACGCAGTACGCGCCGCAGCGGGCCCTGGAGAACGGCCTGGTCCACGAAGTGGCCGCCACGCCCGAGGAGATGCTCGCCAAGGCGCGCGCCTTCATCGACGCCAACCCCGAGTCCCAGCAGCCCTGGGACAAGCCGGGCCACCGCATCCCCGGCGGCACCCCGGCCAACCCGAAGTTCGCGGCGAACCTGCCGGCCTTCCCCGCCAACCTGCGCAAGCAGCTCGGCGGCGCCCCCTACCCGGCCCCGCGCAACATCCTCGCGGCGGCCGTCGAGGGCTCCCAGGTCGACTTCGAGACCGCGCTCGTCATCGAGGGCCGCTACTTCACCGAACTGGTCACCGGCCAGACCTCGAAGAACATGATCCAGGCGTTCTTCTTCGACCTCCAGGCCGTCAACTCCGGCGCCAACCGGCCCCAGGGCATCGAGCCGCGCCCCGTTCGCCGGGTCGCCGTACTCGGCGCGGGCATGATGGGCGCGGGCATCGCCTACTCCTGCGCCCGCGCGGGCATCGACGTCGTCCTGAAGGACGTGACGGCGGAGGCCGCCGCCAAGGGCAGGGCGTACTCCGAGAAGCTGTGCGCCAAGGCCGTCTCCCGGGGACGTACGACCCAGGAGAAGGCCGACGCCCTGCTCGCCCGCATCACGGCCACCGCCGACCCGAACGACCTCGCGGGCTGCGACGCCGTCATCGAGGCCGTCTTCGAGGACACCTCCCTCAAGCACAAGGTGTTCCAGGAGATCCAGAGCGTCGTCGAACCCGACGCCCTCCTCTGCTCCAACACCTCCACCCTGCCGATCACCGCGCTCGCCGAAGGAGTCGAGCGGCAGGAGGACTTCATCGGGCTGCACTTCTTCTCGCCCGTCGACAAGATGCCGCTCGTCGAGATCATCAAGGGCGAACGCACCGGTGACGAGGCGCTCGCCCGCGCCTTCGACCTCGTACGGCAGATCAAGAAGACCCCGATCGTCGTCAACGACTCGCGCGGCTTCTTCACCTCCCGCGTCATCGGGCAGTTCATCAACGAGGGCGTCGCGATGGTCGGCGAGGGCATCGAGCCCGCCTCCGTCGAGCAGGCCGCCGCCCAGGCCGGCTACCCCGCCAAGGTCCTCTCCCTGATGGACGAGCTGACGCTTACCCTGCCGCGCAAGATCCGCAAGGAGTCGCAGCAGGCCGTCGAGGAGGCGGGCGGCACCTGGGAGACGCACCCGGCGGAGGCCGTCATCGACCGCATGGTCGACGAGTTCGGCCGCCCCGGCCGCAGCGGTGGCGGCGGCTTCTATGAGTACGGCGAGGACGGCAGGCGCGGCAGGCTGTGGCCGGGACTGCGCGAGCACTTCACCGAGGCGGGCCACGAGATCCCGTTCGAGGACATGAAGGAGCGCATGCTCTTCTCCGAGGCGCTGGACACCGTCCGGCTCCTGGAGGAAGGCGTCCTCACCTCCGTCGCCGACGCCAACATCGGATCCATCTTCGGCATCGGGTTCCCCGGCTGGACCGGAGGCGTCCTGCAGTACGTCAACGGCTACGAGGGCGCCGCCGGCACCGGACCGGCCGCGTTCGTGGCGCGCGCCCGGCAGCTCGCCGAGCGCTACGGCGACCGGTTCCTCCCGCCCGCGCTGCTGGTCGAGAAGGCGGAGAAGGGCGAGCGGTTCACCGACGCGGGCTGACCGGGGCCCGTGCCACGGGGTGGGCTGTCACCCCGTGTAGGACCAGCAGGGCCATGTCGTCCTCCGGCGGGCGGCTCCCGAACTCGTGGACGAGTGCGCGGATGCGTTCCGCGATCAGCTCGGCGTTCAG
>NZ_JBEXGN010000020.1:0-152656 GCF_040607345.1 Streptomyces sp. NPDC005302
GGTTGATAGGCCAGATCTGGAAGGCGGGTAACCGCTGGAGGTGACTGGTACTAATAGGCCGAGGGCTTGTCCTCAGTTGCTCGCGTCCACTGTGTAGTTCCCAGACAACGAACGGTTGTGCTGGCTGAACAGTTCCACTTAATTGAAAAGTGTGCTTGTTCGCTGCCCGTTCGAGACCTCTCTTTATTGAGAGGTGTCTGACAGGGTTTCGGTGGTCATAGCGTGAGGGAAACGCCCGGTTACATTCCGAACCCGGAAGCTAAGCCTCACAGCGCCGATGGTACTGCAGGGGGGACCCTGTGGGAGAGTAGGACGCCGCCGAACAATCTTTGGAGGACCCCTGGTCCCAGCGACTCGCTGGGACCAGGGGTCCTTTTGTTTTTCCGAAGCGCGCCGGGTACCCGGCTGCGCGAGAATGACTTGCGGTACCGAAGACAGGAGTCACCCATGTCCACCAACTCTCCCGACGAGCGACCGGAGCGCGACGAGCGCCGTCGTGACAGTGGTGACCGCGGTGGCTACCGCGGGGGCCCGCGCCGAGACAACGACCGCCGCGACAACGACCGTGCCGGCTCCGGCCGTCGTGACGACCGCGGCGGCGACCGCGGTGGGGACCGTGGCGGTTTCCGTCGCGACGACAACCGCGGCGGCAGTGGCAGCGGCGGCGGTGGCAGCTTCCGCCGTGACGACAACCGTGGCGGCGGCGCCGGCGGTAGCCGTCCGCCGTTCCGCCGTGACGACCGTCCCACCGGCGGTCCGCGTCGCGACGACAGGCCGAGCGGGCCGCGCCGTGACGACCGCGGCGGCTTCCGCAGGGACGGTGACCGTCCCGCCTTCAACCGCGACGACCGTCCCACCGGTGGCCCCCGTCGCGACGACAGGCCCAGCAGCCCCCGTCGTGATGACGACCGCGGTGGATTCCGCCGTGACGACCGTCGTGATGACCGTGGCGCCGACCGCGGTGGCGACCGTGGCGGTTTCCGCCGCGACGACAACCGCGGTGGCGGCGCCGGTGGCAGCTTCCGCCGCGATGACAACCGTGGCGGCAGTAGCAGTGGTGGCAGCTTCCGCCGTGATGACAACCGTGGCGGCAGTAGCAGTGGTGGCGGCTTCCGCCGTGATGACAACCGTGGCGGCAGTGGCAGCGGTGGCGGTTTCCGTCGCGACGACAACCGTGGTGGCTCGGGTGGGGGCGGCTTCCGCCGTGACGACAACCGCGGCGGCGGCGCCGGTGGCAGCTTCCGTCGCGATGACCGTCCGACGGGTGGCCCGCGTCGCGACGACCGGCCCAGCACCCCGCGTCGTGACGACGACCGTGGTGGATTCCGCCGTGACGACCGTCGTGATGACCGTGGCGGCGACCGCGGTGGGGATCGCGGTGGTTTCCGTCGTGACGACCGCGGCGGTGACCGTGGGTTCCGTCGCGACGGCGACCGTCCGGCCTTCCGCCGTGACGACCGTCCGACCAGTGGCCCGCGTCGCGACGACCGGCCCAGCAGCCCCCGTCGTGACGACGACCGCGGTGGATTCCGTCGCGACGACCGTCGTGATGACCGTGGCGGCGACCGCGGTGGATTCCGTCGTGACGACAACCGTGGCGGCGGCAGCGACTTCCGTCGTGACGACCGTCCGACCGGTGGCCCGCGTCGCGACGACCGGCCCAGCAGCCCCCGTCGTGACGACCGTGGCGACTTCCGGCGTGATGACCGCGGTGGTGACCGTGGTGGTTTCCGTCGCGATGACAACCGTGGTGGCGGCAGCGACTTCCGTCGTGACGAGCGCAGGGACGGCGACCGTCCGGCCTTCCGTCGTGACGAGCGCCGCGACGAGCGCGGCGGCGACAGCCGGGGTGGCGGCTTCCGTGGCCGCGACGACCGCGGGCGTGACGACCGTGGCCGCGGCGGACCGCAGCGTGACGACCGGGGCGGCCGCCCCGGGAGCTTCCGCGGCCGTGACGACCGCGGTGGCGACGACCGCCGTGGCGGCTACCGCGACGAGCGGGACCGCGACCGTGAGCCGATCAAGCGGCTGCCGATCCCGGACGACGTCACGGGCGACGAGATCGACAAGGACGTACGGCAGGAGCTCCTCAGCCTCCCCAAGGGGCTTGCCGAGGAGGTCTCCCGCAACCTGGTGATGGTCGCCCGTCTCATCGACGACGACCCCGAGGGTGCCTACGCGTACTCGCGGATCGCTCTGCGGCTCGCTTCGCGTGTCGCCGCCGTGCGAGAGGCCGCGGGGTTCGCCGCGTACGCCAATCAGAAGTTCAGCGAGGCACTGGCGGAGTTCCGTGCCGCGCGTCGGATGACCGGCAGTGTCGAGCTGTGGCCCGTCATGGCCGACTGCGAGCGCGGTCTCGGCAGGCCCGAGAAGGCGCTGGAGATGGCCGGCGCCCCCGAGGTGCAAAAGCTGGACAAGGCCTCCCAGGTCGAGATGCGGCTTGTCGCGGCCGGTGCCCGGCGTGACATGGACCAGCTCGACGCGGCCATCGTCACCCTGCAGAGCCCGGAGCTGGCGTCGAACTCCGTCCAGCCCTGGAGCGCGCGTCTGCGGTACGCCTACGCCGACGCGTTGCTCGCGGCCGGCCGTGAGGGCGAGGCCCGTGAGTGGTTCGCCAAGGCTGTCGAGTCCGACAAGGACGGCAGCACGGACGCCTCCGACCGGCTCGCCGAGATGGACGGTGTCGAGTTCGTCGACGCGTTCGTCGAGGACGAGGACGATGAGGAAGGCGAGCGCGCACAGGCGGTCGTCTCCGAGGAGGCCGGCACCGACGTCCTGGCCGACGACGAAGATGATGTCGACGACGACGCGGACGACGCCGAGGTCGCGGACATCGCCACGGACGGCGTGGCCGACGACACCGACGACACCGACGAGATCGACGGTGGCGACCTCGAGGACATCGAGGACATCGAGGACGACGAGGACGACGACCTCGACGACAACGAGGCCGAGGACGACGGCAAGGGTGACGCTCCTCAGCGTCCTCAGAGCTGACGTCCGACACAGCGGTTCATCACGTGGGCGGCGGGACTCCGGAAGGAGTACCGCCGCCCACGTGGCGTTCCGGGCGTCCTCGGCGACGTCGTTTCCGCGAATCCGCCCGGCGCGTCAGGAGGTGAGAGCGCGCAGGACCAGTCCCGACGCAGGCTTGGGGCCGAAGGACGTCGACTTGCGGGGCATCGTGACGCCCTGGCGGGCGAGATCGCGGACGACCTCCTCGCGGACCGGGTGCATCAGGACGGCCGTGCCGCCGTCGTGCTCGGCCTTCTCCACCGTGGCGACGGTGTCGTGGATGTACGCGATGTGCTCGGGCGAGTCCTCCGGGATACCCCAGACATGGTCGAGGAGCGTGGCGTGCAGGACCGTCGCGTCCAGCGTGCGCCAGGCCTCGGGGTGGCCGGCCGGGATCGTACCGGCCAGAAGGTCCCGTGACGGGCGGTCGATCAGGTGGAAGGCGCCGTCCCCGGCGAGGAGGAAGGCGTTCCCGTCGGAGGCCGCGGACGCCAGGGACTCCAGGGCCTGTGTGAGGGGCACGTCGAGGCGGCGGACCCTGAAGGTGTCGCCGAGGGCGGCCAGCGCCTCGGCGACCGGCAGGCGGTGCAGCAGGCGGTGGATGGCCCGGACCCGCAACGGGTACCGGGCGGTGTCCACCAGGAGGACGAGGCCGTAGTCCCAGGGGCTCGGCGAGGGATGCTCCGCGCGTAGACGCAGATAGGTCGCCCAGCGGTGATGGCCGTCGGCGATCATTGCCTGGTGGCGGCCGAGGTCCTTCCGGATCTCCGCGAGGCCGGCCGGATCGGTCACCGACCACAGACGGTGGCCGATGCCGTCCTCCGTCGTGGTCGCCAGCAGCGGAGGCAGTGCCGCGGTCTTCTCGATGACGGCGGCCGTGCCGCAGCCGGAGCCGTTGCCGCGGTAGGTGAGCAGCAGCGGTTCGAGGTTGGCGGAGGTGGCGCGCATCAGGTCCGCGCGGTCCGCGACGATGTGCGGCATCACGTCCTCGTGGGGAAGCACGACGCCGTCCGCCGGTTCGGACAGCCGCAGGGTGCCGATCACGCCACGCTGCAGCAGGTCGCCGTCCCGTTGCTCGTACACGTACAGGCCCGGCTCGGTGTCGGTCGTCAGGACGCCCTCGGCCCGCCAGCGGCGCAGGGTGTCGGCGGCCTGCTGGTTGCGGGCGGCGGGCGAGTGGTCCTGCGGGAGGATCAGCCGCACGATGTTGTACGGGTCCGCGGACTCGAGTTCGAGCAGGCCGTCGGGCCGGACGATCACGTCGTACGGCGGGGATGTCACGGCGGCCAGGCTGCCGACCCGGTCGGGGTCGTAGCGAAGGCCTTGGAACGGGGTCAGCTCGAGGCCGTTCCGTGCCGGTGTTTCCTCCTCGGGACCCGCATAGTTCATTGAGGCATCGTAAGTGTGTCAGTGGCATGAGCGATGATCGGGGCAAAGGGATCGAGCGAGGAGCGATGCGTAATGAGCCAGACCGTCAGGACGAGGCCGGAAGCCAGCAGTCAGGCCCTGAGCGAGGCGTACGACACGGCCCTGCTCGACCTGGACGGAGTGGTCTACGCGGGTGGGAACGCGATCGCGCACGCCGTGGAGTCCCTCGGGACGGCGAGCTCCGGCGGAATGCACCTCGCGTACGTCACGAACAACGCGCTGCGGACGCCGGACGCGGTCGCCGAACACCTCACGGAGCTGGGCATACCGGCGGCGGCCTCCGACGTGATCACCTCGGCGCAGGCCGTGGCCCGGCTCATCAGCGAGCAGGTGCCCGACGGCTCGCGGGTGCTGGTCATCGGCGGTGAGGGCCTGCGGGTCGCGCTCCGCGAGCGCGGGCTGGAGCCGGTCGACTCGGCGGACGACGAGCCGGTGGCGGTCGCGCAGGGGTACGGCGGTCCCGACCTGGTCTGGTCGCGCTTCGCCGAGGCCTGTTACGCCATCGCGCGCGGAGTGCCGTGGTTCGCCTCGAACACCGACCTGACGATCCCGAGCGCCCGCGGTATCGCGCCGGGGAACGGAGCGGCGGTCGAGGTCGTCCGAATCGCGACGGGCGCCGAGCCGCAGGTGGCGGGCAAGCCGCTGCCCCCGATGCACCGCGAGACGGTTCTGCGGACCGGCGCGAAGCGGCCTCTGGTGGTCGGCGACCGGCTGGACACCGACATCGAGGGCGCGTTCAACGGCGAGGTGGACTCGTTGCTCGTCCTCACCGGGGTGACGGACGGCGCGCAGTTGCTCGCCGCGCCGCCGCGGCACCGGCCGACCTACGTCGACGCCGACCTTCGCGGGATGCTCACCGGCCAGCCCGAGGTCGAGGAGGAGGGCGAGGGGTTCCGCTGCGGCGGCTGGACGGCGAAGGCGGGGAGCGAGGAGCTGGAGCTGTCCGGCGACGGCGAGGCCATCGACGGACTGCGGGCCCTGTGCGCCGCCGCCTGGACGGCCGCGGGGGAGTCCGGGAGCGAGTTGGACGGGGGGAAGGCGCTCGCGCGGCTGGGACTCTAGAACCGACGGGCCGAGCCGACGGGCCGTCCGGTGCGGGCTCTCATCTGGTCGTTGGTGCGTGGGCGTCGGGGCGGAGGCGGAACGAGAGCAAATACGAGGGTAGGCTAACCTAACCTCGTGTTGGTCGACAGTCCTCCAGAACAGCGCGCGGAAACCGCCCCCGCGCCCCCGAACCGACGGGCGATACGAACCCTCGGACTCCTGCTCTCCGTGGGGCTCCTGGTGCTCGTCGCGTTGGCGAGTATCGCGATCGGCGCGAAAGCGCTGCCGTTGGACCAGGTGTGGCACGGCCTGTTCCACGACTCGGGGACGTACGCCGACGTCGTGGTCGGCGACCGGATCTCGCGCACCGTCCTCGGACTGCTCGTGGGAGCGGCGCTCGGACTCTCCGGTGCCGTCCTCCAGGCGCTCACCCGCAATCCGCTGGCCGACCCGGGTCTGCTCGGCATCAACGCGGGGGCGTCCGCGGCGGTCGTCACCGCGATCACCTTCTTCGGCGTCACCTCGCTGAGCGGCTATGTCTGGTTCGCCTTCGCCGGCGCCGCGGCCGTCGGCGCGCTCGTCTGGTTCCTGGGCGGCAGCCGGGGCGCGACCCCGGTACGGCTCGCGCTCGCCGGTACGGCGATCAGTGCCGCGCTCTACGGCTATCTGCAGGCCGTGATGATCACGGACGACGCGGCGCTCGGCAAGATGCGCTTCTGGACGGTCGGTTCACTCGCCTCGGCGACCGACTCGACGATCAGGCAGGTCGCTCCCTTCCTCGCCGTCGGCACGCTGCTGGCGCTGGCGCTGGCCCGTCCGCTGAACGCGATGGCCATGGGCGACGACACCGCCCGTGCCCTCGGCGCCAACCTCAACCGCACCCGCGCGCTGTCCATGGCCGCGGCGACCGTGCTGTGCGGCGCCGCGACCGCCGCCTGCGGGCCGATCGTGTTCGTCGGGCTGATGGTCCCGCACGCCGTGCGGTCGTTCACCGGACCCGACCTGCGCTGGATCCTGCCGTACGCCACCGTCCTGTCGCCCGTGCTGCTGCTCGGCGCCGACGTCCTCGGGCGGATGGTCGCCCGGCCCGCGGAACTCCAGGTCGGCATCGTCACCGCGATCCTCGGCGGGCCGGTCTTCATCTTTCTCGTACGGCGACGGAGGACGGCGCAGCTGTGACGACCCCACGTATCCGAACCTCCCGCGCGCACGGCGATCCCGCGCCGGTCACCCGACGCGTCCGGTCGGTCCGCACGGCCGGAGGGCTCTCCGTCCGCCTCGACGTCCGCACGTTCGTCGTGGTCGCTCTGCTGCTCGTGGCCGCGGCCGCCGCGAGTGTGGTGCTCATCGGCACCGGCGACTTCCCGATCCCCGTCGCCGACGTGATCAGGACGCTGTTCGGCGACGGCAACGCAAGCCAGGAGTTCATCGTCAACGACCTGCGGCTGCCGCGGGTCCTGGTCGGTCTGCTGGTGGGTGCCTCGCTCGGGCTGGGCGGCGCGATCTTCCAGTCCGTCTCCCGCAATCCGCTGGGCAGTCCCGACGTCCTCGGGCTCGGACAGGGCTCCACGGCCGGCGCGCTCGTCATGATCGTCCTCTTCTCGGGCAGCGCCACCGAGGTGGCCCTCGGAGCACTCGCCGGAGGCCTCGTCACCGGTCTCGCCATCTACCTCCTCGCCTGGAAGCGGGGAGTGCACGGATACCGGCTGGTCCTGGTCGGCATCGGTGTCTCCGCGATCGTGACCGCGGTCAACGGCTATCTGCTCACCAAGGCCGACCTCGTCGACGCGGCCCGCGCCGTCGTCTGGATGACGGGCTCCCTCAACGGCCGTGACTGGGCACAGGTCTGGCCCCTGCTCATCCTCTGCGGCGTCCTGGTGCCCCTCGTCCTCGGCAACGCCCGCGGGCTGCGCATGATGGAGATGGGCGACGACGTGTCGTACGCCCTCGGAGTGAGCGTCGAGCGGACCCGCCTGCTGCTGATGGTGGCCGCCGTGCTGCTCACCGCGGGTGCCACCGCCGCCGCCGGCCCGGTCGGCTTCGTGGCGCTCACCGCGCCCCAGCTGGCCCGCCGGCTCACACGGTCGCCCGGCCCCAACCTGGTGCCGTCGATGTGCATGGGCGCGACCCTGCTCATCGTCGCGGACTGGGCCTCGCAGCGCGCCTTCGGCGCCGACCAGTTGCCCGTCGGCGTCGTGACCGGAGTCCTCGGCGGCGTCTACCTGCTGTGGCTCCTGGTCACCGAGCGCAAGGCGGGCCGGATATGAGCCGCCCGGCGAAGACCACCCCCGTGACCGCGGACGAGAACATCCCAAGGAGCACTGTGAACCGCCTGTCCGCCGACAACGTCACCCTCGGCTACGACCAGCGCGTCATCGCGGAGAAGCTGTCGGTGGAGATCCCCGACAACTCCTTCACGGTGATCGTCGGCCCGAACGCCTGCGGCAAGTCCACGCTGCTGCGCGCCCTTTCGCGCATGCTGAAGCCCTCCGAGGGCCGCGTCCTGCTCGACGGGCAGGCCATCCAGTCGATGCCCGCGAAGAAGGTCGCCCGCAGCCTCGGACTGCTGCCGCAGTCGTCGATCGCCCCCGACGGCATCACGGTCGGCGACCTCGTCGGCCGCGGCCGCTACCCGCACCAGGGCCTGCTGCGCCAGTGGTCCGCACAGGACGAGCGGGTGGTCCAGGAGTCGATGGCCTCCACCGGGGTCGCCGAACTCGCCGACCGCTACGTGGACGAACTCTCCGGCGGCCAGCGCCAGCGCGTGTGGATCGCCATGGCCCTCGCGCAGCAGACCCCGCTGCTGCTCCTCGACGAGCCGACGACCTATCTCGACATCCAGCACCAGATCGACGTCCTCGACCTGTGCGCCGAGCTCCACGAGACGCAGGGCCGCACCCTCGTCGCCGTGCTGCACGACCTCAACCACGCCGCCCGGTACGCCACTCACCTGATAGCGCTGCGCGACGGCGAGGTCGTGGCCGAGGGAGCGCCGAACGACATCGTCACGGCCGACCTGGTCGAGGAGGTCTTCGGTCTGCGCTGCCAGGTCATCGACGACCCGGAGACCGGGACACCTCTCGTGGTGCCCGCGGCCCGCAGGGCGCGCGTGGCCGCCGTCGCGGCACCGGCGGCTACAGAAGGGTCCTGAGCCGGAACAGGTCCCGCAGGCCCGCCTCCAGCTTCACCCTGCCCGAGCCCCAGGCCTTCGCGAAGTTCAGTCTGCCGTCCACCATCGCCACCAGATCGTCGCCGGCCATGGCCAGCCGGATCTGGGCCTTGTCCGGGGGCGGGCCCTGGAGCGTGTCGAGCACCTCGATCCGGCCGCCTTTGAGGCGGCCCACGAAGGTGACGTCCAGGTCGGTGACACGGCAGCTCAGCGACCGGTCCAGGGCCGCAGCGGTGCGTACGTCCCCTTCCGCGCTCGCCATGTTGTCCGAAAGCTTGTCGAGTGCGGCGCGGCACTCCTCAATCGTCGCCATCGTGATCGACGGTACCGCAGGCCTTCGCGGTAGCGTCGGGGCATGAGCGACTCAGTTCCCGAGGGCGAGGTCCCGCAGGCCGCGACGCCCGCGGACCCCGGCGGACCCGCACCGGCCCCGCCGGAACCGGCGTACGACCCCGCCGCACCGGCCCCGCTGAACGTCCCGCGTGTGCCCACGGGCGACGCCGACGTCGACGCCCGGCTCGACCGGCTCGCGGACGCCGACCACCTCGCGACGGACGGGCACGTCGAGGTGTACGAGGATGTACACCGGGGGCTGCGCGACGCGCTCACCGAGCTCGACGCCCGCCCGGGACCTCCGGCGCCCCCATCGACGTACACGAGGAGCTGAACCGAACGTGGCAGGAGTGGCGCGCCGACGCCTCGACGCCGAGCTGGTCCGCCGCAAGCTCGCCCGCTCGCGCGAGCACGCGGGCCAGCTGATCGCCGCGGGGCGGGTCAGCGTGGGCAAGACCCTCGCGACCAAGTCCGCCACCCAGGTGGAGACCGCGGCCGCGATCGTCGTCACGACGGACGACAGCGATCCCGACTACGTCTCGCGCGGCGGGCACAAGCTCGCCGGCGCCCTCGCCGCCTTCGTGCCCCAGGGCCTGAAGGTCGAGGGGCGGCGGGCGCTCGACGCCGGCGCCTCCACCGGAGGCTTCACCGACGTCCTGCTGCGCGCGGGCGTCGCCCACGTCCTCGCCGTCGACGTCGGTTACGGACAACTCGCCTGGTCTCTGCAGAGCGATGAACGCGTCACCGTCAAGGACCGTACGAACGTACGCGAGTTGACGTTGGAGGCGATCGATGGGGAGCCCGTGGACCTGGTTGTCGGGGATCTGTCCTTCATCCCGCTCGGACTGGTGCTGCCCGCCCTCGTGCGGTGCGCGGCGCCGGATGCCGACCTGGTGATGATGGTCAAGCCGCAGTTCGAGGTGGGGAAGGACCGGCTGGGCAGCGGCGGTGTCGTGCGCAGCCCGGAGCTGCGCGCCGAGGCCGTGCGCGCGGTGGCCGGACGCGCCCACGAGCTGGGGCTCGGAGTACAGGGTGTGACCGCAAGTCCGTTGCCCGGACCCTCGGGCAACGTCGAGTACTTTCTGTGGCTGCGGGCCGGGGCACCCGACCTCGACCCGGCCGACGTTGACCGTGCAGTGGCGGAGGGGCCGCGTTGACACAGACCCGAGCTCGTACTGTTTTCCTGCTGGCCCACACCGGGCGTCCGGCAGCCATCCGCAGCGCCGAGCTGGTCGTCGAGGGGCTGCTGCGCTCCGGGATCGGCGTGCGGGTCCTGGAGGCCGAGGCGGCGGACCTGCCCCTGCCGGACCAGGTGGAACTCGTCAAGGAGGCCACCCCGCAGTGCCTCGACGGCTGCGAGCTGCTCATCGTCCTCGGCGGTGACGGCACGCTGCTGCGCGGCGCCGAGTTCGCCCGGGCCTCCGGAGTCCCGATGCTCGGCGTCAACCTGGGGCGCGTCGGCTTCCTCGCCGAGGCCGAGCGCGACGACCTGGACAAGGTCGTCGACCGGGTCGTCACCAAGGCGTACGAGGTCGAGGAACGCATGACCGTCGATGTCGTCGTCCACCAGAACGGCGACATCGTGCACACCGACTGGGCGCTGAACGAGGCGGCCGTGCAGAAGGTGTCCGCCGAGAAGCTCCTCGAAGTGGTGCTGGAGATCGACGGGCGGCCCGTCACCGGGTTCGGCTGCGACGGGATCGTGTGCGCGACGCCGACCGGCTCGACGGCGTACGCCTTCTCCGCGGGCGGACCGGTCGTCTGGCCCGAGGTCGAGGCGCTCCTGATGGTGCCGATCAGCGCGCACGCGCTGTTCGCCAAGCCGCTGGTCACCTCGCCGGACTCGGTGCTCGCCGTGGAGGTGCTGCCGCACATCCCGCCGGGGGTGCTGTGGTGCGACGGGCGGCGCACGGTGGAGCTGCCGCCCGGCGCGCGCGTCGAGGTCCGGCGCGGGGCCGTGCCCGTACGCCTGGCGCGGCTGCACCACGCCTCCTTCACCGACCGGCTGGTCGCCAAGTTCGCCCTGCCGGTCGCCGGCTGGCGCGGGGCGCCCCACTAGACGTGCGCACGACGTGGGCTCCGGAAGGGCCGGAGCCCACTCACGCGGGTGACAACGGCCTCTTTGTGCGGCCTTGTCACCTGCGCCTTCGCACCTGCGGGGCGGGGCCCGTCGCACACCCCGCCCCTGACCTCGTAAGGTCGTGTCCGTGTTGGAGGAGATGCGGATACGGTCGCTCGGAGTCATCGACGACGCGGTGGTCGAGCTGTCGCCCGGCTTCACCGCCGTGACCGGTGAGACCGGCGCGGGCAAGACGATGGTGGTCACCAGCCTCGGGCTGCTGCTGGGCGGGCGTGCGGACCCGGCCCTCGTGCGGATCGGCGCCAAGAGCGCCGTCGTGGAGGGACGGATCACCGTGCCCCCGGGCGGGACGGCCGTCGTACGGGCCGAGGAGGCCGGTGCCGAGCTGGACGACGGCGCGCTGCTGTTCAGCCGTACCGTTTCGGCCGAGGGGCGCTCACGGGCCCACCTGGGCGGACGCTCGGTGCCGGTGGGCGTGCTCGCCGAGCTCGCCGACGAACTCGTCGCGGTGCACGGCCAGACCGACCAGCAGGGACTGCTCAAGCTGTCCCGGCAGCGGCAGGCCCTGGACCGGTACGCCGGCGACGCGGTCGCCGTGCCCCTCGCCAAGTACGCGGGCGCCTACCGCCGGCTGCGGGCCGTCTCGGCCGAACTGGACGAGATCACCACCCGCGCGCGGGAACGCGCCCAGGAAGCCGACCTGCTGCGCTTCGGGCTCGAGGAGATCGCGGCCGTCGAACCGCGCGCCGGTGAGGACACCGAGCTGGCGGCGGAGGCGGAACGGCTCGGCCACGCCGAGGCCCTCGCCTCGGCCGCCACGGTCGCCCACGCCGCCCTCGCGGGCAATCCCGAGGACCCCGAGGGCATCGACGCGGCCACCCTCGTCGCGGGCGCCCACCGCGCCCTGGAGGCCGTACGGTCCCACGACTCGGCCCTCGCCACCCTGTCCGGGCGGATCGGCGAGATCGCGATCCTGCTCGGCGACGTGGCGGGAGAACTCGCCGGGTACGCCGACGACCTCGACGCCGACCCGCTGCGGCTGGCGGCGGTCGAGGAACGCCGCGCGGCGCTCACCCAGCTGACCCGCAAGTACGGCACGGACATCGACGCCGTGCTCGCCTGGGCCGAACAGGGCGCCGCCCGGCTCACCGAACTGGACGGCGACGACGACCGGCTCGGCGATCTGACCGCCGAAAGGGACGCGCTCCGTGCCGAACTGGGCGGACTCGCACAGGCGTTGACCGACGCCCGCGCCGAGGCCGCCGAACGGTTCGCGGCCGCCGTCACCGCCGAACTGGCCTCGCTCGCCATGCCCCACGCGCGCGTGTCCTTCGACATCCGGCAGACCGAGGACCCGGAGGGGGTCGAGGTCGGCGGACGCACGGTGGCCTACGGCCCGGCGGGCGTCGACGAGGTGGAGCTGCTGCTCGCCCCGCACCCCGGTGCGCCGCCGAGGCCCATCGCCAAGGGCGCGTCGGGCGGTGAGCTCTCGCGCGTGATGCTCGCGGTGGAGGTCGTGTTCGCGGGGACGGACCCGGTGCCGACCTACCTGTTCGACGAGGTCGACGCGGGTGTCGGCGGCAAGGCCGCCGTCGAGATCGGGCGCCGGCTGGCCCGGCTCGCCAAGACCGCTCAGGTGGTCGTCGTGACGCACCTGCCCCAGGTGGCCGCGTTCGCGGACCGCCAGCTGCTCGTCGAGAAGACCGTCGACGGGTCGGTGACCCGCTCCGGCGTGAAGGTCCTGGAGGGCGAGGAGCGCATCCGCGAGCTGTCCCGGATGCTCGCCGGCCAGGAGGACTCGGAGACGGCCCGGGCCCACGCCGAGGAACTCCTGGCGACGGCCCGCGCGGACGGCTGAGACGGCCGCCGCGCCACTCCCGGCCGACGCTTCGGGGGAGGCGCGGGCCGCGACGCGGAGAGGGGCCGGACGGGGTGAACGGAGTGGACAGGGTGGTCGTGGTCCCGGCTCCGGCGCGACCTTCCGGAGGGGGCGCATGATCACGCCTCGGGAGCGACGGACCGTCGGATTCATCGCCGCCGCGGCGGCCACGCGCGCGTGCCTCGTCGCCCTGCGGGCCGAACCACCCGGAGGACGGGCCCGTTGGGTCCGCAGCAACCACGCGGGGCGGACCGTCGACCTTCTCGCGGGCCCCGCGACCGCCGTGGGCGCGACCTTCGCCGCCGCCCGGGTCCGGCCCGCCGCCGGGCTGGCCGTCGCCGTCGCCGGCGCGTGCGGCGTGTACGACGACCTCGTCGGAGCCGGTGACCCGCGGCGCGGCTTCCGGGCTCACCTGGGCGCCTTGCGCGACGGCGAGGTGAGCAGCGGGGCGGTCAAGCTGTTCGGGATCGCGGCGGCGGGGCTGGTGACGGGGGCGCTGCTCAGGAAGCGGCCCCTGGACAAGCTGCTCGCCGGTGTCGTGATCGCCGGCACCGCGCACTTCGTCAACCTGGTCGACGTACGGCCGGGTCGCGCCGCCGGCGCCGTCCTCGCCCTCGGCGTGCCCGGGGTGCTGCGCGGCGGTGACGCGGGCCAGGTGTCGGCGGGGGCACTGGGGGCCGTCGCCGCCGTCGTGGGTGACGATCTCGCGGAGCGCGCCATGATCGGCGACGCCGGGGCGCACGCACTGGGTGCCGCGCTCGGCTGCGCCGTCGTCCTCGGCACCGGGCGAGCCGGTCTCGCCGCCCACGCGGCGGCGCTGGTGACCGCGGCGGCCTTCGGACGCCGGGTCAGCGCGGCGGTGGGGGCGGCGGGGCACCCGGGGGAGTGAGGGGCGCGGACACGTGAGGGGACGCCTTGCGGGCCCTCCGGCGTTCGGGCGAGGAGCACCGAGCGGCCGAGCGCGCCGCCGCGGCGCACCGACGCGGCGCCTCCGGTCGACCCCGGCGGCGCGGTGCGGGGGAGCCGTCTCCGCGCGGCGGGCGCGGCCGTGCGGAGGGGCGCGCGGTGCGAGGGATGCGACCCGTGGTGGTCGTGTGAACCAGGAGGGTCCCGGGGCTCAGGGACCTCTTGGGGCCGGAGTTGGCCGACGCGGGGTCGGAGGCGGCCGGACCGGGGCGTTTCTCACTCGTGCGGGTGATCGTCGTCGCCGAGTTGCCTTCTCTGACGTGCCCTCGTCGCGATGGCTGTGCCGGAACACCCGTACGGCCTGGCATCCTTGGCGTAGATACGCCGTGCACGACGTGCGGTACGCCCCCTCCGCGCGAACCTTCTGTACGTTTCTTCGTGACGGTCCGACGCCGAACCAGGAGCCCCGGCCACGTGAGCCACGTGAGCAGCCACTCACCGCACGGCCAGTCGCCGCTGCGCACCGTGCAGGTGCTCGGCGGCGGCAGCGCGGGCAGCAGCGCGCACGTGCGGTCGCTGGCCTCGGGCCTCGTCGCCAGGGGCGTGCGGGTCACGGTGTGCGCCCCCATCGAGGCCGACCGCGCGTACGGGTTCTCCGGGGTCGGCGCGCAGCACGTCCCCGTCCCCCGCAGCAGCGATCCCTCCTCCGTGTCGGCGCTGCGGGCGGCCTGCGCGGAGGCCGATCTGGTGCACGCGCACGGACTGCACGCGGCGCTGCGGGCCGCTCTGGCGCTCAGCGGGCGGCGGGTACCGCTCGTCGTCACCTGGCACACACGTGCGGACGCCGAGGGGGCGCGGGCCCATCTGCTGCGACTCCTCGAACGACGGGTCGCGCGGGCCGCCTCCGTGGTCCTCGGCACCTCCTCCGACCTGGTGGACCGGGCGCGCCGCAGGGGCGCGCGGGACGCCCGGCTCGCCGCGGTCGCGCTGCCCGCGCAGCGGCCGCCCGTCGAGCCCACCGACCCGGACCGGTACCGGCACAAGGCGCGGGCCGAACTCGGTTCGACCGACCGTCCGTTGCTCATGGCCGTCGGCTCGCTCGACCGGCAGCGCGGATACGACACGCTGCTGGACGCGGCGCGCGCCTGGTGCCGGCTCGATCCCGTGCCGCTGCTCGTCATCGCGGGGGAGGGGCCGCTGCGTGCGGTCCTCCAGCGCCGCATCGAGGACGAGGAGCTGCCGGTCCGGCTCATCGGGCGGCGCGACGACATCACGGAACTGCTCGCGGCCGCCGACCTCGCGCTGCTGCCCAGCAGTTGGGAATCGCGGTCGGTCCTCGCGCAGGAGGCGCTGCACGCGCGCGTACCGCTCGTCGCGACCTCGGTCGGCGGCATCCCCGAACTCGTCGGAGACGCCGCGGAACTCGTCCCGTACGGCGACGCGAGGGCGCTCGGCGACACGGTCGTACGGCTGCTGGCGGACCCGGCGCGCCAGGAGGAACTGCGCGAGCGCGGCACCCGGCAGGCCGCGACCTGGCCGACCGAGGATGAGACGGTGGCCCAAGTACTCAGCGTCTACGACGAGTTGACGCAGCCCAGGCCGTTGGGCTGATCCGCGGTTCTCTCCGGGTGGCGGTGCCGCCCGGCCCGGGTCGGGCCACGCCGTCCCGCTACGGCACGTGCCTGCGGGCCCGCAGGGCCAGGCTCAACGCCAGGACCGTCTGCGGGTCGTCGAGGTCGGTGCCCAGCAACTCCCCTATCCTCGCCAGCCGGTTGTAGAGGGTCTGCCGGTTGAGGTGCAGTTCGCGGGCGGTCTCCGCCTTGCGGCCCGCGTGTGCCAGATAGGTCTCCAAGGTGGGCAGCAGCGGCGGCTTGGAGCGGCGGTCGTGATCACGCAGCGGGCCGATCGCCCGGTCCACGAAGGCGGCCAGGTCGGGATGTTCGCGCAGCCGCCACAGCAGCAGGTCGATGTCCAGGCGGCGGGCGTCGTACCAGGGGCGGTCCGACAGGCCCTGGGCCGCCGTCGCCGTCTCCGCCGCGTGCCGCAGGCCCGCCGACGCGGCCGCCCAGCCGCCCGCGACCCCGACGACCACCACCGGCGGCTGTGCTCCGGGCCGCTGCATGCCCGCGCGCTCCACGCCCGCGCGCAGCGCCGCCGCGACCCGGTCCGCGACGGTCGAGCGTTCCGACTCCGCGCGCAGGCCGAGGAGCAGCGGGACGCGGCCCTCGACGGGACGGACGCCCAGCAGGACCGGGACGCCGACCGAGGCCAGCTCCTCGGCGACCGCGCGGGCGAGGACCGCCCAGCCGCCGCCCGGGGCGAGACCGTCGGCAAGGCGCATCACGACCGGCAGGAGCGGGCTGGTGCCGGGCTTGAAGCCGAGCACGCGGGCCTGTGCGGGCGCGTCCCCCGCCTCGATGCGGCCCTCGGCGAGATCCGTGAGGAAGTCGCCGCGTCCGCGCGCGGCCAGCTCCTCCTCCTGGCGGGCCTGCATCAGTACGACGGCCAGGATGCCGGCGGCGCGTTCGGCGGCGAGCCGGTGCACCGGAGTGACGGGGCCGCTCACCGGCAGCACGACCAGGCGAGCCCGTACGGAACCGGTGCCCGGTCCGCCTCCGGGCACGTCCACCAGAGTGGTCCCCGCGGGCGGCTCCTCCTTGTGCTGACCGCGCATCCCTTCCCAGACCTGGAGCGGGTCGGCGCCCGCGGCACCGGCGCCGGCCGAGTACAGGAGCTGCCCGTCGGCGGTCTCCAGGAAGACCGGGTTGCCGCTGAAGTCGGCGAGAATGCGCAGCACTTGGGGCACTCCACCGCCGCCGAGGAGGGCCTCGGTGCAGCGCCGGTGCACCTCTTCGGCCTGCTGCAACAGGGTGTAGTGGCCGTTGACGATCTCGGTGTGGATCTCCTCCGTGACCGTCACGAAGGGCACCTCGCGGTGCAGCTGGACCAGCGGCAGGCCCGCGGAGCGCGCCGTCTCCACGAGGGCGGCGGGCAGCCGCGTGAAGCGCGGGCCGAGTTCCACGACGAGCGCGGCGATGCCCCGTTCGGCGAGGGTGCGGACGAACGCCCGCTGCTCGGCGGGGCGGGTGCCGAGGCCGTACCCCGTGGTGAGGAGCAGTTCGCCGCCCTTGAGGAGCGAGGCGATGTTCGGCACCTCACCGGCGTGCACCCAGCGCACGGTGCGCTGCAGCCGGTCGGCCCCCGCGAGGATCTCCGGCAGACCGCTCCGCAGACCGGGCAGCTCGAGGGCCCGCTGCACGGTGATTCCGGCGCCCTGGGTGTCGTAACGGCTGTCCATGCTGCGGACGCTACCCGCGGACGGGTCCTGGAGGCATCTCCGGGCGGCCCTCCTGCCCGTCCCGGGAGCCGGCAGCGGGACCGGACCGGCCGTCCCGGGGGCCCGGAACGGGACGCCACGCCCGGTCGGGGACCGTCGTGGTCAGGCCGCCGCCGCGGGCGCGATGTTGTGGTTGAAGCGGAAGACGTTGTCCGGGTCGTACGCGCTCTTCACCGCGGCCAGCCGCCGCAGGTTGTCCGCGCCCAGTCCGGCCACCACCCGGTCCCGGCCCTCGTCGCCGATGAAGTTCAGGTACACCGCGCCGGTGCTCCACGGGCGGACGTCCGCGCGGACCCTCCGCACCCAGGCGACGCACCGTTCGTCGTCGGCCGGGTCCTCCCAGATGCCGAAGGGGTGCACGGCCCACGGCGCGTCCCGGTAGGGGACCGGGAAGCGGGACGGTCCCGCGGCGATGGCGCCGCCCTGCGGGAACAGCACGTGCTGATTGCCCGTCGGCACCGGCATGGCGTCGCCGAGGGCGCAGAACACGGACACGAAGTCGTCGGGCGCGCCGGTCAGGTACTCCGCCGACCAGTAGTTCCGCAGTCCGGGCGGGTCGTCGAGCATGCACTGGAGGTCCGGGTAGGGAACCGCGGTGACCATCTCGACCTCGTGCGGCAGGGCCAGCAGCGGCTGCGCCACCTTGCGCAGGTCCTCCTCGCCGCCCGCGTACGTGACCAGGGCGGCGCACATCCGCCTGCCGACCAGGTGCTCGGGGACGAACTCCTCGGGCGGGGCGGTCAGATACAGCACCCCGCCGCTCACCTCCGGCGGCGCGCTCTCGATGACGTCCCGGTAGACGCGCACCACGTCGGGGCCGGTGTCGGGCTCGAACATCATGAGGGCGATGGAGAACTCCGGCAGCGGATGCAGCTTGAGGGTGAGCGCGGTGGCGACGCCGAAGTTCCCGCCTCCGCCGTGCAGGGCCCAGAACAGCTCGGGGTTCTCCTGGTCGGAGGCGCGGACCGTCGAACCGTCCGCGGTCACCAGCTCGACCCCCAGCAGGTTGTCGGCGGCGAGCCCGAACAGCCGGTCCAGCCAGCCGGTGCCGCCGCCGAGGACGAAGCCGCCGACCCCGGTGGTCGAGACGCGGCCGCCGGTCGTCGCGAGCCCGTAGGGCTGGGTGGCCTGGTCGAGCTGTCTCATCAGGGCTCCGCCCTCGACCCGTACCGTCTCGGAACCGGGGTGGACGGTGACCCCCCGCATCGGGCCGAGGTCGATGACCAGACCGTCGTCGTTGAGCGACATGCCGGAGACGCTGTGGCCGCCGCCCCGAACGGCGATGGGCAGGTCCAGCTCGCGGGCGAAGCGGACCGAGCGCGTCACGTCGGCCGCGTCCGCGCACCGTGCGATCACGGCGGGCCGGCGGTCGATCATCGCGTTGAACACGGTTCTGGCGTCGTCGTAGCCCGGGTCGTCCGGGGTGAGGACCTCACCGGTGAGAGCGGCGCGAAACGCGGTGAGCGCCGCGCCGGAACGCGAAAGGGGAGCCATGGCAGCCGCCCCCTTCCATGAGGGGACAGATGCTCTCATTCTAGGCCCGTCGCGCGGACCGGGCCGGACGCGCGAGGTCCGGGCGGACCCGGTGGACCGGGCGCGGCGGGGCGGATGCCCGGGCGCGCCCGATCCGGCCGGGATCAGCCGCCGTACGCCCCGCTCGCGGTCAGCCGCAGCGCCGTGTCGATCAGCGGGACGTGGCTGAAGGCCTGCGGGAAGTTCCCGACCTGCCGCTGGAGGACCGGGTCCCATTCCTCGGCCAGCAGCCCGAGGTCGTTGCGCAGGGCGAGCAGCCGCTCGAAGAGCTTGCGTGCCTCGTCGACCCGCCCGATCATCGCGAGGTCGTCGGCCATCCAGAACGAGCAGGCGAGGAACGCGCCCTCGTCGCCCTCCAGACCGTCCACTCCGGCGTCCTCGCCGGCCGTCGGGTAGCGCAGGATGAAGCCGTCCGCGGTCGACAGCTCCCGCTGGATCGCCTCGATGGTGCCGATCACGCGCTTGTCGTCCGGCGGCAGGAAGCCCATCTGCGGGATCAGCAGCAGCGAGGCGTCCAGCTCCCGGGAGCCGTACGACTGCGTGAACGTGTTCCGCTCCTTGTCGTAGCCCTTCTCGCAGACGTCCCGGTGGATGTCGTCGCGCAGCTCGCGCCACTTCTCGAGCGGGCCGTCGGCGTCACCGGACTCGATGAGCTTGATGGTGCGGTCGACGGCGACCCAGGCCATCACCTTGGAGTGCACGAAGTGCCGGCGCGGACCGCGGACCTCCCAGATCCCCTCGTCCGGCTGGTCCCAGTGGTCCTCCAGGTAGCGGATCAGCTTCAACTGGAGCAACGAGGCGTAGTCGTTGCGGGACAGGCCCGTCATGTGCGCCAGGTGCAGGGCCTCGGTGACCTCGCCGTAGACGTCGAGCTGGAGCTGGTGCGCCGCGCCGTTCCCGACGCGGACCGGCGCCGAACCCTCGTACCCCGGAAGCCAGTCGAGCTCGGCCTCGCCCAACTCCCGTTCCCCCGCGATGCCGTACATGATCTGGAGGTTCTCCGGGTCGCCGGCGACCGCGCGCAGCAGCCACTCGCGCCAGGCGCGGGCCTCCTCGCGGTAGCCGGTGCGCAGCAGCGAGGAGAGGGTGATGGCCGCGTCGCGCAGCCAGGTGTAGCGGTAGTCCCAGTTGCGCACGCCGCCGATCTCCTCCGGGAGGGAGGTGGTCGGCGCGGCGACGATGCCGCCCGTCGGCGCGTACGTCAGCGCCTTCAGCGTGATCAGGGAGCGCACGACGGCCTCGCGGTAGGGGCCGTGGTACGTACATTGGTCGACCCAGTCGCGCCAGAAGTCCTCGGTCGCCTCCAGGGACTGCTCCGGCTCGGGCAGCGCGGGCGGCTCCTTGTGCGAGGGCTCCCACGAGATCGTGAAGGCGATCCGGTCGCCCGGCGCCACCGTGAAGTCGGCGTACGTCGTCAGATCCTTGCCGTACGTCTCGCAGTCCGTGTCGAACCAGACCGAGTCCGGTCCGGCGACGGCGACCGTGCGGCCCTCGTGCTTGTGCACCCAGGGCACCACGCGGCCGTACGAGAAACGCATCCGCAGCGCGGAGCGCATCGGCACCCGGCCGGTGACGCCCTCGACGATCCGGATCAGCTGCGGGGCGCCGTCACGCGGGGGCATGAAATCGGTCACCCGGACCGTGCCGCGCGGGGTGTCCCACTCGGATTCGAGGATGAGCGAGTCGCCGCGGTATCTGCGGCGCGCCGCCGCGGGGGGTTCGGCGTCGGCCGCGTGAGCGGGCCCGAGCCGCCAGAATCCGTGTTCCTCCGTGCCGAGCAGTCCTGCGAAGACGGCATGGGAGTCGAAGCGGGGCAGGCACAGCCAGTCGACTGTGCCGTCCCGGCAGACCAGCGCGGCTGTCTGCATGTCTCCGATGAGTGCGTAGTCCTCGATGCGCCCGGCCACGTGCATCTCCAGTCGAACGGCCACGGCGCCCCTGCGCGGGGCGGTCGCTCTTGCGGTCAAGGGAACGTAGGTAGTGCGGAAAAGTAGGCAATGCGGAAGTTCGGTACTGCGGAGGTCGGGGGGTGGGGGGACGTAGTTCGTACGTCGCTGCGGAGCGTCCGTTTCAGTGTGATGGGCGATCCGATTGTCGTCTCGAAACGAACTGACAAGCCCTCTTTGTTCCGGATACGGACGGGATGATGCCGTGAACCGGCGGGACTCGGCAGCGAGTGTCCGAGCAGGATACGACGCACCTGGAAGATCCGCGTGCCGCTCCCGGCAACCCGGCTGGGCCGATCGAGTGAGCGGTGTGCGGGGTGTGTGCCGAGGTGTGCGCGGAGCGTGGCCGGAAGCAGCCTCGTTCGGTCGCTGATACCCTGGTAGCCCGTGGACCGGTGGGCAAGAAACCCCCGAACCGCAGCGACGGCGCCTCCGGAGATCTCCGGACCCCACGCCGGTACGCACCCCAGACCGCGACCACGGGAGCCCCCTCTTGGCCATGCCGCCCGCTGCTTTCCGAAACAGCACTGCCACGACGACCAAGCACATCTTCGTCACCGGGGGTGTCGCCTCCTCCCTCGGCAAGGGACTGACGGCCTCCAGCCTGGGCGCGCTGCTCAAGGCGCGGGGTCTGCGGGTCACGATGCAGAAGCTCGACCCGTACCTGAACGTCGACCCGGGCACCATGAACCCGTTCCAGCACGGTGAGGTGTTCGTCACCAACGACGGCGCCGAGACCGACCTGGACATCGGTCACTACGAGCGCTTCCTCGACGTCGACCTCGACGGCTCGGCCAACGTCACCACCGGCCAGGTGTACTCCACCGTCATCGCCAAGGAGCGGCGCGGCGAGTACCTGGGCGACACGGTGCAGGTCATCCCGCACATCACCAACGAGATCAAGCACCGCATCCGCCGGATGGCCACCGACGACGTCGACGTCGTCATCACCGAAGTCGGCGGCACGGTCGGCGACATCGAGTCCCTGCCCTTCCTGGAGACGGTCCGCCAGGTCCGCCACGAGGTCGGCCGCGACAACGTGTTCGTCGTTCACATCTCGCTCCTCCCGTACATCGGCCCGTCCGGCGAGCTGAAGACCAAGCCCACCCAGCACTCGGTGGCGGCGCTGCGCAACATCGGTATCCAGCCGGACGCGATCGTCCTGCGCGCCGACCGCGAGGTGCCCACCGCCATCAAGCGCAAGATCTCGCTGATGTGCGACGTCGACGAGGCCGCCGTGGTCGCGGCGATCGACGCCAAGTCGATCTACGACATCCCGAAGGTCCTGCACACCGAGGGCCTGGACGCCTACGTCGTCCGCAAGCTGGACCTGCCGTTCCGCGACGTGGACTGGACGACCTGGGACGACCTGCTCGACCGCGTCCACAACCCCGCCCACGAGATCACCATGGCGCTCGTCGGCAAGTACATCGACCTGCCCGACGCCTACCTCTCGGTCACCGAGGCGCTGCGCGCCGGCGGCTTCGCGAACAAGGCCCGCGTCAAGATCAAGTGGGTCACCTCCGACGACTGCAAGACCCCGGCGGGTGCCGCGGGACAGCTCGGTGACGTCGACGCGATCTGCATCCCCGGCGGCTTCGGCGACCGCGGTGTGTCCGGCAAGGTCGGCGCCATCCAGTACGCCCGCGAGAACGGGATCCCGCTGCTCGGCCTCTGCCTCGGCCTGCAGTGCATCGTGATCGAGGCCGCGCGGAACCTGGCGGACATCCCGGACGCCAACTCCACCGAGTTCGACTCCGCCACCGGGCACCCGGTCATCTCCACGATGGCCGAGCAGCTCGACATCGTGGCCGGCGAGGGCGACATGGGCGGCACCATGCGGCTGGGCATGTATCCGGCCAAGCTCGCCGAGGGCTCGATCGTGCGCGAGGTGTACGACGGCAAGGAGTACGTCGAGGAGCGCCACCGTCACCGCTACGAGGTGAACAACGCCTACCGCGCCGAGCTGGAGAAGAAGGCCGGTCTGCAGTTCTCCGGCACCTCCCCGGACGGCAAGCTCGTCGAGTACGTCGAGTACCCGCGCGACGTCCACCCGTACCTGGTCGCGACCCAGGCGCACCCCGAGCTGCGCTCCCGTCCGACCCGGCCGCACCCGCTCTTCGCGGGCCTGGTCAAGGCCGCGGTGGAGCGCAAGACGGGCAAGTAGCACAAGGGTTGTACGGTGGCCGGGGTGCGGGATCCGCGGATGAATCCGCAGGTCGCGCGCCCCGGCTCCGTCGACGGACCGGCTTTTCGTGGGCACGTGTGGGAGGACAGCCATGACGATCAAGGACACCCCCGAGGAGTGGGAGGTCCGGGCGACCGAGACCCCCTTCAAGGGCAACAAGACGTCGGTACGCACCGACGACGTGGTCATGCCCGACGGGTCCGTCGTACGCCGCGACTACCAGGTCCACCCGGGCTCGGTGGCGGTCCTCGCCCTCGACGAGGAGGGCCGGGTGCTGGTCCTGCGCCAGTACCGCCACCCCGTGCGCCAGAAGCTGTGGGAGATCCCGGCGGGCCTGCTCGACATCCCCGGTGAGAACCCGCTGCACGCCGCGCAGCGCGAGCTGTACGAGGAGGCGCACGTCAAGGCGGAGAGCTGGCGTGTGCTGACCGACGTGTACACCACGCCCGGCGGCTGCGACGAGGCCGTCCGCATCTTCCTCGCCCGCGACCTCTCCGAGGCCGAGGGCGAGCGGTTCGACGTCGAGGACGAGGAGGCGGACATGGAGCTGGCCCGCGTTCCCCTCGACGACCTCGTCCGCGGTGTCCTCGCCGGCGAGCTGCACAACAACTGCCTGGTCGTGGGCGTTCTCTCGCTCGTCGCGGCACAGCAGGGCGACGGACTGGACGCGCTGCGTCCCGCCGAGGCCCCGTGGCCGGCACGCCCCTTCGAGGCCTGACACCGGTTCCTCGCGCCACTCTCCGGACGGGGAGTACTCACCCGTCCGGAGGTACCGGTCCTACGATCGCCTGATCCGATCGGGGGACGCCCCCGCCGCGCTCCTCCCGGATCGTCGCAGAGCGTGAACTAGGCTCTGGAAACGCCCGAACCGGAGTCCCGGCGGGCTTGCGCGCTCAGTGGAACGGGAGTGTGGCCCGTGGCGGATCAGGCAGTGGACGACGGCGGCACGAAGGTGTCGGCCAAGGGGCGGCGCCCGGCTGCCGGGTCCGCTCCTACGGAGAGTCAGTTCCTGGGCCGTACCAGAGAGTTGAAGGAACTCCGGGCCGACATCGAACGCGCCGGGCTGGACACGCTGTCCGGCCGCAAGGCGCCCCGCGCGCGGGTTCTCCTGATCGCCGGGAAACCCGGATCGGGCCGTACCGCGCTCGCCGCGGAACTCGCCGCGCAGGTCGCCGAGAGTTACCCCGACGGCATACTGCGAGCCCGGCTCACCGAACCCGACGGCACCCCGGTGCCCACCGAGTCCACCGCGCGGGAGCTGCTCACCGCCCTCGGGCTGCCCACGCCCCCCGGAGCCGACGCGGACGATCTCGGCGAACGGCTGCGCGAGGCCCTCGCCGTCCGCCGCGCGGTGCTCGTCCTCGACGACGCGGCCGACGCCGGGCAGGTCGACGCGGTGCTGCCCGACTCCCCGGACTGCCTGGTCGTCGCCGTGTCCGAGGGGCCGCTGACCGGGATCGCCGACGTCCGCCCCTGCACCCTCGGCGGGCTGGACACCAAGTCCGCCCTCGAACTCCTCGGCCACTTCACCGGCTCGGTGCGCATCACCGTCGACCCGCTCGCCGCCGAGGGACTGGTCGAACTCTGCGCGGGCCAGCCCGCCGCCCTGGTGCTCGCCGGCGGCTGGCTCGCCGCGCGCCCCGCGTCCGCCGTGGCCGACCTCGCCAAACACCTGCGCTCCGAGGGCGAGGACGGCACCGCCCTGGCCCGCGTCTTCCGGCTCGCCTACACCTCGCTGCCGAGCACGGCCGCGCGGATACTGCGCCTGCTCTCGCTGGCGCCTGCGGGCCTCGTGGACCCGCACACGGCCTCCGCGCTGGCCGGCTGCTCGGTCCAGGCCGCCCGCACCACCCTCGACGACTTCGCCGCCCTCGGCCTGCTCCACGCCGTCCCCTCGCCGCTGCCGCAGTACGAGGTCCCCGGCTGCCTCCAGCCGCTGCTCCAAGGGCTGATCGAGACGCACGACCGCCCCGCCGAGGTGCAGCTGGCACGCGCGCGGATGCTGGAACGGACCGTACGGCTGCTGGTGTCCTGCCGTGCCATCACCGAGACCGACAGCTCGCCCGCCCAGGAGAAGCTCGCCGGGATGCCGCGCGCCCTGCGTTTCCCGAGCCCGCGGGCGGCGGAGGACTGGCTGAGCGTCCGCAAGCCCGCGCTGCTGGCCTCCGCCCGGCTCGCGGTCGCCGACGGGGAGCTGGACACCCTCGCCCGGCGGTTGATGGCAGCCCTGGTGCGGGCCATGGTCGCCCACTTCGGCACCCAGTCCGCCGCACCCGAGCTCTACGGCATCCACCGGCTCGTCCTGGACGTCGCCGAGCGCCGCAAGCTGCCCCGCGAGAAGGCCGCGGCCCTGCTGAACCTCGCCGACCTCGACGCGCAGACCGGCCGGACGACGGACGCCCTGGCCCGCTACCGGTCCGCGCTGGACGCCGGACGGGAGGCGAACGACCCGTACGCGACCGGCCGCGCGATGGAATCCGTAGGCGGCGCCCACCAGGAGCTGGGCGACTACGACCGGGCCGCCGACTGGTACGGCCGGGCCCTCGCCGAGCGGCTCGCCCGCGGAGAGCGGGTGGACGCCGCCCGGCTGTACGGACGCATCGCCACCGCGCACACCTACGCGGGCCGGTACGGCGAGGCGCTGGTCAACTGGCGCGCCGCCGTCGCCGGACACCGCAAGAACGGCGATGTCGCCGCGCAGGCCCGCGCGTTGAGCGAGACCGCACGCGTCCAGGAGTACGCCGGACGGCCCGAGGAGTCACTGCGCACCTGCCAGGAGGCCGTCGAGTGGGCGCGCCGCGCGGACGACGTACGGCTGCAGGCCGCGCTGCAGCTCCGGCTGGCCGACACCCTGGACCGGCTCGGCGACCCCGCGGCCGCCCGGCTGCACCGGGCCGCGGCCGAGCGCATGCTGGGAGATGAGCTCCCGGAGAGCGCGATCGACCCGGAACAGGACGCGAATGCCTGCGAAATCCGTAGTGCATCCTCAGAAGATTGATGCATTGAAAGGCTAGACAGAGAGAATCCCTTCATTAGACTGGCTCCGCCGCGTTCTTCCGTGGTGTCTCCCGGTGTGCTCCCGTATGCCAGGTATGACATGCATCGCCTGGCTTGCATCGCCTCGGCATGCATAGCCCCGAACCCTCTGAGCCAAGGACCGTGATCGACGTGAAGGTCGGCATCCCCCGCGAGGTCAAGAACAACGAGTTCCGGGTGGCCATCACCCCCGCCGGCGTGCACGAGCTGGTGCGCCACGGCCACCAGGTCTTCGTCGAGCAGAACGCCGGTGTCGGCTCCTCGATCACGGACGAGGAGTACGTCTCCGCCGGTGCGCAGATCCTCGGCACCGCCGACGAGGTCTGGGCCACCGCCGACCTGCTGCTCAAGGTCAAGGAGCCCATCGCGGAGGAGTACCACCGCCTCCGCAAGGACCAGACGCTCTTCACGTACCTGCACCTCGCCGCCTCCAAGGAGTGCACGGACGCCCTGCTGGAGTCGGGCACCACGGCGATCGCGTACGAGACCGTCGAGCTCCCCAGCCGCGCGCTGCCGCTGCTCGCCCCGATGTCCGAGGTCGCGGGCCGGCTGGCCCCGCAGGTCGGCGCCTACCAGCTGATGCGCGCCAACGGCGGCCGCGGCGTCCTGCCCGGCGGTGTGCCCGGCGTGCTCGCCGCGAAGGCCGTCGTCATCGGCGGTGGCGTCTCCGGCTGGAACGCCGCGCAGATCGCCATCGGCATGGGCTTCCACGTGACCCTGCTCGACCGCGACATCAACAAGCTCAAGGAGGCGGACAAGATCTTCGGTACGAAGATCCAGACCGTCGTCTCCAACACCTTCGAGCTGGAGAAGGCCTGCCTCGAGGCCGACCTCGTGATCGGTGCCGTGCTCATCCCGGGTGCCAAGGCCCCGAAGCTGGTCACCAACGAGCTCGTCTCGCGGATGAAGCCGGGAAGTGTCCTTGTCGACATCGCGATCGACCAGGGCGGCTGCTTCGAGGACTCGCGTCCCACCACGCACGCCGAGCCGACCTTCACGGTCCACAACTCGGTCTTCTACTGCGTCGCCAACATGCCCGGCGCGGTGCCCAACACGTCGACGTACGCGCTGACCAACGCGACGCTGCCGTACATCGTCGAGCTCGCCAACCGCGGCTGGGTCGAGGCGCTGCGCCGCGACAACGCCCTGGCCAAGGGCCTCAACACCCATGACGGCAAGGTTGTTTACCGCGAGGTCGCCGAGGCCCTCGGCCTCGAGCACGTCGCCCTGGAGAGCCTGCTCAGCTAGGACTCGCGCAGGCTCCGGGAGTCGACTTTTCAGGTCGACTCCGGGCCGACAAAAGGCGATACGTCAACACAGGTCGTCAACAGCGCGCACCCGGCCGGACCTTGCCCGACAAGGTCCGGCCGGGTGTGTGTCGGGTCACTTTGCGACACTCGTTCAACTCGCCACGAACGTAACTCTTTAACCGATTCGCACACCGGTGAAACCTGCTGTGCGACGGCCTTACGCCCTTGACAGAGGGGTGTTCGGTTGCCGACACATCGGGTCGGGTCCGGCGGATTGTGTTGCTGCGGAGCGGTGACACGCCATAGAGTCGCCAACCGTCGGCATGGTGCCACGCTGACCTATCGAGAAGTTTCCTGGTCACCAAGGAGGTAAGACGACTTGTGAATGAGTCGACATTTACTCCCGGGGGTGGTCAACCAGGAATGCCGGCGCGGGGCCAGAGCCCCACGGGGCTCGAGGCTGTCGGCTCCGTCGCTGTCCGCACCTTCGCGGCCCACCAGAGTCCCCCCAGAACAGGGCTGACCCAGCCAGCACACCAGAGCATGGATGGCCATCACGTGAACGCCATGGCCGGCAACGGAAGTGGCGAGAACCACACCCACTTCGCCGACTACGACGAACTGCCCGAGGGGCACTTCTACGACCCCGACGCCGAGTACGAGCCCGATCCGGAGTACGCGGCCACGCTCGCGCCCGACGCGGCCCGCCAGCGCCGTGAGCGCATCGGCCCGACGGGGCGGCCCCTGCCCTACTTCCCGATCCCGGGCCCGCTGACCAGTCACGGCCCCGCGACGATCATCGCGATGTGCAACCAGAAGGGCGGCGTGGGCAAGACCACGTCGACCATCAACCTGGGCGCGGCCCTCGCCGAGTACGGCCGCCGCGTGCTCCTCGTCGACTTCGACCCGCAGGGCGCGCTGTCCGTGGGACTCGGCGTCAACCCGATGGAGCTCGACCTCACCGTCTACAACCTGCTCATGGAGCGGGGCATGGCGGCCGACGAGGTGCTCCTGAAGACGGCGGTCCCGAACATGGACCTGCTGCCCAGCAACATCGACCTGTCCGCCGCCGAGGTGCAGTTGGTGAGCGAGGTCGCGCGCGAGTCCACGCTCCAGCGGGCCCTGAAGCCGCTGATGGCCGACTACGACTACATCGTGATCGACTGTCAGCCCTCGCTCGGTCTGCTCACCGTGAACGCGCTGACGGCCGCGCACAAGGTGATCGTGCCGCTGGAGTGCGAGTTCTTCGCACTGCGTGGTGTCGCGCTGCTCACGGAGACCATCGAGAAGGTCCAGGAGCGGCTCAACCCCGACCTGGAGCTCGACGGCATCCTCGCGACGATGTATGACTCCCGCACGGTGCACAGCCGTGAGGTGCTTGCACGCGTCGTGGAGGCCTTCGACGATCACGTGTACCACACCGTGATCGGCCGGACCGTGCGCTTCCCGGAGACCACCGTCGCCGGTGAGCCGATCACCACGTACGCCTCCAACTCCGTCGGTGCCGCCGCCTATCGCCAGCTCGCCAGGGAGGTGCTCGCCCGGTGTCCCGCCGAGTGAGTCTGCCGGGGGCCGACGAACTGTTCCGTACCACCGGGGGAATGGCGCTCCAGTCGTCCACGCCCTCGCGCCGGACCAACGGCGAGGCCCGGGTGCCGGCTCCGGCCGGTGAGAGCGACGCGGCGGCCGCCGGGGAGGACGCACCGCATGCGGTGCCCGTCCAGGGCGGTGACGGCGAGGGCGACGAACACGTCGCCGCCGACGCCGAGTCGTCCGACGCGGGGGAGTCCCGCAGCCGGGGTGGTGCCCCGGACCGTTCGGGGCGGCGCCCGCAGGCGCAGGAAGGTTCTGCCGCCCCCTCCGGGGGGCAGTCGTCCCGCAAGCGGGGGCGAGCCGCCGCCAACCGGCGGCCCAGCGGACGGGAGCGGCACGACGAGAAGATCACGGTGTACGTGTCCGCCGAGGAACTGATGGACCTCGAACACGCCCGCCTGGTCCTCCGTGGTGAGCACGGGCTCGCCGTCGACCGCGGGCGGATCGTCCGCGAGGCGGTCGCCGTCGTCCTCGCGGATCTGGAATCCCGCGGGGACGCGAGCATCCTCGTACGACGTCTGCGCGGGCGGTAGCGGTAGCCTGCGACGGCCATGACCTCGAACGACCCGCCTCCGACCGCCGCCTCCGGCGGCCGTAGGCGTGCGCTGGGGCGAGGACCGGGCACGGCACCGGAGCCCGGTTCGCAGCCCTCGCCGGCCCCGGACCCGGACGGCGTCTCCGCCGGGTCGCCCGAGCCGCCCGTCGAACCCTCCGCCGAGGAGCCCGGTGCGCCCGAGGCGACGGGCGTCCGACGCGAGATCCCCACCGAACCGCCTGAGACGCTCCCAGAGGCCCCCGACGCGTCCGACGGGCCCGCGAGCCCGGCCGGACGGCCCGAGGCGCTCCAGAGGCCCGCACAGGCCGTCGAGACGCTCCCGGAGTCCGGAGGCTCCGTCGGACCCGCCGAAGCCGCTCCGGCGAACGGCGCCGCCGCGGCCGACACGGACGCCACCGCCGCCGCGGCCGACGCGGCCGATGACGGTGTCTTCAAGGTGCGGCTCTCGAACTTCGAGGGGCCCTTCGACCTGCTGCTCCAGCTCATCTCCAAGCACAAGCTCGACGTCACCGAGGTCGCGCTGTCGAAGGTCACCGACGAGTTCATGGCGCACATCCGGGCGATGGGCCCGGACTGGGACCTCGACGAGACGACCGAGTTCCTGGTCGTCGCGGCGACCCTGCTCGATCTGAAGGCCGCCCGCCTGCTGCCGACCGCCGAGGTCGAGGACGAGGCCGACCTGGCCCTCCTGGAGGCACGGGACCTGCTGTTCGCACGGCTGCTCCAGTACCGCGCCTACAAACAGATCGCCGACATCTTCAACACCCGGCTCGACGAGGAGGCCCGCCGCTATCCGCGTACGGTCGGCCTGGAGGCGCACCACGCCGCGCTGCTGCCCGAAGTGGTCATCAGCATCGGGCCGGAGGGCTTCGCCAGGCTCGCCGTGAAGGCGATGCAGCCCAAGCCCAGGCCGCAGGTCTACGTCGACCACATCCACGCGCCGCTCGTCAGCGTGCAGGAGCAGGCGGGGATCGTGGTGGCCCGGCTGAAGGAACTGGGCGAGGCCAGCTTCCAGGCACTCGTCGAGGACACCGACGACACCCTCACCGTCGTCGCCCGCTTCCTGGCCCTGCTGGAGCTCTACCGGGAGAAGGCCGTCGCCCTGGACCAGGAGGAGGCCCTCGGGGACCTCATGGTGCGGTGGACGGGCGGTGAGGGCGAGGACCGGCCGAGGGTGACGGACGAGTTCGACCGGCCCCCGGAGCCGGCGGACGACGGGAACGGACGGGCGGCGAGGAAAGCCGCGGAGCCCGAGGAGCAGAAGACGTGAGCGAGGACACCATGGAGACCCCCGCGGGGCCGCGCACCGTCGCCGACCTCGACCTCAGGCCCGCCCTGGAGGCCGTCCTGATGGTCGTGGACGAACCCGCGACCGAGGAGCACCTCGCGAAAATACTGGAGCGGCCCAAGCGGCAGATCGCGGACGCCCTGCGCGCGCTGGCCGACGACTACACCGTCCAGGGGCGCGGATTCGAGCTGCGGCTGATCGCCGGCGGCTGGCGTTTCTACAGCCGGCCCGAGTACGCGGCCGCCGTCGAGCGCTTCGTCCTGGACGGGCAGCAGGCCCGTCTCACCCAGGCGGCCCTGGAGACGCTCGCCGTCGTCGCGTACCGCCAGCCGGTCAGCCGTTCCAGGGTCTCGGCGGTCCGCGGAGTCAACTGCGACGGCGTGATGCGCACCCTTCTCCAACGCGGTCTGGTGGAGGAGGCGGGCGCGGAACCCGAAACAGGTGCGATCCTGTACACGACGACGAACTACTTCCTGGAGCGAATGGGCCTGCGCGGTCTGGACGAGCTCCCGGAGCTCGCGCCCTTCCTCCCCGAGGCGGACGCGATCGAAGCAGAGACGCTGGAAGGGGTCCCGTCGTTCGATCCGGATGCACCGGATACAGACGCAGACGACACGACGACGACGGAACTTTGATGCGAAGCAGTGGCAGTGGCAGCGGCAGGAACAGCGGGCGCGGCAACCCGCGGGGAACCGGCGGGAGCGGTGGCGCGCGCGGAAGCGGCGGCAGCTCGCGTGGGACCGGCGGAGGTGGCGGCCCGCGTGGGACCGGCGGCTCGCGTGGGTCCGGCGGGAGCGCCGGCTCGCGCGGAACCGGCTCCCAGCCGAGGAGCGATGCGGGGCGCGACGACCAGCCGAAGCGTCCCAGCAAGCCCCGTCCCGAGGAGCGTCGCTACGACGTAGGCCCCGGGGGCACGCACGAAGGCCCGAAGTCCGGGCGCGGCGCCTCGGCACGCGGCGGCGCCAAGGGCGGCCCCAAGCAGGGCCAGCAGCGCGGCGGACGCACGGAGCCCTCGCGCTCCCGTGAGTACGAGACGCGGACCGAGGAGCGCAACCGCGACCGGTACGCGGGCAAGCCCGAGATCAAGCTGCCCAAGACCTTCCCGGGCGCCGAGGAGGAGGGCGAGCGACTCCAGAAGATCCTCGCCCGCGCCGGCTACGGTTCGCGCCGTGCCTGCGAGGAGCTGGTCGACCAGGCCAGGGTCGAGGTCAACGGCCAGATCGTCCTGGAGCAGGGTCTCCGGGTCGACCCGGAGAAGGACGAGATCAAGGTCGACGGCCTGACGGTCGCGACGCAGTCGTACCAGTTCTTCTCGCTGAACAAGCCCGCGGGCGTCGTCTCCACGATGGAGGACAACGAGGGCCGTCAGTGCCTCGGCGACTACGTGACGAACCGCGAGACGCGGCTCTTCCACGTAGGCCGGCTCGACACCGAGACCGAGGGCGTCATCCTGCTCACCAACCACGGTGAGCTCGCGCACCGCCTGACCCACCCCAAGTACGGGGTGAAGAAGGTCTACCTCGCGCACATCGTCGGCCCGATCCCGCGTGACCTGGGCAAGCGGCTCAAGGACGGCATCCAGCTGGAGGACGGGTACGCCAAGGCGGACCACTTCCGCGTCGTCGAGCAGACCGGCAAGAACTACCTCGTCGAGGTGACCCTGCACGAGGGCCGCAAGCACATCGTGCGCCGCATGCTCGCCGAGGCCGGCTTCCCGGTCGACAAGCTGGTGCGCGTCTCCTTCGGCCCGATCACGCTGGGCGACCAGAAGTCCGGCTGGCTGCGCCGCCTGTCGAACACCGAGGTCGGCATGCTGATGGCCGAGGTCGGCCTCTAGGTCCCCGAGGGGCGGTCGCACGACCCCGCCGCCCTCCACGCCTCGCGCGTACGACGGCCGGTTCCGGAAGTTCTCCGGGGCCGGCCGATTCGTTTTCGCCGCACCGACGGTCTGTACCGGTGAACGGACCACCGGTGTGCCGCCGTGCGGCCGGTGCGAACGAAGGGAGCGGCGATGACCGCGACGACGGACCGTGACGAGTTCGTCCGGCTGACCGACCCGTACCGGCGGGAGCTGCTCGCCCACTGCTACCGCATGCTCGGCTCCGTGCACGACGCCGAGGACCTGGTGCAGGAGACGTACCTGCGGGCCTGGCGGTCCTACGAGGGGTACGAGGGCCGGGCCTCCCTGCGCACCTGGCTCTACCGGATCGCCACCAACACGTGTCTGACGGCCCTGGAGGGGCGGGGGCGCCGTCCGCTGCCCACCGGGCTCGGCGGGCCGGGAGACGCGCCGGAGGGTCCGCTGGGGGCCCCGGCGACGGACGTTCCCTGGCTCCAGCCGCTGCCCGACTCGCTCCTCGACCCGGCGACGGTCGTCGCCGCGCGCGGCACCCTGCGGCTGGCGCTCGTCGCCGCGCTGCAGAACCTGCCCCCGCGTCAGCGGGCGGTGCTCATCCTGCGGGACGTGCTGGCCTGGCGGGCGTCCGAGGTCGCCGCCGTGCTCGACACGTCGACGGCGGCGGTCAAGAGCACCCTCCAGCGCGCGCGTGCCCGGCTCGACGAGGTCGCGCCGGAGGAGGACCTGGTGGTCGAACCCGACGGGGCCGACGACCGCGAACTGCTCGACCGGTACATGCGGGCCTTCGAGAACGCCGACATGGAGTCCCTGCTGGGGCTGCTGCGCGACGGGGTCGAGCTGGAGATGCCGCCGCACCTGGAGTGGTTCAGCGGCAGGAAGGACGTCCTGCGGTTCCTGCGGGTGCGGGTCCTCTCCGGCCGCGCGCCGGGATGGATCCGCATGCTGCCGGTCCGGGCCAACGGGCAGCCCGCGGTGGCCGCGTACGAGAGCGGTCCCGACGGTGCACTGCGGGCGCACTCCGTGCAGGTGCTCACCGTCGAGGAGGGCGCCGTCGCCCGGCTCACCGTCTTCCTGGACCCCGGCCTGTTCCCCGGCTTCGGACTGCCCGGGGTTCTCGCGTGAACCCCGGTGAACTGCTGGAGCGGTCCCTCGCCTACGCGCTGGGCGGTGTCGCCGCCGTCCCGCGCGCGGGTCTCGGCCGTCCGACGCCGTGCGCGCGGTGGGACCTCGGGGAGCTGCTCCAGCACCTCGACGACTCGCTGGACGCGCTCTACGAAGGGGTCGCCGAGGGCCGGGTCGGGCTGTGCCCCGTCGCGCCCGCCGCCGATCCGGTGTGCGCCTTCCGCGCGCGGGCCGGGGCGCTCCTCGGTGCCTGGGCGGCCGTGTCCGCCGCGCCGCCCGCCCCGGCCGTGGGGGACCGGTCCCTCGATCTGGGACTGCTCGCCGCGGTCGGCGCCCTGGAGATCGCGGTGCACGGCTGGGACGTGACGCAGGCGTGCGGCAGGCCGCGGCCGATCCCCTCCGCGCTCGCGGCCGAACTGCTGCCCCTCGCACCGGTCGTGGTGGCGGACGCCGACCGCGGGGTGCGGTTCGCCGATCCCGTCGCGGTGCCCGCGGGAGCCGGTCCCGGCGACCTGCTCCTCGCCTTCCTGGGACGCGGGCCCCGGCCACGATTCCTTTCCGGGGCGGCGCCGGTCCGTCTTCCGTGAGTGATCCTCACGGAAGGAACCGTCATGACCGACACCACCGCACGCGCCCCCGTCCAGCAGCCGACCCCCGTACCCGCACGCCGTACGTGGACCGTCGTGCTCGCCGGGCTGGGGGCGCTGCTCTGTTCTCTGGACGTGGTCGTCGTGGCCACCGCGCTGCCCTCGCTGCGGGCCGACTTCGGGGCGAGCCTGTCCGACCTGGAATGGACGATCAACGCCTACAACCTGGTGTTCGCCTGTCTCACCCTGACCGGTGCCGCGCTCGGCGACCGCTTCGGCCGGCGCCGCATGTACGTCGCCGGGCTCGCCGTCTTCACCCTGGCCTCGGCGCTCGCGGCACTGGCCGGGGGGCCGGGGCAGCTCATCGGCGCGCGGGTGCTCCAGGGCGCCGGCGCGGCCGTCCTGCTGCCGCTCACCCTGACCCTGATCAGCGAGGCGTTCCCGGCCGAGAAGCGGGGCGTGGCCATCGGGGTGTGGGGCGGGGTGACCGGCCTCGGGGTGGCGGCAGGACCCGTCCTCGGCGGGGCGGTCACCGAGGGCCTGTCCTGGCAGTGGATCTTCTGGCTGAACGTGCCCACCGGGCTGGTGATGCTGCCGCTGGCCGCGCTGAAACTGCGGGAGAGCCACGGGCCGCGTCCGCAACTGGACGTCGTGGGACTGCTGTTGGCGGCCGTGGGGCTGACCGGACTCGCCTGGGCGCCGGTGCGGGCCCCGCAGGCGGGCTGGGGGAGCGCCGAGGTGCTCGGCGCGCTGGCCGTCGGAGTCCTCTTCGCGACGGCCTTCCTCGGCTGGGAGCGGTCGCGGGCGCGCTACCCGATGCTGCCGCTCGGGTACTTCCGCAGGAGGGCCTTCTCCACCGCCAACGGCGTCGCCTTCCTGACGTTCATGTCGCTGCTCGGCTCCCTGTTCATGATCACGCAGCTGTTCCAACTGGGGCTCGGGAACTCGCCGTTGCAGGCCGGTGTCCGCATCCTCGTGTGGACCGGCATGCCGCTCGCCGTGGCCCCGCTCGCGGGCGCGCTCGCCGACCGGTTCGGCAACCGGCCCTTCATGCTCGGCGGACTCGCCCTCCAGGCGGCCGGCCTCGGTCTGCTGGCGTGGCAGGTGGAACCGGGCGTGGACTACGAGCGGCTCGTGCTGCCGCTGATCGTCGCGGGCATCGGCATCTCGATGGTCTTCCCCACCGTCGCCAACGCGGTGACCTCGTCGGTCCCGCCCGCCGACGCGGGGGTCGCCGCGGGCGTCAACAACGCGCTGCGCGAACTCGGCGGAGTGTTCGGGATCGCCGTCGCCGCGGCCGTGTTCAGCCGGTACGGGGGCTACGGCTCGGCCGAACGCTTCGTCGACGGCTGCGGTCCGGCGCTGTGGGTCTCCGCGGGCGTCGCGGCCGTGGGAGCGCTCGTGGCGGCTCTCGCCCCGGCGCGCACACCGGCGCAGGGACACGACGTACGCCGGTCCGGGGCTCGCGGGGCCGAGGCTTCGAACGCCGGGACCGGCGGGTGACCGAAGCGGCCCTCGGCCGGGTCCCGCATCCCTTCCGCCGCCTCCGCCCCAGGCGCCGACAGCTCTCCCGCGGCTGCCGGGAGAATCCGTAACTTCCCTGGTTGTGAACCTTGTTGGGGCCCTCGCACCCCCTTTATAGTCGTACTGACCATAGTCATGCTGACCATAAAGGGGGTGAGGGTGTGGCGTCAGAGGACGGCCGCGCGCCGGGCGGTACGAGGCCCGAGGGATACGACAAGTACGCCTTCGAGCCGTTCGCCGTCACCGTCGACCTGGCCGTCCTGACGGTGCGCGCGGGCGCACTCCAGGTACTGCTCGTCGAGCGCGGCCAGGAGCCGTACGCCGGCCACTGGGCCCTGCCCGGCGGCTTCGTGCTGCCCCACGAGTCCGCGGAGGCCGCCGCCCGCCGCGAACTCGCCGAGGAGACCGGCCTGTCGGACATCTCGGGGCTCCACCTGGAACAACTGCGCACCTACAGCGAACCCGACCGCGACCCGCGCATGCGGATCGTCTCCGTCGCGTTCGCCGCGCTCCTCGCCGACGCCCCCGAACCGCACGGCGGCGGCGACGCGGCGCAGGCCCAGTGGCTGCGGTTCAACGCCCTCGCGCCGCTCGCCTTCGACCACGACCGCATCCTCGCCGACGCCCACGACCGCGTCGGCGCCAAGCTTGAGTACTCCTGTCTCGCCACCTCCTTCTGTCCGTCCGAGTTCACCCTCGGAGAGCTGCAGCAGGTCTACGAGACCGTGTGGGGCACCGCTCTCGACCGGCCCAACTTCCGCCGCAAGGTCCTCGCGACGCCGGGTTTCGTCGAACGGGTCCCCGGCGCCGCCCGCCTCACCGGCGGACGCGGCAAGCCCGCCGCCCTCTACCGCGCCGGCGGCGCGAAAGCACTGCACCCACCCCTGCTGCGCCCCACCTCGGAAGGACGGCCCTGATGACCACCACGACCCTCGCGAAACGCGCCGCCACCGGCTCCCTGATCGGCCTGGCCCTCGGTGACGCGCTCGGGTTCCCCACCGAGTTCAACTCCGTGCCCGCCATCCTCGACAAGTGCGGTCCCTGGCGGCAGATGGCGCTGCCCCGGCCCGCGATCGTCACCGACGACACCCAGATGACGCTGGCCCTCGCGCGGGGACTGCGTACCGCCATGGACCGCGGCCTGCTCGGCCCGCTGCGGATGGAACGGCCGGTGCGCGAGGAGTTCGTGGACTGGTACCAGTCGCCGCAGAACAACCGGGCCCCCGGCCGGACCTGCCTCACCGCCTGCAACCTCCTCAAGAACGAGAAGCGCCGCTGGCAGGAGGCCAGCCAGATCGGCTCCAAGGGCTGCGGTGCCAACATGCGCGTCGCACCCGTCGGACTCGTCCGCGGACTCAGCGACGAACAGCGCGCCGGAGCGGCGCAGTTGCAGGCCGCGCTCACCCACGGCCACCCCACCGCACTCGCCGCCTCGGACCTCACCGCCCACGCGGTCTGGCTGCTCGCCCAGGGCACCGAGCCGATGGGACTGATCGGCCGGCTGCGCTCGTACGCGTACGAGAACCGGCACCGCTATCACGTCCGCTGGCTCGGCGACCTGTGGACGTTCAGCGAGGACGCGACGCCGGAGCAGTACATCTCCCGCGGCTGGGACGAGTGCCTCGACGTCCTGGACAACCTCCGGCACGCGGTACGCACCGTCTCGCCCGAGACCGACCCCTGTATGGCCACCGGCGGAGGCTGGGTCGCCGAGGAGGCGCTCGCCACCGGCCTGCTGTGCTTCCTCCTCCTCGTCGACGAACCCGTCACCGCGCTGCGCCGGGCCGCCTGCACCTCGGGCGACTCGGACTCGATCGCCTGCCTGACCGGGGCCTTCGCCGGCGCCTACCACGGCTCCGGCGCCTGGCCCCGGGAGTGGGCCGACCGGATCGAGTACCAGGGCGACCTGATGTCCCTGGGGGCGCTCTGGGACGCTTGAGGGATGACAGACGCCCTGGACCTCGGTACCGACCTCGCGAGCGTGGTGGCCGAACAGCCCGACCCCGTGCTCTTCGCCACCGTCTCCGGGGCGCACCTCTACGGCTTCCCCTCGCGCGACTCCGACGTCGACCTGCGCGGTGTCCATCTGCTGCCCACGGCCGATCTGGTCGGACTGCGCGAGCCCGAGGAGACCCGGTCGCGCATGTGGCTCCGCGAGGGCGTCGAGATGGACCTGGTCACCCACGACCTGCGCAAGTTCGTCCGGCTGATGCTGCGGCGCAACGGCTACGTGCTGGAGCAGCTCCTCTCGCCGCTCGTCGTGCACACCGGTGACGAACACCGGGAACTGGTCTCGCTCGCCCCCGGCGTCCTCACCCGTCATCACGCCCACCACTACCGGGGGTTCGCCTCGACGCAGTGGCGGCTCTTCGAGAGGACCGGCGAACTCAAGCCGCTGCTCTACACGTTCCGTGTGCTGCTCACCGGCATCCACCTCATGCGCAGCGGCGAGGTCCAGGCCGATCTGCCGACGCTCGTCGGGCAGGTCGCCTCCCCCGACTACCTGCCGGACCTGATCGCCGAGAAGGCCGAGCGGGAGCACGGGGCCGCGGACGTTCCCCGCGCGCGCGTGGAGGCGGACGTGGAGCGGCTGCACAGCGTCCTCGACGAGGCCCAGGACGCCTCGGCGCTGCCCGACGCCCCCTCCGTGCGTGACGCCCTGCACGAGTACGTCGTCCGGGTCCGCCTCGACGCCGACCGGCAGGCCGCGACGCTCTCCTAGGGCATGTCCGGCGCGCCGGAGTTCCGGAGCGCGGAGGCCCGGCGCACCCGGATCAGGAAGTCCTCCACGCGTGCGTGGTCCGGCCCGGGCGGAAGCGGGCTGCGGGACTCCGCCTGCTCGGCCTCCGCCGCCAGCCGGGACATCCACGTCTCGACCCCGGCCCAGGACACCTCGCCCCGCCGCACGGCGAGGAGCGGTTCGCGCTGGTCGCCCACGTCGACCGTGAGGACCCCGGTGCGCAGCAGATCGCGCGAACTCATCAGGAGCCGCAGCAGATGCATGGCGTGCTTCCAGCGCGGGACGCCGTGCCGCCGGACGTCGGCCTCCAGCTTCTTTCGCTGGCCGAGGGCGTAGCGGGCGAACGACTCGTACACGAGGCGGGACAGGAACGCCCCTCTGAGCGCGAGGAGTTCGCGTCCCACCTCGTCCGTGTACGCGACGAGGGGGGAGTGCAGGCACTCCAGGATGTTCGGATTGGCGCGCAGCGCGAGCGCGCAGAACCGCTCCAGCTCCCAGCTGAACTGCTCCTCCGCCGGACCCTCGACGTGGGTCGGCGGCTTCTCGAAGCGCCAGAACATCGGAGTCGGGGCGAGGAAGACACCCCGGCGGTCCGTGTCGCTGCCGTCCGTGGCCAGCCCGAAGGCCCGCGACCCCGTCACACAGGAGTAGACGGTGTGATCACGCACCAGGGAGAGCGGGGGGACGGGGGACGCCGCGCCGGGCTGCCGGGCGCCGGGTTCTGAACGCATGCCCGGAGCGTACGGGCCGTCTCACGCCGTGCGGATCGAATTTCCTTCCACGACGATCTTCTCCGCGGGCAGCGGACGCGGGGCGGGACCGGCCTTCACCGCGCCGTTCTCGACACTGAACCTGCTCCCGTGGCACGGGCAGTCGATCGTGCCGTCCGCGACGGCGTTCACCGTGCAGCCCTGGTGCGTGCAGATCGCGGAAAAGGCCTTGAACTCGCCCTTCTTCGGCTGGGTCACCACGATCTTCCGGTCCTTGAAGATCTTGCCGCCGCCGACCGGGATGTCGCCCGTCGAAGCGAGCTTCTCGCCGCTGGACGCCTTCGGCGAGGTGTTGTCGGAGGAACTGTCCGAGCCGCCTTCGTCCCCGTACTTGCTGCATCCCACGAGCAGCGCGGACGCCCCCGTCGCGAGGATCACGGTGCGCCGCGTCGAGCGGTGGGTCATGTCGTCACTCCGAACGTACGGAAGAACCAGAGGGCGGACGTCAGCCAGATGGCCGTGAGCACGGCGAAGACCAGGCCGCCGACGATCGGCAGCAGCCAGCCGGGCAGGCGCTCCCAGCGGAGCAGCAGCATCTTGGCACTGAAGGCACCGAAGAAGAAGCAACCGAGGAGCGAGTGCAGCAGGACGCGCGTTTCGTACGTCTGATAGCCCAACGCGTACAGACAGTGCACGGCGACCGGCACGGCCACCAGGAACGCGATCCGCCCCGACCACCGGTGCAGCGTCGCCGCCCAGCCCGGCCCCGGCAGTTTTCCGTACATCATGAGCGCCGACGCGAACTGGACGAGCGCGAAGAGGAACGCGGCCGTCGCGAGCCACGACTTCACGGCGCCGGTGCTGCTGAAGCCCGCGAGGTTGAAGGCCGTCCCGGCCGGGTCGTGCAGTCTGCCGTAGACGCCGAGGCCGAGGGCGACCGCGGCGGCGACCAGGGCGGGGACGAGATAGCGGGCCGCACCGCGCCGGCGGTGGGCGGGCGGCGGAACGGGGAAGCCCCGGGTGGCGGCGTTCGGGTCCACGGTCATGAGCTGCTCCCTGCGAGAGAGGGGGTCAGGGTGTGACGGGCCGCGCGACGATCCTGTGTCCGTCGATGGTCACGGCACCGGTCTCCGGGTCGATCGCCGGAGCCTTCGAGGGGGTGCCGTCCCGGTCGACGACGCCGACCTGTTTTCCGCCCGGCAGCACGATCCAGCCGCCGTCGATCTTCGCTCCGCGCACGGTCGAGGTCGCCCGGTACAGACCGGACGGCTTGACCGCCCGGTCGGCCGTGAAGCGATAGCGCCGGCCGCCGAGGTCGACGGCCCCGCGGATCCGCTTGCCGTCCTCGAGCGTGCCGTTCAGCTCGGCGCCGTCGCGGCTCGTGAGCTTCATGACCCCGTCGCCGCCGACGTCGCCCTTCAGCCAGGACTCCTTGTCGTGTCCGTCGCAGAAGTACGCGATCGCCTTCCCGTCGCGCAGGGAGACGGCGACCGCCGACGAGTCGTCGTCGGTGCGGCCCGCGTAGTCGGCGTCGGGCACCGGGCGGACCGTGGGCGAGGAGGAAGGGGACGACGAACGGGGCGACGACGACGAGCGGTCCGGTGAGGACGGGGACGCGGAGGCCCCGGGTGCGGCGGGCGACACCGTGGCGCCCCGTGGGTCCTTCTGGTCGGCCGACGCGGTCCTCGTCCCCGTCGCCGCGTTGAGCGACAGCAGGAACACGCCGAGCACGAGGCCCGCGAGAAGGGTGAGAAGGGGTCCTGGACGCTTCATGCGGGTCATACGGGCCTCCCCCGAGGCGAGTCTCCTGCCATGAGAGCGGACCCGCGCCCCCGCGTCCAGAGGCGCACAGGGGCGTTCTCACCACAAGTGGCGGAAAGGGGTGATTCCGGTGACATTGACAGGGCCTGAGGCCGGGTGGGCGCCTCCACCCCGGCCGCACTCACGAAAGGCGGGACCATGGCGGGTAACGATCTCGGCAGTCTGCTCGGCGGCCTTCTCGGCGGAGGCGGCCCGTCCGGCTCCTCCAACGGCGGCGCAGGCAACATCCTGGGCGCGCTGCTCGGAGCCCTCGGCGGCAGCGGCTCGGGAAGCGGCGGCGGCAGTCCGCTGGGCGGCCTGATGGACATGCTCACCAAGTCCGGCCTGGTCGACCAGGCGCAGTCCTGGGTCGGCAACGGCGAGAACAAGGCCGTCAGCGGTCAGCAGATCGCCGAGGCACTGCCCGACGAGACCCTCCAGAAGGTCGCCGAGCAGAACGGTGTCAGCCCCCAGCAGGCCGCCGACCAGATCGCCCGGTCGCTGCCGCAGGCCGTCGACAAGCTCACCCCGAGCGGGCAGATGCCGTCCGGCACCTCGCTCGAGGACCTCATCAAGCAGCAGGCCCTCTGACCCCGGGGCCCGGCTCGCGGACAGCCGGGTCCGGTGCGCGGCGCCGTCTCGTCAGGCGGGCGCCGCGCACTCCCGCTCCGGGCGCTGACTAGGCTGGTGACGAGACGACAGACGCAGACCAGCGAGGAGCATCACCGTGGCGGTACGAGCGGTCCGGGGCGCCGTCCAACTGGAACGGGACGAGGCCGGTCACATGGACGAGCAGGTCAGCGAGCTGCTCACCGCCGTCCTGGAGCGGAACGCGCTCACCACGGACGACCTGATCAGCATCTGGTTCACGGCGACACCGGATCTGCACAGCGACTTCCCGGCAGCCGCCGCGCGCAAGCTCGGCATCGTCGACGTCCCGCTGATCTGCGCGCAGGAACTGGACATCGAGGGGGCCATGCCGCGCGTCGTCCGCGTCCTCGCGCACATAGAGTCCGACCGGCCGCGCGCCGAGATCGTGCACGTCTACCTCGGTGCCGCCGGCGCACTGCGCAAGGACATCGCCCAGTGAGGACCGCGCTCGTCATCGGCACCGGCCTGATCGGCACGTCGGCCGCCCTCGCGCTCGCCGCCCGCGGCGTCGTCGTCCACCTCACCGACCACGACCCGGAGCAGGCCCGTACGGCCGCCGCACTGGGCGCGGGCACCGACGAACCGCCCGCCGGACCCGTCGACCTCGCCATCGTCGCCGCGCCGCCCGCGCACGTCGCCGCCACCCTCGCCGACGCCATGCGCCGCGGTCTCGCCCGCGGATACCTGGACGTCGCCAGCGTCAAGGGCGGCCCGCGCCGCGAGCTGGAGGCCGTCGGCCTCGACCTCGCCCCGTACATCGGCTCGCACCCCATGTCCGGCCGCGAGAAGTCCGGCCCGCTGGCCGCGACCGCCGATCTCTTCGAGGGGCGCCCCTGGGTGCTCACGCCCACCCGCGACACCGACACCGAGGTCCTGAACCTCGCCCTGGAACTGGTGTCGCACTGCCGTGCCGTGCCCGTCGTGATGGACGCGGACGCCCACGACCGCGCCGTCGCCCTCGTCTCCCACATGCCGCACCTGGTGTCCAGCATGGTCGCCGCCCGCTTGGAGCACGCGGAGGAGGCCGCCGTACGCCTCTGCGGTCAGGGCATCCGCGACGTGACCCGCATCGCGGCCTCCGACCCCCGGATGTGGATCGACATCCTCTCGGCCAACCCGGGCCCCGTCGCGGACCTCCTCACGGACGTCTCCGCCGACCTCGACGAGACGGTACGTGCGCTGCGCGCCCTGCAGTCCGCCGACGACACCAAGCGCCGCGACGGAGCCACCGGCATCGAGGACGTCCTGCGCCGCGGCAACGCGGGCCAGGTCCGTGTCCCCGGCAAGCACGGCTCCGCGCCGCGCGCCTACGAGGTCGTGGCGGTCCTCATCGACGACCAGCCGGGCCAGCTCGCCCGCATCTTCGCCGACGCGGGGCAGGCCGGGGTCAACATCGAGGACGTACGCATCGAGCACGCCACCGGTCAGCAGGCCGGTCTGGTGCAGCTGATGGTCGAGCCGAAGGCGGCGCCGGTGCTCAGCGCCGCGCTGCGGGACCGCGGCTGGGCACTGCGCCAGTAACCCCGGTCCCGGCCGGGCGGGCGGTCCGGCAGGCTCCCGGAGCACCGGGGCGGGGACGGCCCGCTCGCGGGGCCCGGGAAGGGCCAGTAATACGGGGTCCGCGGAGCCAGTAACCTTGTGCGGGGCGCGATCGTGCCCCGCACAGACCTCCACCCCGCACCAGGAAGGTGTTCCCACCGTGGAAAACGGCGCCGCCCGGACCGCTCCGACCGTCATCGTGGCCATCGACGGCCCCTCGGGCACGGGCAAGTCGAGCACCTCGAAGGCCGTGGCCGCCAAGCTCGGTCTGAGCTACCTGGACACCGGGGCCCAGTACCGCGCGATCACGTGGTGGATGGTCAGCAACGGCATCGACGTGACGGACCCCTCCGCGATCGCCTCCGCGGCCGGGAAGCCGGAGATCATCTCCGGGACCGACCCGTCCGCCCCGACCATCACGGTCGACGGCACCGACGTCGCGGGCCCGATCCGCACGCAGGAGGTCACCTCCAAGGTCAGCGCGGTCAGCGCCGTGGCCGAGGTGCGGGCCCGGATCACCGAGCTGCAGCGCACGCTCGCCGCGTCCGCCGCCGACGGCATCGTCGTCGAGGGCCGGGACATCGGCACCACCGTGCTGCCCGACGCCGACCTCAAGATCTTCCTCACCGCCTCCCCGGAGGCGCGCGCCGCCCGCCGCAGCGGCGAGCTGAAGGGCGCGGACGTCGCGGCGACCCGCGAGGCGCTCATCCGGCGCGACGCCGCCGACTCCAGCCGCAAGACGTCCCCGCTCGCCAAGGCGGACGACGCCGTCGAGGTGGACACCTCCGACCTCACGCTCCAGCAGGTCATCGAGTGCGTCGTCACCCTCGTCGAGGAGAAGCGGGCCGCCAAGTGACCGCACCCTCCGCGAGAGGCGCCGAGGTCGGGCGCCGTATCGGCGTCGGCCTGATGTACGGGCTGTGGAAGCCGCGTGTCCTCGGCGCCTGGAAGGTCCCCGCGACCGGCCCGGCGATCCTGGCCGTGAACCACGCGCACAACATCGACGGACCGATGGTCATGGGCGTGGCGCCCCGGCCCACCCACTTCCTGATCAAGAAGGAAGCGTTCATCGGGCCGCTCGACCCCTTCCTGCTGGGCATCGGCCAGCTGAAGGTGGACCGCCACACCACCGACCGCACGGCCATCACCGACGCCCTCGGCGTCCTGACGTCCGGCGGCGTCCTCGGGATCTTCCCCGAGGGCACCCGGGGCGACGGCGACTTCGCCTCGCTGCGGGCCGGTCTCGCCTACTTCGCGGTGCGCAGCGGCGCCCCGATCGTCCCCGTGGCGGTGCTGGGAAGCTCCGAGCGGAACAGCCGGTTGATAAGGGGGCTGCCCCCGCTGCGCAGCAGGGTCGACGTCGTCTTCGGCGACCCCTTCGAAGCGGGCGACGGCAGCGGACGGCGCACCCGCAGCGCCCTGGACGAGGCCACCGGCCGCATCCAGAAGCAGCTCAGCGCCCACCTGGACCATGCCAGGCGTCTCACCGGACGCCCGGAAAACGCCGGGCGCCCCACCGGGCGTTAGGCGACACTTGAGTAGTGGATCGGCCGGTTTGCGGTCGTTCCACCGATCACCACGATGGAACGACGAGGTACGGACTTCATGAACGACCACATCCAGCCCGAGGGCTCGGCAGAGCACGAGCACGGGGCGCTTGGCGATGCCGAGTACGCGGAGTTCATGGAGCTCGCCGCGGAAGAGGGCTTCGACGTCGAGGACGTCGAGGGCGCCATCGGAGAGGCGGGCCACGGCCCGCTCCCCGTCCTCGCCGTCGTCGGCCGCCCGAACGTCGGCAAGTCGACCCTGGTGAACCGCATCATCGGCCGCCGCGAGGCGGTCGTCGAGGACAAGCCCGGCGTCACCCGTGACCGCGTCACGTACGAGGCCGAGTGGGCGGGCCGCCGCTTCAAGCTCGTCGACACCGGCGGCTGGGAGCAGGACGTCCTCGGCATCGACGCGTCCGTGGCCGCCCAGGCCGAGTACGCGATCGAGGCCGCCGACGCCGTCGTCTTCGTCGTCGACGCCAAGGTCGGCGCCACGGACACCGACGAGGCCGTCGTCCGGCTGCTCCGCAAGGCCCGCAAGCCCGTCGTCCTGTGCGCCAACAAGGTCGACGGCATGAGCGGCGAGTCCGACGCCTCGTACCTGTGGGCCCTCGGTCTCGGCGAGCCGCACCCGGTCTCCGCACTGCACGGCCGCGGCACCGGCGACATGCTCGACGCCGTCCTGGAGGCCCTGCCCGAGGCTCCCGCCCAGACCTTCGGCGGCGCGGTGGGCGGCCCCCGCCGTATCGCCCTCATCGGCCGTCCGAACGTCGGCAAGTCCTCCCTGCTGAACAAGGTGGCCAACGAGGACCGCGTCGTCGTGAACGAGGTCGCGGGCACCACCCGTGACCCGGTCGACGAGCTGATCGAACTCGGCGGCATCACCTGGAAGTTCGTCGACACGGCGGGCATCCGCAAGCGCGTCCACCTCCAGCAGGGCGCCGACTACTACGCCTCGCTGCGTACCGCGGCCGCCGTCGAGAAGGCCGAGGTCGCGGTCATCCTGATCGACGGGTCCGAGACCATCTCGGTGCAGGACCAGCGCATCGTCACCATGGCCGTCGACGCGGGCCGTGCGATCGTGCTCGCCTTCAACAAGTGGGACACCCTCGACGAGGAGCGCCGCTACTACCTGGAGCGGGAGATCGAGACCGAACTCGCCCAGGTGGCCTGGGCCCCCCGTGTGAACGTCTCGGCCCGCACCGGCCGGCACATGGAGAAGCTCGTCCCGGCGATCGAGACGGCGCTGGACGGCTGGGAGACCCGCGTCCCGACCGGCCGGCTGAACGCCTTCCTCGGCGAGCTGGTCGCCGCCCACCCGCACCCGATCCGCGGTGGCAAGCAGCCGCGCATCCTGTTCGGCACGCAGGCGGGAACCAAGCCCCCGCGCTTCGTGCTCTTCGCCTCCGGCTTCATCGAGCACGGCTACCGCCGCTTCATCGAGCGCCGGCTGCGCGAGGAGTTCGGCTTCGCGGGCACGCCGATCCACATCTCGGTGCGGGTGCGTGAGAAGCGCGGCGCCAACAAGAAGAAGTAGCGTCCGGTGACACGGGTGAGGGGCGGCTCCGGATGGAGCCGCCCCTCACCCGTTGTCGCGTGGGGAACCGTTTCTCACAGGCCCCGGCGCGGTGCCGGCGGCAGCGCGGCCGGGATGTGGTGCATCCCGGTGCTGTGCTGACGACTGCCCGCCTGCCAGACGGCGGTCGCGCCCTGCCCGTTCTGCGCCGCGATCTGCCGGGCGGTGTGCGCCCCCGCGCTGTACGAGCTGTAGGAGTTGTACGAACTCGACGGGCTGTACGAGTTCGAACCGCGCGCGAGCCCTCCGAACGCCGTGAACCCCAGCTCCTCCTCGCCGTGCCGGTCGCCCGGCAGCGTCCTGAACGAGCGGACCCACTCGGCGTAGAGCGCGTCGTAGATCGGCGTGGCCGAGGGGCCGCCCGAGGCGTCCTGGGCCGATCGGGACGCCGCCACCTCCCTGCCGGAACGGAGCGGTAGAGGCGAGCCGGACGGGGGTACCGGCTGGAAGGGCCGGCGGCGGGGGGCGTCGTAGGTGTGCACGTACGTGCCAACGACCCCGCTGCGCAACAGATGCGGTCCGGCAACTGATTTCGCAGGTCACCGGGAGTGAGTGGCGCTCGCGGGGGCGCGGGCGACCGCGCGGACGACCGTCCGCGTCGGGTGCGCCCGTCCCCGCGCCCCCGGCCGCCCGGCTCCCGAGCTCTCGGCTCTCCCGCGCAGCAGGATGCGCCCCGCCGGGTGTGGGGATGCCCGGCGGGGTCGGGTGCGCGCCCGCCGTGGGGGTTCGGGCGCGCTACCGCGGTCGGCTCAGGTGCCGGCCAGCGGCATCGTGGCCGCGACCAGCTTGCCGTTGGCCGCCGCCTTGTCGAGCGCGTCGCGCAGCAGGTCCTCACGGGGCTGACGGCCGATCGAGCCGACGGGCGCCGCGAACAGCAGCACCTGCTGGTGCTTGTTGGCGGCCGCGCGCCAGCTCTCGGCGACCTGGAGGGCCTGGTGGGCCTGCCACCAGGCGACGGGGGAGCCGCCGCCGGTGCCCGGCTGGAGTACGGCGTGCAGCTGGCCCATGGCGAGCAGCACGGACCAGCCGTGCAGGACCGGCGGCACCGCGTTCAGTTCGGTCACCGGCATGAAGCCCTGCTCGATCAGCAGCGGCAGGAAGTCGTCGCCGATGTCGGTCGAGCCGGGGCGCACGATCGGGCCGGTCGGCTCGACCACGAGCGCCGGGTGCAGATCGCCGTTGATCAGCACGAGTCCGCTGGTGACACCCAGAACGGCCTGCTCGGGCGAGGTGTCGGTCGGATCGCCGTCGGGGTGGATGGAGCGGACGGCGCCCTGCAGTTGCTCCTCGGTGACCTGCACGACCTGCGAGGGCAGGCAGGTGGCGTGGGCGAACGCGAGGACGGCGGTCTCGTCGCCGATGAACAGGACCGTGCTGGTGCGCTCCTGTTCCGAGTCGCCCGGGGTGCGGCACGACGTGCAGTCGTAGCTGCCGGGGGCGTTCTCTCCGGCGAGCAGCCGGTCGGCTTCTTCGTCGCCGATCTCGGCGCGTACGTCGTCGCCGACGTCGAGCATGCGCGGCACGGTGGCTCCTCGGGATGCGGTGCGTGGCGGTGCCGGGGTGGCGCCCGGCCCATGAACCCGGGGGTTCCCGGCTCATGAAGATGACAACGGGTGACCTGTGGCCGGAGTCACGCTCGAGAGCGAACGGAATCGAACCAACCGCCGCCCAGGGTGAGGTGCGGCCCGGAATCGGTCACTCCATGTCAACTTGTCGCCGTGCAGAGGAAGTTGAACGGGTGAAGTAGCTCACAGGTCACCAAGGGGGCAGGTCGACAAATCATGAAATCACCCCATGAAGTGGGTGGCTGAAAATCGACGATACCCGCGGTAACGGGGAACTGGCCTCGAATGACGGGGAATTGGTTGATACCAGGGCGCCCCGCTCCCTAGATTCCTCCGCCGTGTGCACAGAGCACCGCTCGGGTACGTCCGCCGGCCGATCACAGAACGACCGCACCACAGCACAGCCTCCGGCGGACGGGGCGGAGCGCGACGACCGCGTCCTACACGTGGCACGTCGCGCCTCGGCCTTGGGGGATCCCGGGTGTTCGGAGAGGGAAATACATGTCCGCATGTGCCGATAGCGCTCACGGCAACAGTTCCAAGGCCCGTACGGCGAACAAGGCCCGTACGACGGCGGTTCTCGCCGGGGCGGCACTGCTCGCCCCGCTCGGCGTGCTCGCCGCCACCGGCGACGCCGCCGCGGCCGACAGTGGAGTGTGGGACCGTATCGCCCAGTGCGAGAGCGGCGGCAACTGGCACATCAACACCGGCAACGGCTACTACGGAGGACTCCAGTTCTCCGCCGGCACCTGGCGCGCGTACGGCGGCACGGCCTACGCGCCGACCGCCGACCAGGCCTCCAGGAGCGCGCAGATCGCCGTAGCCGGCAAGGTGCAGCGCGCGCAGGGATGGGGGGCGTGGCCCACCTGCTCGGCCCGCGCCGGAGCCTACGGAGGCGCACCCGCCTCCTCGGCCGGAGGCACGGCCGCCACGAAGTCGACACCGAAGTCGACACCGAAGCCGACGACGAAGTCGGCCCCCGCGAAGGCGCCGGAGCGCCCCGCGGCCCACACCAACCGCAGTGCGTCCCGCGGTGACTACACCGTCCGCGAGGGCGACACCCTGAGCGTCATCGCCGCTCGGCACGGGACCACCTGGCGGAAGATCTACGCCGCCAACAAGGCCGTCATCGGCGGCGATCCCGACCTGATCGTGCCCGGACAGCGCCTCGACATCTGAGCCGCGCTCCCGCACGCCGCGTGACGGGCCCCGCCCGGTCGTCCGACCGGGTGGGGCCCTGGGCGTGCCGGGCGCGGCTGGGCGGGCCCGCCGGGCGGGCTGCTTAGCGTGGCCCGATGTCTCCCATGTCGAACAGGTGCACCCCGCAGGCCTCCAGGACCGTGCCCGCGCCCGGACCGCTGAGCGGGCCCGCCCGGTACGCGGCCGTGACCGCCCTCGCCGCCGCCGTACTGGCCGCCCTGGTCCCCCAGGACGCGGTCGCCGCACCCCCGCCCCCGCTGCCGGCGGCCCGGACCGCGGGAGTCTCGTACGCGTGTGCGGCCAAGGGCTGGCCCTGGGGCTGTCTCGCCGACTGCGAGAGCAGCGGCCGCTGGAACGCGAACACCGGGAACGGCTTCTACGGCGGGCTCCAGTTCTGGCAGCCCACCTGGAAGGAGTTCGGGGGGCTCCGGTACGCCGCGCGGGCCGATCTCGCCACCCGCGCCGAGCAGATCAAGATCGCCGAGAAGGTCCTGGCCGTCCAGGGATGGGGAGCCTGGCCGGCCTGCTCCAAGAAGTACAAGCTGCGGGGCCGGGCGCACATCGTGAAGAACGGCGACACGCTGTCCTCGATCGCCCGCAAGTACCGGATCAAGGGTGGCTGGCAGGCGCTCTACCAGGCCAACAAGAAGATGATCGGGGCCAGTCCGGACAAGCTGAACCCGGGCACGCTGCTCTCCCTCCCGAAGGCCGGGAGCGGCACGCGCGTCCTGGAGCCCGCCGGGTTCGGCCCGCCCGTCACCTCCGGTGCGGCCTCCCGGGCATCCGCTCGGCCGCCTCTCCGCTGAACACGACCGCTCCCCGGCTCAGTTCGTGGACGCAGACGAACCGGCCCGTCCGCTGCCGCAGGGCCGGCGGCAGCCGCTGCTCGGCGACGACCACGCACGCGTCGAGGGCGCCGAGCAGTTCGTACGTCCGGGCCGCGACCGTCGGTGACATGCCCTGCGCCGGCTCGTCGACGAGCAGCACCCGTGCGCGTGCCAGCAGGGCGCGGGAGAGGGCGACCATGCGCTGTTCCCCGCCGGAGAGGGTGCCGGCGCGGCGGGGGAGGAGCGGAGCCAGCTGCGGGTAGGCGTCCAGGGCGGGGGCGAGGTCGGCCCCCGCCAGCTCCAGGTTCTCCGCGACGGTCAGCGAGCCGAACACGGCCCGGCGTTCGGGTACCAGGCGCAGTCCGCGCCGGGCGCGCTCGAACGCGGTCAGGCGCGTCACGTCGGTGCCGTCCCAGACGACGGCGCCGGCGGACAGGGGGACGGTTCCGGCCAGGGCGCGCAGCGCCGTCGTACGGCCCGAGCCGTTGCGGCCCAGCAGGACGGTGAGTCCGGGAGCGGGCGCGACCAGCGTCACGCCGTGCAGGGCCTCCAGGGGGCCGTAGCGCACGCGCGCGTGGCGCAGGGCGATGCTCATCCGCCGGGCCCCGTCTCCAGGACGCGGTCGGCGGGCCCGGACGTCACGACGCGGCCCGCCGCCATCACGTGGACGGTGTGCGCCAGGCCGGCGACCAGGTCGAGGTCGTGCTCCACGACCAGGAGCGCCATGCCGTCGGCGGCCAGTGCCCGCAACACCTTGGCCAGGGCGGCCACCTCACCGCCGTCGAGTCCGGCCGCGGGTTCGTCGAGCAGCAGGACCCGGGGGCTGCCGGCGAGTGCGCGCGCCAGTTCGACGCGCCGCAGGGTCCCCGTCGGCAGCCCCGCCGCGGGCAGTGACCGCACCGGTCCGTCCAGGCCGAGCAGCAGCGACGTGCGGGCCACCGCCGCCGGATCGGGGATCCGTCCCTGGTCGGCCCCGACCCGTACGTTCTCGGCCACGGTCAACGACGGGAAGACCGCCAGGTCCTGGAAGGTCCGCGCGATCCCCAGCCGTGTCCGCGCGTGTGCCGCGAGGCGGGTGATGTCGTGCTCCCCGAGCAGCACCTGGCCGCCCGAGGGACGCAGCGTCCCGGCGAGACAGTGGAAGAGCGTGCTCTTCCCGGCCCCGTTCGGCCCCACCACCGCGGTGATGCGCCCCGGCCGGACGTCCAGGGAGACCTCGTCGAGAGCGGTGAACCCGCCGTAGGCGACGCGGAGTCGGCGGGCGGACAGCGCGCGCGGGGGAGCGGGGCGAGGCGGAGGAGAGGTGCGCGGGAGGAGAGGAAGGGCAGGGGGAGAGGGGGCGGCGGGGCGAGGGACGGGGCGACGGGAGGGACGCGGGGACGAAGGCGAGTGCGCCGCGCCCGACGGCTCCCGCCCTCCGTCGCCCACCCCCGGACTCCCCGCGGCAGCCGCCGCCGTGGGCGCCCGGGACGGTCGCGATTCCGCCGGCACCGACCCGGGCGGCGCCGCCTCGGCCGTCGGCGAGCGGGACGGTCGCGCCTGTGCCGTGGTCGGTTCGGACCGCATCCCGTCCGCCGTCGTGGGTGCCCGGGAGGGCCGCGCTACCCCGGGGTGCGCCTCGGAGGGTCGCGCTTCTGCCGTGGTCGGCTCGGACCGCATCCCCTTCGCCGCCGTGGGTGCCCGGGACGGTCGCGATTCCGCCGACACCGACCCGGGCGGCGCCGCCTCGGCCGTCGGCGAGCGGGACGGTCGCGTCTCTGCCGTGGTCGGTTCGGACCGCATCCCGTCCGCCGTCGTGGGTGCCCGGGAGGGCCGCGCCACCCCGGGCGGCGCCTCGGACGGTCGCGCCTCTTCCGTGGCCTGCTCGGACCGCATCCCCTCCGCCCTCGTGGGCGCCCGGGACGGCCGCGCCACCGCGGGGGGTGCTCCGGACGGTCGCGTCTCTGCCGTGGTCGGCTCGGACCGCATCCCCTCCGCCGCCGTGGGTGCCCGGGACGGTCGCGATTCCGCCGGCACCGACCCGGGCGGCGTCGCCTCCGCCGTCGGCGCCCCGGACGGTCGCGCTTCTGCCGTGGTCGGCTCGGACCGTATCCCGTCCGACGCCGCGGGTGCCCGGGAGGGCCGCGCCACCCCGGGCGGCGCCCCGGACGGTCGCGGCTCTGCCGGGGGTGCGCCGGACGCACGTGTCCGCGTCGTGGGTTTTCCTGGCGGCCCGGCCTCCGGCGACGTCGAGCGGAACGGTCTCGCTTTCCTCGCGGGTGCCTCTGGCCGCCGCGCGAACGCCCGAACCTCCGCCGTGGGTACCCCGGACCGCGGCGTCTCCACCGCCGGGCGCAGCCGTCGACGGACGCGTGATCCCAGCGGGGTGAGAGTCGCCGGGCGGCGCAGCCGGGTCCTCGCCGCGTGCAGGGCCTCGTGCGGGCCACCGGGGAAGCGGCCGACGAGGACGGCCAGCACGCCGATCAGGGCGGCCGCCAGTCCGCCGCGGGCGCCCGCGTCGAGGCCGACCAGCAGAGCCGCCGCGGCGAGTGCGCCCAGCACGCTGTCGGCGCCGAGCACGACGACCGCGGCGAACCAGAGCAGCCCGCGCACGGGGTCGTAGGCGGTGGCGTCGAACGCGCGCACGCCCATGCCGAGCATGCCGCCGCCGAGTGCCGCCAGCGCCGCCCCCGTGACGAACGCGGCCAGTTTCAGGGCCGGTACCCGGACCCCCGCGGCGGACGCGCCCGCCTCGTGGTCGCGCAGGGCGGCCAGGGCGCGGCCCGTACGGCCCCGGCGCAGACCGCTCACGGCGAGCACCGCGACGGCCAGGAGCACGAGTTCGAGCACGTAGTACGCGCGGTCGCCGTCGAAGCCGGCCGGGCGGTCCAGGGACAGACCCGACACGGCGTACGGCTGCGCGAAGACGAACCGGCTGACGCCCACACCCACCGCGAAGGTGGCGAGCGCGAGCGCGAGACCGTGCCGGCGGATGGCGGGCCATCCCGTCAGCAGGCCGAGCGGCGCCACAAGGAGTACCGCCACCGCGAGGGCGGCCAGTTCGGGCAGTCGGGGCACGCCGGGGACGCGGCCCGCCGCCAGCAGCGCGGTGAAGAGGGCGCCCAGACCGGCGTACGCGGCCTGGCCCAGGGAGACCTGCCCGCCCCGCCCGGTGACGACCACCAGGGAGAGCAGGACGACGCCGAGCGCGGGCACCTGCACCGAGGTGTGCAGGTCCGAGCCCGCGAAGCCGAGGGGCAGCAGGAACAGCACCAGCGCGACGGCCCCGGCGCCGGGTGGGGTCCGCACGCGGGGCGCCGCCGGGCGCGGGAGCGCGTCGCGGCCGCCGATGCCGGGCAGCACGAGCGCGGCCACGAGCAGCGCGACCACGAACAGGTTGGCGCCGACCGCCTGGAGCAAGGGCCCCGCCGGGCCCGACGGATGCAGCCGGGTCAACTGGCCCTGTGCGACGCCGATTCCGAGGGCGACCACGACGGCGACCGGGAGACTCCGCATCCTGGCGGCGACCGCGACCGCCATCACCTCCATCACGAGCAGCGGCATGCCGTACGGGTCGAGCCGCACGTACGGGGCGAGGAGCACACCGGTCAGGCCCGCCGTGAAGGAGCCGAACGCCCAGCCCGCCGCGGCCACCCGGTCGGCGTCGACGCCGCCGAGCACCGCCAGCGCCGGGTCGTCGACGACGGCCCGCAGCTCCAGCCCGAACCGCGTCCGGCGCGTGACCGCGCCCACGACCACCGCCAGCACCCCGGCGACCGCCAGTTGGCCCCACGGGTCCGCCGGGACCGGCGCCGGCACGTCGGCCCGCGCTCCGGGACCCCACACCAACGCGGCCGCGCCGACGAGCAGGACGAAGACACCGATGGACGCGACGAGGGTCCGCGCCGGGTCGCCGCCGACAGCGGACAGCGGCCGGAACACGAGGCGTTCCAGCGTCACGCCGATCGCCGGCGCCACCACGAGCAGGGTCACCGAGGTACCGAGCGCGAGCGGCCAGCCCCACTCGACCGTGAACTGCCGCAACAGGTAGGCGCACACCATCGCGATCGCGCCGTGCGCGAGGTTCAGGACGCCGGTGGCGCGGTGCGTGACGATCAGACCGATCCCGGTGAGCGCGGCGGCCCCGCCGACCGAGAGTCCGGCGAGGGTGAGGTCGTACGTCAGCGACGCCATCAGTGGTCCGGGCCGCCGACGCCGTCCCGCGCGTCGGGCGAGGGCCGTTCGACGAGCGGCTCCGCGGGTCCCGCCGAGGGTGCCGGTGGCGCGGACTGCCCTTCACCGGCGGACAGTTCGTCCTCGGCATCCGGTTCGCAGATCGGGCAGGGCCCGAGATCGCCCCCGGCGAGGGCGTGCGAGTCGACCGGTACCGCCTCCGGTTTCCCCTCGACCAGGGGGCAGTCCGCCCGGTGGTACAGCGTGCCGCCGGGCACCATGAGGAGGCCGCCGCCGAGCGGGAGGGGACCGGCCGCGGCCCGAGCGGACTCCTCGGCATCGCCCGGATCCGAGGCCACGAGCAGCGCGTACAGCTCCTCGACACGGGAACCGGCCGCCGCGCTCCTGCCCTGTGCGACCAGCACCGCGCCGGCGACGATCAGGGCGGCGCCGGGGACGGTGCACGAGGCGAGGTAGGGGAGTTGGCGCTCCGCGTACCGCTCGCCGGAGATTCCGTACCAGCCGATGACGCACAGCACCGCACCGGCGGCGAGCGCGGCCCAGCCGGCCCACAGGACGGGCCGCACGGTCCGCAGTCGAGCTGTCCGCATCCGGACTCCCCCACGTCGTGTGTCTGTCCATGTCGGCCGATGGCTTGCACTATGCCTTCTGGAAGCTGACCCTGAAAGCGCCGGGCGCGCACCGCCCGGACCGACACCCGGCGGTGAGCCACGATGGTTCTCGGGAGCGACCCGAAGCGCTTACGCGGAGCGGGAGTTGTGGCGACGGCGGTCCTCGCCCTCGCGGCGTCCCTCACGGCGTGCGGCGACGACAGCGGCGGCGCGAGTACGACTCCGCCCACCCCCTCCGTGGAACGGACCACCGGCGCGGAGCCGAGCGCCACCGCACCGGCCGACCCGGCGGCGGCGGAGGCCCAGGTCCGCCGGAACTGGGAGAAGTTCTTCGACCCCGACGTCGCCACCAAGGACAAGCAGGCCGTCCTGGAGAACGGCGAGAGGATGACCCCGGTGCTCAAGGGGTTCAACGGCGACAAGCGCGGCCAGGAGGTGCGGGCCGAGGTCGGGAAGGTCGAGTTCACCTCTCCGACCGCCGCGAACGTGACCTACACCCTCACTCTGAAGGGGGCCACCGCGCTGCCGGACGCCGCCGGGACCGCCGTCGAACAGGACGGCACCTGGAAGGTGTCCGTCAACACCCTCTGCGCACTGGTCGAGTTGAGCGGCGACCCGTCGGCCGGCCCCGCCCCGGGCTGCTGAGCGGCCGTGCGCCGCACAGCGACCGGGGCCGCCGCCGCGGGGCTGCTGCTCCTGCTCGGCACGGCCTGCGGCAGCCGGCTGCCCGAGAGCGACTTCGGCCACCGCTCCCCGACCGGGCCGGCCCGCGGTGCCGAGCCCATCCGCGTCGGCATCGTCACCAGCGCCACCAGCCCCGTCGGCGGCTCCGCGTTCACGGGGCCGCGCGACGGGGCGAGGGCCTACTTCGACCGGCTCAACGCGCGCGGCGGCGTCGACGGGCGACGCGTCGAGGTGCGGCTGTGCGACGACGGCGGCAGCGGAGTCGGCAACAACACGTGTGTGCGCCGGCTGATCGACGAGGACAAGGTCGTCGCCCTCGTCGCCACGACCGTCCTCGACTACGCGGGCGCCTCCCACGTCTCCCACGCGCGCGTGCCCGACATCGGCGGCCAGCCCATCGGGCCCGCGTACGACACGTATCCGCACCTCTACGGGATCTACGGGAGCCTCGCGCCCCGCGACGGCACGCCCGGCTGGGGCGGGAAGCTGTACGGCGGCACCGAGGTCTACCGCTACTTCCGGCGTGTCCAGGGCGCCCGCACCGCCGCCGTCGTCTCCTACAACCAGTCCGCCTCCGCCGCCTACGCCCGGCTGGTCACCCAGGGACTCCAGGCCGAGGGCTACCGGGTCGTCACCGAACAGGTCGACTTCGCGCTGCCCAACTTCCGTGCCGCCGCCGCCGATCTCAAGGAGCAGGGCGCCGATCTCGTCTTCGACGCCATCGACACCCATGGCAACGCCCAGTTGTGCAAGGCCATGGACCAGGTCGGCGCGCACGTCGTCGCCAAGGTCACCAACGTGCAGAACTGGACGTCCACCGTCCCCGAGGACTACGCGGACTCCCCGCGCTGCCGCAACACCCTGTGGGCCACGGGTGCGAGCCGCGACTACGAGGACGCCGGGAACGCGGCGGTGCGGGAGTTCCGGGACGCCACCAAGGGGCTCAAGACGCGTTCCCAGTGGCAGCTGGAGGGATGGGCGGCGGCGCGGTGGTTCGCGGACGCGGCACAGGCCTGTGCGGGGAGCGGGGTCACCCGGGGGTGTGTCGACTCCTTCATGAACCGGGGCGAGCCGTACACCGCCGGAGGTCTGCTGCTTCCCGTCACGTACCGGCGTCTGACCGGGCCTCCGGCGACGCGGCGGGCGTGTCTGTCGGTGGCCCGCTGGCGCGACGGCCGCGGCTGGGTCTCCCAGGGGGACATGAACCGGACCTGCTTCGAGGTCCCGCAACTCGGCTACCGCCCGTGACCCGCGCGTACTTCGCCCCTCCGTATCGGCCTGGCGGTCTCGTCGCAGGTGGTCGGTCCCCGGACGCCGGACGGGCCGGGGCTCTCCGGGGCCGCGGGGCGGGCGCCAGGGACAGGGTGGCCCGGCTGGCAGACTCTGGGGCATGTTGGAGACCTCCGCACGGCTGCTGAGGCTGCTGTCACTGCTGCAGGCCCACCGGGAATGGTCGGGCGCGGACCTGGCGGGACGGCTGGGCGTCACCCCGCGTACGGTCCGCCGCGACGTGGACCGCCTCCGCGATCTGGGCTACCCGGTCCACGCCAGCCCCGGAACCGGCGGCGGCTACCAGCTCGGCGCGGGCGCGGAACTGCCCCCGCTGCTGCTGGACGACGACGAGGCGGTCGCCGTGGCCGTCGGACTGCGCACGGCCGCGGGGCAGGGCATCGAGGGCATCGGCGAGGCCTCCGTCCGCGCGCTCGCCAAGCTGGAACAGGTCCTGCCGAACCGGCTGCGCCGCCGCGTCGGCGCCCTGAACGCCTTCACGGTGCCGATGCTGCGCGGCCCCGAGCCCTCCGCCGTCGACCCGGCCGTCCTCACCGACCTGGCCAACGCCTGCCGCGACAGCGAGCGGCTCCGGTTCGAGTACCGCGACCACGAGGGCTCCTCGACGCGCCGCACCGTCGAGCCGTACCGGCTGGTGTGCACCGAGCGCCGCTGGTACCTGGTCGCCTGGGACGTCGACCGCGACGACTGGCGTACGTTCCGCGCCGACCGCATCACGCCCAGGCCGCCGCACGGACCACGTTTCCCGTCCCGCACACCGCCCGCGGAGGACCTCGCCGCGTACGTCTCCCGGGGCGTCTCCACGCGCGCGTACGCCACGCACGCCGTGGTCCGGCTGCTGGTGCCCCTGGAGCGGGCCGCCGAGCGGATCTCGCCCTCGGCCGGGACGCTGGAGGCCGAAGGGGAGGGCAGCTGCCTGCTGCGCACCGGGGCGGCGAGCCTCGACGTGATGGTCATTCACGTGATGCTGATGGGCTTCGAGTTCGAGATCATCGAGCCCGCGGAGCTCACCGACTCGATCAGGACGGCCCGGGACCGGCTCTCCCGTGCGCTGGAGCGGGCCGCGCCGGGAGAACCCGGGACCACGCCTCCCACGCCGTAGCGGATGACCGGCGGTGAGGAGAGAACAGGCGGGGGTTCTGTGTCGGAACCGTGTATTTCCTATGCCGTGTCAGCTGTCGCGGTGGACGGCGGAATCGGGCGGGACCCGAATGGAAAGACACTGCCGAACGTATGCGCGCGCACATTCCGGCGGGTTATTCAGGATGTACCGGTGAAGGCTCAGAATTGCGTTCGAAGATGTTCGGAACACGGCGCGTGATCCTCCTGCGCGAGACGGAGTTACGCCGAAACGCGTGTCGTGATCCTGTGACAGAGATGTGACCGGCGGGGGACGAGTGACGCATGGTGGCCGCCCGGGCTTCCACCGTCGGGTCGCGGAGCCTAACGTGGCGGTCATGGCACCCATTCACCCCTCGCGTCCAGAGCCGCAGGACAGTCCGGAGAGCTATGTCGGACTGGAGGTGACCCGTGCCGAGGAACGCGCGCGGGAGCACGGCTGGTCCTCGGTGCGCTCGCTGCCACCCGGCACGGTCATCACCATGGAGTACCTCGTGGGACGGCTGAACTTCGAGGTCAGGGACGGCACGGTGGCCCGCTGCTGGAAGGGCTGAGCGCCCCCGGAGCGGGACCCCTCGGGATGCTCCGCGGAGGGCGCCCCGACGCCGGCACCCGACGTGCGAAGGCCCCCGGCTCGACGAGCCGGGGGCCTTCGCTGTGCGGGGTGAGGCTGTGCGTACCGACCCCGCAGTCCTCAGCCGCCCAGGGGGCGGGCGGAGGTGGTCGTCGTCGCCGCGCGGGCCACCCGGTCGGCGTGCGGTGGCCGACGGCTGCCCGCCGGCGTGACGGGTGTGCGCTCCGAGCGGGCGGTGTGCGGGCCCGGAGCCAGGTGGACGGGGGCTCTGGCCGGACGGGACGCGGTGGCGCCGCGGGCCGGCATCTCGCCGCCGTCCGTCGCGGAGGGCCGCGTGGCCATGACCGGGGCGCCGACCGGCGCGGGTGCCGGAGCGGGCGCGGTGCCGCCGCCACGGGAGCGCAGGCGGTCGCGGAGCGCGAAGATCCCGGCCTCGGCGCGGGCGATCAGCGGCTCGAACCAGGGCAGCGCCAGCAGGATCAGCAGGCCCGCGGCCCAGCCCAGCAGGACGTCGCTCAGCCAGTGCGTACCGAGGTACACGGTGGTGAGGCCGACACCGAGCGAGGTCACGGCGGACAGGGCGGAGAGCCAGCGCCTGGCCCGCGGGGTCGAGGCCAGATACGCCAGGATTCCCCAGGTCACCACGGCGTTGGCGGTGTGACCGGAGGGAAATATATCGCCGCCCAGACCCATCTCGTTCGAGCCGATCGTGATGGCGTAGTGCGGGCCGAGACGGCCCATGCCGATCTTGGCGGCGCCGACCGTGATGTTCAGCAGCAGCAGGGAAGCGCCCAGCGTGAGCAGCGGGCGCAGGGTGTGCTGCCGCCAGGAGCGCCAGCCGAGCCAGGCCGTGACCATCACGGCGGTGGGGCCGCGCTGGCCCAGCACCACGTAGTAGTCGAGGAAGGCGTGGATCTCCGGCCACTGCTGATAGGGCCGGAAGAACATGACCTGCCAGTCGAACCGGACCAGCCACGACGTGATCGAGACGGCCCACACGATGGCCAGGTAGAAGGCCAGGGTCGCCGTGAAGAGCACGACCCTGTGCCGGCTCATCCTGGAGACATCGATGTGGGCCGGCCGTTCCGGCTCACGGTCGAGCCGGGCGAAGACCCGGTCCAGACGGGTGAGGTTTCGTTCGGTACGCACTCAATCGACGTTACAGCGAGTGAGCTGCGTTCCAGGCCGATTCACTCGCTTTGTGATGACGATGTGATGTGGGATTCCTCTCAGGATCATGTTCATTTCCAATGAATCTCTAATCCGTGGAGTGCGGAGCCTTCAATTCCTTTGGTCATCGGCGGCTCCGGTTATATAGCGCTTATGTATTCGTTCACCGAATGATGGCGCGGAATTACCCCGCCGCTCACCGACCGCACACGGGCGGGCGGGCCGCGGCTCGCGGCGGTCCCGAGCGCGTCGTCGCAGGTCCGGCGACCTGCGCCACCGCCGCCGCACCCCGGGGACCGGCATGGACCTGGATGGACGCACCCGATCGGGAAGCCCGGGTGCGGCCGCGGCTCGGGACGCCGCCGGGAGGCGGTCCCGCGCGCCGCGACGGCGCCGGAGAAGCGGGGCCAAGGGCTCCGCGAGGCCCGGATCGGGCGGGTCCCGTCGGGCCCGGTGGGCGTGGCGTACGCCACACACCCACCGGAAGAACGTGAGAGGTCCGCCACGTGTCATCGGCGGGAACTCGCGTACGCTGACGCCTCACTCGCCTTTGTTGCGTGGGCCCGGGATTCGCTCTTCGGGCCGCAGCCCCCAGGGAGTCCCCACCCTGGCGGATCCGCCGAACGCGAGGGAATCTCTGGAGGTACGTACATGTCCGGGACGACCACGGCCGCTACGCGACGCCGTCGGGAGACCGGGGCCGGTGCCAACCGCTGGGTCGTCCTCGTCGTGCTGTGCGTCAGCCTGCTGCTGGTCGCCCTCGACGCCACCGTGCTCCACGTGGCGGTGCCCGCCGTCACCGAGGACCTCAGGCCCGGCGCCATGGAGCTGCTCTGGATCGTCGACGTCTACCCGCTCGTCTGCGCCTCGCTCCTCATCCTCTTCGGCACGCTCGGTGACCGCATCGGCCGCCGCCGTGTCCTCCTCCTCGGCTACGCCCTCTTCGGCGTCGCCTCCGGCATCGCCGCCCTCGCCGACAACGCCCAGGTGCTGATCGGCGCCCGCGCCCTGCTCGGCGTCGGCGGCGCGATGATCATGCCCGCCACCCTGTCGATCCTGCGCCAGGTCTTTCCCGACCGGCGCGAGCGGGCCCTGGCGATCGGCATCTGGAGCGCGGTGGCCGCGGTCGGCGCGGCGATCGGCCCGCTGCTCGGCGGGTTCCTCCTCGAACACTTCTGGTGGGGATCGGTCTTCCTCGTCAACATCCCCCTGATGATCGTCAGCCTGCCGATCGGACGGCTGCTGCTGCCCGAGTCCCGCGGCGAAGCCGACGGCCCCTGGGACGTGGTCGGCGCGCTGATGGCCGCCGCCGGCCTGTTCGGACTCGTCCTCGGGGTGAAGCGCCTCGGCGGCGGTGAGGCGCCCTTCAGCCCGTTCACCCTGGCGCCGCTGCTCGTCGGCGGCCTGATGATGGCCGGGTTCGTCCGGCGCCAGCGGCGCCGCAAGCATCCACTCGTGGACCTGCGGATGTTCTCCCGGCCCGCTTTCAGCACGTCGGTGGGGTGCATCGTGCTCGCGATGCTCGCCCTCGTCGGGCTCGAACTGATCGCCGCGCAGTACCTCCAGCTCGTCCTCGGACTGTCCCCGCTGGAGACCGGGCTGCGGCTGCTGCCGCTGACCGTCGCGGCGATGGCCGCCGGCCTCGCGGGCGCGAAGCTGCTGCGCCGGTTCGGCCCGCGCACGATGGTCTGTTTCGGCTTCTGCCTCACCGCGGCCTCCGTCGTCACGCTCACCGCGATGGGCACGCGGGACAACACCGGGCTGCTCCTGGCCGGCTTCGTCCTGCTCGGCTTCGGCCTGGAGACCACGCTCTTCGGTGCGTACGAGTCGATGCTCAGCGAGGCACCGCCCGCACAGTCGGGCGGGGCGGCCGCGATCGGCGAGACCTCGTACCAGCTGGGCGCCGGCATCGGCATCGCCCTGCTTGGCAGCGTGATGAACGCGGCGTACGCGCCCGGACTGTCCTCCGTCCCCGGCGTCCCCTCCGCCGACTCGAAGGCCGCGGGTCACTCGCTGGGGGAGGCGTACGAGGTCGCCGCGCGACTCGGCGGACCGGTGGGCGGCGCTTTGCGGCAGGCCGCCCGGAACTCCTTCGTGCACGGACTCCACGTGACCCTGCTGGTGAGCGCGGCCCTGCTGCTGCTCGGCGCGGTGATGGCGCTGCGCCTGCCCCGGGTCATGGACTGCGGGGCCGACACGACGGCCGCCGCCCCGGAATCGGGGCCCGGCAGGGACTCCGTCCCGGACCCCGCCTCGGGCCCGGCGGACATCCCGGCCCCACGGGAAGTCGCCGAGACCCGCGTCTCCGCGTAGGCCTGTCCTCGGAACGCGGCCGGCCCCGTGAAGTGCGGCCCCGGTCCTGACGACGTGACCCGCCCGACCGGGAAGCGCCCTGGACTTGCGGGACACTGCGTCGTAACGTCGGGCCGAGATCATTAACTAGCGGTGCTAGTTATCACCCCTGTCGGAGGCTGTGTATGTCCGCGTCCTCGAAGCTCCCGCCCCTCGACCCCGCCGATCTGCTCGGGATCGACGACCTGCTGGACGCGGAGGACCTCGCCATCCGCGACTCCGTGCGGACCTGGGCCGCCGACCGGGTGCTGCCCCACGTGGCCGACTGGTACGAGAAGGGCGAACTGCCCGGCATCAGGGAACTGGCGCGGGAACTGGGCGGCCTCGGCGCCCTCGGCATGTCGCTCCAGGGCTACGGGTGCGCGGGCGCCAGCGCCGTGCAGTACGGCCTCGCCTGTCTGGAGCTCGAAGCGGCCGACTCCGGGATCCGCTCGCTCGTCTCGGTGCAGGGCTCCCTCGCCATGTACGCCGTGCACCGCTTCGGCAGCGAGGAGCAGAAGCAGGCATGGCTGCCGGGCATGGCGGCCGGCGAGATCATCGGATGCTTCGGACTCACCGAGCCCGACCACGGCTCCGACCCGGGCTCGATGCGGACGTACGCCAAGCGCGACGGCGGCGACTGGGTCCTCAACGGGCGCAAGATGTGGATCACCAACGGTTCCGTCGCCGGTGTCGCCGTCGTCTGGGCGCAGACCGACGACGGCATCCGCGGGTTCGTCGTCCCGACGGACGCCCCCGGGTTCTCGGCCCCCGAGATCAAGCACAAGTGGTCCCTGCGGGCGAGCGTGACCAGCGAACTCGTCCTCGACGACGTACGGCTGCCCGCCGACGCCGTCCTGCCCGAGGTCGTCGGTCTCAAAGGTCCGCTCAGCTGTCTCTCGCACGCCCGCTACGGCATCGTGTGGGGCGCGATGGGCGCGGCACGGGCCAGCTTCGAGTCGGCCGTCTCCTACGCGAAGACGCGTGAGCAGTTCGGACGTCCCATCGGCGGCTTCCAGCTCACCCAGGCCAAGCTCGCCGACATGGCCGTCGAGCTCCACAAGGGAATCCTGCTCGCCCATCACCTGGGCCGCCGCATGGACGCGGGACGGCTCCGTCCCGAGCAGGTCAGTTTCGGCAAACTCAACAACGTGCGCGAGGCCATCGAGATCTGCCGCACCGCGCGCACGATCCTGGGTGCCAACGGCATCTCCCTGGAGTACCCCGTGATGCGGCACGCCACGAACCTCGAATCGGTGCTCACCTATGAGGGCACCGTCGAGATGCACCAACTCGTGCTGGGCAAGGCGCTCACCGGACTCGACGCCTTCCGGTAGAGGCCCGTTCCCGGGACCCCGGTACGGCAGGGCCGGTGAGCGGCCCTGCCTCAGCTCTGGTTGAAGAACCCGTCGGTCTGTCGGCCGGCGGCCTCGCCGCTGACGATCTCCGTGTTGGCGGGGGTCAGCAGGAAGACCCGGGTGGCGACCCGCTCGATGGTGCCGCGCAGGCCGAAGGTCAGGCCGGCCGCGAAGTCCACCACGCGCTTGGCGTCGGAGGGCTCCATGGCCGTGAGGTTGATGATCACCGGGACGCCGTCCCGGAAGAGTTCGCCGATACCGCGTGCGTCCCGGAAGCTGTCCGGGGTGACCGTGCCGATCCGGCGGCCCTTCTCCTCCGCCGTCTCGGAAGCGACCTTCACGCGCGGGTCGGTGACCCAGGCCTCGCCGGCGGTCTCCTGACCCTCGGCGTAGTCGTCGTCGTAGTAACGCTCGTCATCGTTGTCGTCGACGAGGCCAAGCCAGGCACTCGCCTTGCGCACCGATCCCATGGACGCCTCCTCTCACAGCGGTCTTTCGTGCTTCCGCATACCCATGGTCGTCCATGATGCGGATGTCGCGCCAAGTGGATAGACGCCGCGCGGGGGTTTCGTGACGGTACTGGTGCACAGCCAATCCGTCGAGAGCCCGCGCCCCCCAAGGGTCCTGCGCCGTAAGGCTGCTGACTGAGAGTGAAATATGATTTCTCACGGCGATCGGGTGACGGGCGGGGCGTACGGGTGAACGGGGTGGTCGATACGATGCCGCAGCCCAACGTCGTACGTGTCACGGGGGAGTGTCGTGTTCGGAATCGTCAGGCCCTGCAGTCATCGCCTCGGTGAGGGACTCAAGACGCAGTGGATGGCGCATCTGTGCGGGCTGTGCCTCGCACTGCGCGGGGACCACGGCCAGTTCGCACGGGTCGTCACCAACTACGACGGCCTGCTCATATCGGTTCTGACGGAGGCTCAGGCCGAGCGTGCCACGGGATGGCGGCGCACGGCCGGGCCCTGTCCGCTGCGCGGGATGCGCACCGCCTCCGTCGCCCAGGGTGAGGGCGCCCGGCTGGCCGCGGCCGTCTCGCTGGTCCTCGCCTCGGCGAAGGTGAGCGACCACGTCGCCGACGGGGACGGCCTCTTGGCGCGCAGGCCGGTGGCGCTCGCCGCCCGGCGGGTCGCGGCGAGCTGGGGGCGGGCCGGTGCGCGGACCGGGTCCGACGTCGGGTTCGACACCGCCGTGCTCGTCGACGCGGTGGACCGGCAGCCCGGGATCGAGGCGCTGGCCGGCCCCGGCACCTCGCTGCTGACCGTGACGGAACCCACCGAGACGGCCACCGCGGCGGCCTTCGCGCACACCGCCGTCCTCGCCGGCCGCCCCGGCAACGCCGCGCCCCTGGCCGAGGCCGGCCGGCTCTTCGGCCGGCTCGCCCATCTGCTGGACGCCGTGGAGGACAGGGAAGCTGACGCCGCGTCGGGTGCCTGGAACCCGCTCACGGCCACCGGGACCCCGCTCGCCGAGGCCCGTCGGCTCGCCGACGACGCCCTGCACGGCATCAGGCTCGCCCTGCGCGAGGCCGAGTTCACCGACAGCAGGCTCGCCCATGTGCTGCTCGCTCACGAACTGGGCCGCTCTGTGGACCGCGCGTTCGGTACGTCGAGGTGCGGGCACCCCGCGGACGGCTCGCACGGGTCGGGTGATCTTCACAGTGTCCCCGGTACCCCCGGAGTTCCGGGTTCACTCGGATCGGCCGTCCTGCTCGGCCCCGAAAGCGTCTTCGGGCCGCCACCCCAGCACGGCGGGAACCCGTACGTCGGCGGCGGCAACCCCTTCGGCGGTCCCTCCGTCCAGCCTCCGAACCCCGGCGGACGCGGATTCTGGGCGGGCTGCGCCGCCGCCGTCGGGCTGTGCTGCACCTGCAAGGTGTGCTGCGCCGACGAGTTCGAGGGCCCCTGGTCGCGCAAGAAGCGCGAAGGATGCCTGAACGACTGCGACTGCGGTTGCTGTGAGGCGTGCCAGTGCTGCGAGTGCTGCTCGTGCTGTGACTGCGGGCTCTGAACCCTTTCCCTGGGTGGAGTGTTGACGCGGCGCGCGGCCGGGATTCCGGCGGTGCGTCGCCGTCGTGGTCGCGGTCGTGGCCCGGAACAGGGCGCGACGCTGTTCCGTGGTGCGCGGTGAGGGGAGGGGTGCGCGTGTGAAGGCGGGGAAGTGAGGAAACGCGGCGAAACGCCGGCGAACGCGGCGGGCGCCCGTCCGTGACGGGCGCGCAGAGGGGTCAGCTCAACAGGAAGAGGACCACACGCGACCGAAGTCGATGTGGGAGCGCTTGACCAGCCACTGCTGTGGATGCATGGGCCAAGTGGAACAGGCATCCGAGGGCACGTCAACCGGCATGAGACGGACCGCTCACAGTACGGACACCCTTGACACCGAGGGGAAACGCCGCCGTACTCTCGTCCCACGGCCCTGCTGAGGGGCTCGGCCGTGCGGCGCCCCAGGGCGTCCAGCGTGACCTGTGTGAAGGCACCCGTGCTCGACTCGACGCATCACGGAGCCTCCGCATGTCCTCCGACACCCCTGCCCTCCCCACCCCCGCGCCGGACGAACCGGTGTCCCCGCCCGCTGCCCGGCAGCCCGGTCCCGTCGTACCGGCGCCCGTCCCCGCCGCGCGGGCCCCGCTCGCGGGGGGCAGGAGCGCGCCGGTCGCCGGTCGCCCCTCGCTGGTGATCGTGGGAGCCGGGCCGCGCGGGACCGGCCTCCTGGAACGGATCGCGGCCAACGCGCCCGAGCTGTATGCCGGTTCGGAGCTCGACATCCATGTCGTGGACCCGTACCCGGCGGGTGCCGGACGCATCTGGCGCACCGAGCAGTCGCCGCTGTTGTGGATGAACTCCGAGGCACAGGACGTCACGATGTTCACCGACGAGACGGTCGACATGGCAGGACCCGTGCTCGAAGGCCCCACGCTGGACACCTGGGCGGGCCTCGACGGACGCACGTTCGCCGGCCGGCCGCGGCAGGGCGCCTATCTCCGGTGGGTGTACGAGCGGACGGTGGCCGCTCTGCCGCCGGGCATCCGGGTGCACCGGCACGCCTGCCGTGCGGTGCGGGTGAGCGGATCCCGCGAGGGCCGCCAGCAGGTGTGGCTGGAAGGGCGGCCCCGTCCGCTCCTCACCGACACCGTCGCGCTGACCCTCGGCCACCTCGACGCCGAACTCGACCCCGAACAGGTCGCGTTGGCCGCGTACGCGCAGGAGCACGGCCTGGTCCACCTGCCGCCGGACTTCACCGCCGACAGCGATCTGTCCGCCCTCGCGCCGGGCGAGCCCGTCCTGGTCCGCGGCTTCGGCCTTGCCTTCGTGGACCTGATGGTGCTGCTCACCGAGGGCCGCGGCGGCCGGTTCGAGGGCGACCGCTACCGGCCGTCCGGACAGGAGCCGGTCCTGTACGTCGGCTCCCGGCGCGGTGTCCCCTACCACTCCAAGATCGGCTACGACTGGAAGGGCGAACGGCCGCCACTGCCACGGTTCTTCGGGCCCGCCGAGGTCGACGCACTGCTCGCCCGCCCGGACGGCCACGACTTCCGGCGGGACGTGTGGCCGCTGATCGAGAAGGAGCTGGGGTTCGCGCACTACCACCGGCTGTTCGCCGCCCACCCCGAACGCACCCGGACCCCGTGGACGGACTTCGAGGAGAAGTACGCCGCCGGTACCGGGGAAGAGATCGGGGCGCTGGTCGCGGACGCCGTGCCCGACCCCGCCGACCGTCTCGACCTCACCGCGCTCGACCGGCCGCTGGACGGTGTGCGGCACACCTCGTACGAGGATCTCCAACGCGGACTGCGGACGTACATCGAGGACGATCTGGAGAGGCGGCACGACGACTCCCGCAGCCCCGACCTGGCCGTCTTCCTCGGACTCCTGTCGGTCTACGGCCAGTTGGTCCGGCTCGGCGACATCGGCCCGTGGTGGCACGGGTTCTTCAGCTACCTGGCCTCCGGACCGCCCGGCCCCCGGCTGCGGCAGATGCTCGCCCTGTCCCGGGCCGGCATCCTGAGATTCGTCGGCGCGGACATGACCGTCACGGCCGAGGACGGGGTCTTCCGGGCGGCCGGTGCCACCGTGCCCGGCGCGGTCGTCGAGGCCCGCGCGCTCGTCGAGGCCCGGCTCCCGCACCCCACCGTCGAGCGCACCCGGGACACCCTGCTGCGCGAGCTGTACGCCGACGGAGCCGCCGCGACCCCCGAGGGACTTCTCGCCGTCGACCCCGCCGACGGACGGATCCTGGGCCGCGACGGCACCCCGCACCCGAGGCGCTTCGCGCTCGGGCCGCACACCGACGCGCGGGGCTCCGGCGCCTTCACCCGGCCGCGCACCGGCGGGCCGGCCTTCCGGCAGAACGACGCGACGGCCCGCGCCGCGCTCACCTTCCTGCGGGCGCTGTCCTGCCGTATGGCGGCCTGACGGCCCGTGACACGGACGGGGAACCGGGCCGCACGGTCCGCTGCGGGCGGCCGGCGGTCCCGGGCCGTGCGTCCACGCCGCACGGAATACACGGACACCACGGCGCGCTCGCACCCCGGGTTGGCGGAGCGCGTATGGAAGGGTTGATCACATGACGACGGACGCACCCGAGGACTGGAAGCACTGGCAGGAGCATCGCGAGGCCGCGGTGTCCGCGCCGTACGGACCGCTCTCCCTCACCGGCACCCACTGGGTCGAGGACTATCCGGAAGGGCGACTTCCGGACATCCCCGGTCTGTGGGGTGTGAAGGACGACGCGGTGGTCCTGACCGCGGTGGCCGAGGAGGGGCTCACCGTCGACGGCGAGCCGTTCACCGGCGAGATCGTGCTGGGCGCCGACCACGGCCCGGCCGACGGGGCGCGGGTCGGACACGGCGACCGCCGGTTCGTGGTCCTGGTGCGCGAGGAGCTGTGGGGGGTGCGCCGCTACGACCCCGGCGCGCCCGCCCGTAAGGCCTTCGCGGGCATCGAGGCGACCCCCTTCGACGCGCGCTGGTCGGTGCCGGGACACTTCACCCCGTACGGCGAGAGCCGCACCGTCCGGGTCGAGAACGCCGACGGCGTCGCACGCGGACTCCCCATCGGCGGCATCCTCGCCTTCACCCTCGACGGGCAGGACCTCACCCTCCAGGTGTCGGTCGAGAGCGACGGCTCGCTGTGGGCCGTCTTCTCCGACGCCACCAGCGGGGACGGCAGTTACCGTTTCCGCTTCCTGCGCCCGGCGGCGCCCGACGCCGAGGGGCGCACGACGGTGGACTTCAACCGCACCGTGCTTCCACCGTGCGCGTTCGCGGACCATTTCGTCTGCCCCTTCCCGCCGCCCGGAAATACGCTGGGCGTGGCCGTCGCCGCGGGGGAGCGCCGACTGCGCTGAGGCCTCCGGGACTCCCGAAGACACGTGGGGAATCCGAAGCCTTCAGTGCTTCGTCGATCAACCTCCCTGGGACGTACGTAAGTTGAACGCTGCACGGCCGAAAGGCGCCCTTGCGTCCGTCGGCCGTGCCGCCGAATACTCCCCCTCAGCGCTTGTCAGGAGCACGGCTTGTCCGGAATCCGGACAGGCGGCTCCCGGCTGCGCCTCACGGGCCCCACCACCCCACGAAACGGGGGGCCCCTTACTTCCCTTCGGAGGAACGAAACGTGAGGATCAAGCGCACCACCCCCCGCAGCGGCATAGCGAGACGGAGTCGGCTGATCGCCGTCACCACCGGACTCGTCGCCGCGGCAGCGTTCGCGGTCCCCAGCGCGAACGCGTCCGACGCCCAGACGTTCAGCACCACCCAGCTGAGCAGCGCCAAGCAGTCGGTCCTCAAGTCCGATGTCGCGGGCACCGCCTGGGCGGTCGACGCCAAGACGAACCGCGTGGTCGTCACCGTCGACAGCACGGTCTCGAAGGCGGAGATCGCGAAGATCAAGGAAGAGGCGGGCGGCAACGCCGGCGCCCTCACCATCAAGCACACCCCGGGCACCTTCAAGAAGCTGATCACCGGTGGCGACGCCATCTACGGCGGCGGCTACCGCTGTTCGCTCGGCTTCAACGTGCACAGCGGAAGCACCTACTACTTCCTGACCGCCGGTCACTGTGGTGAGGTCGCCTCCACCTGGTACTCCAACTCGGGCCAGACCACCAAGCTGGGCACGAACGTCAGCTACAGCTTCCCGACCAACGACTTCGCGCTGGTCCGCTACACCAACACCTCGGTCGCGCACCCCAGCGCGGTCGGCAGCCAGACGATCAGCAGTGCGGCCACGCCCAGCGTGGGCACCACGGTCTACCGGCGCGGCTCGACCACCGGCACGCACAGCGGCCGGGTCACCGCCCTGAACGCCACCGTCAACTACGGCAGTGGTGACGTCGTCTACGGCATGATCCAGACCACGGTCTGCGCCGAGGGCGGCGACAGCGGCGGTCCGCTGTACGGCGGCAGCGTCGCCTACGGTCTGACCTCCGGCGGCAGCGGCAACTGCAGCTCCGGCGGTACGACCTTCTTCCAGCCGGTCACCGAGGCGCTGAGCTACTACGGCGTGAGCGTCGGCTGACCACCGCCCGACCGATGGACCGGCCCCTCGATCGACTCGTCGCCTGACGGAACCGGCACCCCCCACACCGCTTCCGCACGACTGGACGACCGCGCTTCGCACGGCGGAGCCCCCAGCACACGGACGAGCCCCCGCACGCAACCGGCGTGCGGGGGCTCGCCCTTGTTCCGTCGCCGGAGTTACCTTCGAAGCGCACGCTGTGCACACACCTGCTACGCCCACGCCGGACCCTGGGGGGCCGTGATGGTCGAGGAACTGGTGGCGGCGGGAGTCTCCGTCGCGTCCGTGGGGCTGGTCTACGTGATGGCCGGGGCCCGCGTCGTCAAACAGTACGAACGGGGCGTGGTGCTGCGGCTCGGCAGGCTGCGCCCGGAAGTGCGCGGTCCCGGGTTCACGATGATCGTTCCGTTCGTGGACCGGCTCCGCAAGGTCAACATCCAGATCGTGACCCTGCCCATCCCTGCCCAGGAGGGCATCACCCGCGACAATGTGACGGTCCGGGTGGACGCGGTCGTCTACTTCAAGGTGGTGGAGGCGGCCGACGCGATCATCCAGGTCGAGGACTACCGGTTCGCGGTCTCGCAGATGGCGCAGACCTCCCTGCGTTCGATCATCGGCAAGAGCGACCTGGACGACCTGCTGTCCAACCGCGAAAAGCTCAACCAGGGGCTGGAGTTGATGATCGACAGCCCGGCGATCGGCTGGGGCGTGCAGATCGACCGCGTCGAGATCAAGGACGTGTCGCTGCCCGAGACGATGAAACGGTCGATGGCCCGGCAGGCCGAGGCCGACCGTGAGCGGCGGGCCCGGGTCATCAACGCCGACGCCGAGTTGCAGGCCTCGAAGAAGCTCGCGCAGGCCGCCGAGGTGATGTCGGAGCAGCCGGCCGCCCTCCAACTGAGGCTGCTCCAGACGGTGGTGGCCGTCGCAGCGGAGAAGAACTCCACCCTCGTCCTGCCCTTCCCCGTCGAACTCCTTCGCTTCCTGGAACGCGCCCAGCAGGGTGGGCCTCCCCAGCAGCCGGGCCAGGCGCGGGAGCCCGCGCCCCGGCGGTCCGCGCAGCCGCCCGAGCCGGAGGAGCCCCGGCAGGACGGCGGGTCCGGAGCGTCGGCCGCGCCGCAACAGGCCTCCACGGCACCGTGGTCGGCCCTGCCCGAACAGTCCGCGGGCGTGCGGGAACCGGTCGCCCCGTCGTCGGACGAGCCTCCCGAAGGGTCGAAAACAAGACAGGACTAGTCCTCACAGGCTGCATCTTCGCGATCCGCGGACAGTGTTTGCAGGGGGAATCAACACGTCGTGACCATGGGCGGCCACGACGTAGGAGGTGTACGGCGGTTGTCGTGCCCGCGTCCTGAAGTCGACCTTGTGTGTCCCCTGTGCGGCTCGGAATAGTGGGCCGCGCACAACTGGCATGGACGCGTCGAGACAGACATTTCTGTCGTTCCGCGGGTTCATGTCCGTACGCCTTCCGGTCCTGGAGGTCCCCACAACCTCCCGGTCCGACCCCCCACAGGAGGACGTAAGTTGAAGCACCGACGCATATCCCGGCGCCGTGCCGTCATGACGGGCGCGGGCATCGCCGCACTGGTCACCGCCGGCGTCACCTTCCAGACTGCGAACGCGAGCGAGGCCCCCACGGCCTCGACGCCGCACATCCTCTCCGCGGTGGCGGCCGGAAAGCTCGCCTCGACCCTCGGCAAGGACCTGGGTACCGACGCGGCGGGAACGTACTACGACGCGTCGTCGAAGCACCTCGTCGTCAACGTGCTCGACGCGAGCGCGGCCGACGCGGTCACGGCGGCCGGCGCCAAGGCCAGAATCGTCGAGAACTCCCTCGCCGAACTGAAGGGCGCCCGTACGACGCTCACGAAGGACGCGGCCATCCCCGGAACGTCCTGGGCGACCGACCCGGCGAGCAACAAGGTCGTCGTCACCGCGGACCGCACGGTCTCCAAGACCGAGTGGGCCCAGCTCACCAAGGTCACCGACCGGCTCGGCAGTAAGGTCGAACTCCAGCGCACGAAGGGGGAGTTCAAGCCCTTCATCGCCGGTGGTGACGCCATCAGCGGCTCCGGCGGGCGCTGCTCGCTCGGCTTCAACGTGGTCAAGGGCGGCCAGCCGTACTTCATCACGGCCGGGCACTGCACCGAGGCCATCTCGACCTGGTCGGACTCCAGCGGCAACGAGATCGGCACGAACGAGCAGTCCAGCTTCCCGGACAACGACTTCGGTCTGGTCAAGTACACCGGCAGCACGGAGCACCCGAGCGAGGTCGACCTGTACAACGGTTCCTCGCAGCCGATCACCAAGGCCGCCGCGGCGACCGTCGGCGAGAAGGTGACCCGCAGCGGCTCGACGACCCAGGTGCACAGCGGCACGGTCACCGGCCTGGACGCCACCGTGAACTACGGCAACGGTGACGTCGTCAACGGGCTCATCCAGACGGACGTCTGCGCCGAGCCCGGTGACAGCGGTGGTTCGCTCTTCGACGGCGACTCCGCGATCGGTCTCACCTCCGGCGGCAGCGGCGACTGCACCGCGGGCGGCGAGACCTTCTTCCAGCCGGTCACCGAGGCGCTCTCGGCCTTCGGCGCCCAGATCGGCTGACGCCCTCCCCGATCGGGCGGAGCCCCGCTCCCGCGCACACCGCGCGGGAGCGGGGCTCCCGGCGTTCCCGGCGTCGTCGCACCCGGCTCCCGGGCCGCACCGTCGCCCGCCCGGACCCGGCGGGGGAGGAGCGGGAGCTGACGCGGTGTGCGACTACGAGGGGTCCGGGGCCGTGGTCCCGGCCGGAGCGGCGGTGCGCGGCCTGGCGCGGAACGCGGCGGCGAGCAGCGTCACCGCGCTGCCGACCACGGCCCACGCCGAGAGCACCAGCATGGCGCCGGTCATGTCGTTGCCCTTGAAGTACGCGATCGAACGGGCCGCCCAGGTGCCCGCCCCCGGTGGCAGGGCAGGCCCGATCGCCTTCCAGAAGGGCGGCAGCATCGGCAGCGGGAAGGCGCCGCCCGCGCTCGGGTTGCCCGCGATCACCACCAGCAGGATCGCCAGCCCGATGCCGACGACCCCGAACAGGCCCTGCAGGCCGAGGGTGGCGGCGCCCACCGCGAAGGTGATCAGGGCGCCGAGGCCCCAGAAGGCGCAGACGGGACCCGGCAGGGCGCCGAGGATCGGGCCCACGATCACCGCGCCGCCGAGACCGCCGACGATCGCGACGAGGGCCATCACGAGGAGCCGGATCATCGCGCGCCGCAGGTTGGCGGGCCGGGCGCCCGCGCTGATCGCGAGGATCGAGGCGCAGAGGTATCCGCCCACGCACCATCCGACCACCAGGTAGAAGGACGAGAGACCGTCGAAGTCGTGGGCCGAGGCCCGGGCCACGTCGACGGTCCGCACCGTGCGCTGCTCGGCCGCCTCCAGGGTGGTGACCAGCTTCTCCAGGGTGGTGGCGAGGACGGTGCCGCCGCCGGAGGCGACCAGGAGTGTGTCCGTGGAACTCCGGGGGTCGACGATCAGGGCACCGTCGATCTCCCGGTTCAGGATCTGCTCGTGTGCGGCTGCCGCGTCGGAGACCGTCCTCGGGTTCAGCGGCTCACCCTTGAGCCCCTCCAGCCGGGTCACCGTCCGCTGGGCCACCGCCTGCGGGGCGACCACCCCGAACGGGACGTCCTTCGGCTTCGGGTCGTGGAGCGCGCCCACGTAGGAGGCGATGAAGAGCAGCTGGAGCGCGATCACGCCGATGACGAGCAGGGTGGCCCGGGGGGTGACGGCGTCCTTCGCCTCGGTCAGGAAGGAAGGGCGCGGGGCGGCGTCGCCGGCTGTCTGCGTCATGCCCCCACGGTCCGAGCCGACGGGTGTTTGCGCAGGTGGGGCGGGTCCGAACGGATGTCGCACAAGAGTTCGAAAATTGGTCTATGGTGGAGACGAGGTAGTTGGGAACTAGTGTTCGAAAGTCCGCAGGGACTCACAGGTCGGGAGGTGTGCGTGCCGGGATTCACGCATCTGCGCACCGCCTCCGGATTCTCCCTGCGGTACGGGGCCTCGCACCCGGAGCGTCTCGCCGCGCGCGCCTCCGAGCGGGGCATGGACGCCCTCGCGCTCACCGACCGGGACGGCCTCGCGGGCTCCGTCCGGTTCGCCAAGGCCTGCGCGAAGGCGGGCGTCCGTCCGCTGTTCGGCGTCGACCTGGCGGTGGGGGAGCCCGTACGGAGGGAGCGGCGGCGCACCCCGGTGCGCGGCGGGGCCTTCGTCGACGAGTCGGCACCCCGCGTGACCTTTCTCGCCCGGGACGGCGCGGCCGGCTGGGCCGACCTCTGCAGAATCGTTACGGCGACGCATGCCGACGCCGGGCGGAGCGGCCCCCCGCTGCTGCCCTGGCCGGACAACCACGGCGACGGCCTGACCGTGCTGCTCGGCCCCGCCTCCGACGTCGGCCGCGCGCTCGCCGCGGGCCGCCCCGACCGCGCGGCCGAACTGCTCGTGCCCTGGCGGGAGATCTACGGCGACGCACTGCGTCTGGAGGCCGTCTGGCACGGTCGCCAGGGCACCGGGCCCGGCTCCCTGCGCCTCGCCGCCCGCACGGTCGGCTTCGCCGCCGAACAGCGGGTGCGTCCCGTGCTCAGCAACGCCGTCCGCTACGCCGACCCCGGCCTCGGGCCGGTCGCCGACGTCCTGGACGCCGCCCGCCGGCTCGTCCCCGTCGACCCCCGGCGCGAGCTCGACTCCGGCGAGGCCTGGCTGAAGGACGGGGCCGCCATGCTGGGCGCCGCCGAACGGATCGTCGAGGCGGCCGGCTTCCGCCGCGACACCGCGCACCGGCTGCTCGAACAGACGGCGGACACCGCCGCGGCCTGCCGTGTCGACCCCGCGGACGACCTCGGCATCGGCAGCGTCCACTTCCCGGAACCGCGTCTCGTCGGCGCGGACCGGCGCACCGCCCAGCGCGTCCTGGCCTCCCGGGCGGCGGCCGGCATGGTGCTGCGCGGCTACGCGGGACGGCACGCCTACTGGGAGCGGATGCACCACGAGCTGGACATCATCGCCCACCACAACTTCGCCTCCTACTTCCTGACGGTCGCTCAGGTGGTGGACGACGTACGGGAGATGGGTATCCGGGTCGCCGCGCGCGGGTCCGGGGCGGGCTCCCTGGTCAACCACCTCCTCGGTATCGCGCACGCCGATCCCGTCGAGCACGGACTGCTCATGGAGCGCTTCCTGTCCAAGCGCCGCCCGGTGCTGCCCGACATCGACATCGACGTGGAGTCCGCGCGCCGGCTGGAGGTGTACCGCGCGATCATCGGCCGGTTCGGCACCGAGCGGGTCGCGACCGTCTCCATGCCCGAGACCTACCGGGTCCGGCACGCCGTCCGTGACGTCGGCGCCGCCCTCTCCCTGGATCCGGCCGAGATCGACCGGATCGCCAAGGCATTCCCGCACATCCGGGCCCGCGACGCCCGCGCGGCCATGGCCGAACTCCCCGAACTGCGCGAGCTGGCAGGGGAGAAGGAGCGGTACGGCAGGCTGTGGGACCTGGTCGAATCCCTCGACGCCCTCCCGCGCGGCATCGCCATGCACCCGTGCGGGGTGCTCCTCTCCGACGCCTCGCTGCTCGCCCGTACGCCGGTCATGCCGACCAGCGGCGAGGGCCTGCCCATGTCGCAGTTCGACAAGGAGGACGTCGAGGACCTCGGGCTGCTCAAGCTCGACGTGCTGGGGGTGCGGATGCAGTCGGCGATGGCGCACGCGGTGGCCGAGGTGGAGCGGGCGACGGGGGACCGGCCGGACATCGACGCGGCACCGCCGGGCGACCCGGCGACGTACCGGCTCGTCCAGTCCACCGAGACCCTGGGGTGTTTCCAGATCGAGTCGCCGGGCCAGCGGGACCTGGTCGGACGTCTGCAGCCCGCGACCTTCCACGACCTCGTCGTCGACATCTCGCTCTTCCGCCCGGGGCCGGTCGCCGCCGACATGGTGCGGCCGTTCATCGAGGCGCGGCACGGCAGGGCGCCGGTCCGCTATCCGCACGAGGACCTGGAGGGGCCGCTGAAGGAGACGTACGGAGTCGTCGTCTTCCACGAGCAGATCATCGACATCGTCGACATCATGACCGGCTGCGGACGCGACGAGGCGGACCGGGTGCGCCGGGGGCTCTCCGATCCCGAGTCGCAGGGGCGGATCCGGTTCTGGTTCGCCCAGCACGCGACCGCGAAGGGGTACGACGCCGAGACCGTCGCGCGCACCTGGGAGATCATCGAGGCCTTCGGCTCGTACGGCTTCTGCAAGGCGCACGCGGTCGCGTTCGCCGTCCCGACGTACCAGTCGGCGTGGCTGAAGGCCCATCACCCGGCCGCCTTCTACGCCGGGTTGCTCACGCACGACCCCGGGATGTACCCGAAGCGGCTGCTGCTGGCGGACGCGCGGCGGCGCGGGGTGCCGATCCTGCCGCTGGACGTGAACCGGTCGGCGGTCGCTCATCAGATCGAACTGGTGTCTGAATCCGGTGAGTCGGACTCCGGCCTCGGCTCGGACTCCGGCCCCGGTGCCGGCCAGGACCCGGTCGGTCCCGGCTCGGACTCCGGCCCCGGTCCGGGTTCCGCCGCCGTCGGTCGCTGGGGCGTCCGGCTGGCACTGTCCGACGTGCACGGCATCAGCGAGGCCGAGGGGGAGCGGATCGCGGCCGGCCGGCCGTACGCCTCGCTGCTCGACTTCTGGGAACGGGCCCGGCCGAGCCGGCCGCTCGCCCAGCGGCTCGCGCAGGTGGGCGCGCTGGACGCGTTCGGCGCCAACCGCCGCGACCTGCAACTGCACCTGACCGAACTGCACCGCGGCTCCCGGGGAGTGCGCGGCGGCCAACTCCCGCTGTCCGGCGGACGGAACACCGCCCCGGCCGGGCTGCCCGACCTGTCCCCGGCGGAGCGGCTGAGCGCCGAACTCGGCGTGCTCTCGATGGACGCCTCCCGCAACCTGATGGACGACCACCGTTCGTTCCTGGACGAGTTGGGCGTGCTCACGGCACGCCGGCTGCGCTCGGCGCGGCACGGCGAGACGGTCCTGGTGGCCGGCGCCAAGGCGGCCACCCAGACCCCGCCGATCCGCTCCGGCAAGCGGGTCATCTTCAGCACGCTGGACGACGGGACGGGCCTGGTCGACCTCGCCTTCTTCGACGACTCCCACGACGCCTGCGCCCACACCGTCTTCCACTCCTGGCTGCTGCTCGTCCGTGGCGTGGTGCAGCGCCGCGGCCCGCGCAGCCTCAGCGTGGTGGGCGCCACCGCCTGGAACCTCGCCGAACTGGCCGAACTGCGCGCCGGGGGCGGCCTCGACGTGGTGGCCGCGCGCCTGGCCGAGCCCGCGCCGAGGACGCCGGGCGGACGGGAGGAGCCGGGGGAGTCCCGGCAGCCGGGAACGCCCGGCGCGCCGGGCGACGGAGGTCCGGCCGGGGGCCGGACGATCCGGATGTCCACGGGGTACGAGATGCACCCCTGGGCCGATCTGCGCCCCGCGGGCGAAGGGCCCGCGGGAGGAAAGAAGTTGTGGCACCAGAGTCCGGGGAGTGCGGGATGACCATCCTCTGTGTACGTTTCCAGCTGCCTCCGACGCACGAGGACGCCCTGCCCCGACTCCTCGGGTTACTGGAGGAGTTCACACCCGTCATCGAGGCGCTGCCGCCCGACGGAGCGCTGCTCGACCTGCGCGGCGCCGAGCGGTACTTCGGCCGTGGCCCCGTCGAGTTCGCCTCGCTGATCCGGGTCCGGGCACTCGCCCTGCACGGCGTCGACTGCGTGATCGGCGCCGGTCCCGGACCGATGCTCGCGCGGATGGCGCTGCGCGACGCCGCACCCGGAGCGCCCCGGGTGGTGCCCGCGGATCCGGACGCCGTCACGGAGTTCCTCGCCGTCCGGCCCGTCACCGCGCTGCCCGGCGTCGGCGGCGCCACCGCCCGCACCCTGTGCGAGTACGGCCTCGACACCCTCGGCAAGGTCGCGGCCGCGCCCCTGTCCACACTCCAGCGCCTCACCGGCGCCCGGGCGGGCCGCGAACTGCACGAGAAGGCCTCCGGAGTCGACCGCGGCCGGGTGGTACCGAACGCCGCCTCCCGCTCCCTCGCCACCGAAAGGCCCTTCCAGCACGACGAGTTGGACGCCGACCGGCATCGCCGGGCGCTGCTCTCCGCGGCCGGGGAGATCGGCGCACGGCTGCGCGCCCTGGAGAAGGTCTGCCGCACCCTGACCCTCACCGTGCGCTACGCCGACCGCTCCGCGACCACCCGCAGCCGCACCCTCGGGGAGCCGACAGCGCACTCCTCGACCCTGACCGACACCGCGTACCGCATGTACGAGGCGCTCGGCCTCCAGCGTGCCCGGGTCCGCGCGATCGCGCTGCGCGCCGAGGGGCTCACATCCGCCGAACAGGCCTCCCACCAGCTGACCTTCGACCCGGTGGACGAGAAGGTCCGCCGCATCGAGGAGGTCGCGGACCGGGCACGGGCGAAATTCGGCGCGCACGTGATCGGACCCGGGACGCTGGCCGCGTGACGCCCTGAAACGTCACGAACGGCCCTGCTCCGGGTCCTGGTTGGCCCAGGGCGGGGTGAGGACCGAGCCGTCGGCCAGTTCCGCCCGCAGTCCGACGGAGGTGGTGACCCAGGCGGTCGCCGGCTGCCCGGAGGTGTTCTCGATGCCGAGCGCGGTGCCCGGGTTGACGATCACGGTGTCGCCCGCGGTGACCTGCTCGGTCCTGCCGTCGAGCGTGATCAGCAGGTCGCCGGTGAGGAGGTGGAAGATCTCCTCGCGGTCGACGGTGTGCACGGGGGCCCGGAGCCCCGCGGGGATCTCCGTGCGCCAGGCGCACAGCTCCTTGCTCCCGCTGCGCGGGGTGGCGTACGAGACGAACCGGCCGCCGTGGATCTCGTGGACGACGGCTTCGGAAGAACGGACGACGGGCACGGAGTGCCTCCTGTGTCGGATCGGTGGGGATCGGGGTCGGCGCCGGGCCCGGACGGAGCGCGGGACCGGCGAGGCCTGCCCCGGCCCGTACGGCCGGGCAGGTACGGCATATGGTCAAGCTGCTTGACTATGTGCGCTGTCTTCATAGTCAAGCTGCTTGACTGATTCGTCAAGGGTGTTTCAATGCCTGCGTGCAGAACTCCGAGGCCATGGCCCTGTCAGCCGCCCTGCTCGCCACCGCCGGCGAGCTGACCCGCCGTATCAACGAGGGTGTGGTGGCCCGCGGATTCCAGGACGTGCGGCCCGCCCACGGCTTCGCCTTCGCCCGCCTGTCGGCGGACGGCGCGACGGTCACCGACCTCGCCACCCATCTCGGGGTCACCAAGCAGGCCGCCAGCCAGCTCGTCGACGAGCTGGTCCGCAAGGGGTACGTCGAGCGCCGGCCGCACCCCGAGGACGCCCGCGCCCGGCTGGTCCTGCTGACCGAGCGGGGGCGGGAGTGCACCCGTGCGGCGGAAGAGGCCGCGGCGGACGCCGTCCGGGGGTGGGGCGAACTGCTCGGTGAGGGTGACATGCGCGCGTTGTATACGCGTCTGCTGCGCATCGCGCCCTACGGTCCCATCAGGCCCGCCTGGTGACGGTTCGAAAGACCGCGACATCCCCAACTGGTTATCACTGAAAGTTTTTACTGACGCGTAACTTCACACGTGGGCTACTCGCTCGTAACTTGACGAGTGAACAGCATCCTCGTGATCCGGATCACAGGGCGTACGCCGTCGCAACTCCCTTGAGCCGCAAGGAGATCACACGATGCTGCCCTGGAACCGAGTGCTCAGACCCCTGGCCGCCCTGCTCCTGGCCGCCGCCGTCGCGGTCGTCCCCGCCGCCACGGCCCAGGCCGACTCCGCTCCCAGCAGTGGCTGGAACAACTACTCCTGCAAGCCGTCCGCCGCACATCCCCGCCCCGTCGTCCTCGTCCACGGCACGTTCGGGAACTCCGTCGACAACTGGCTGGCCCTCGCCCCCTACCTGACCAGCCGCGGGTACTGCGTCTTCTCCCTCGACTACGGCCAGCTCGCCGGCGTCCCCTTCTTCAACGGCCTCGGCCCCATCGACAAGTCGGCCGCGCAGCTTCAGGTCTTCGTCGACAAGGTGCTCGCCTCCACCGGCGCCGCCAAGGCCGACCTGGTGGGCCACTCGCAGGGCGGCATGATGCCCCGCTACTACCTCAAGTTCCTCGGCGGAGCCGCCAAGGTGAACGCCCTCGTCGGTATCGCCCCCGACAACCACGGCACGACCCTGAGCGGCCTGGCCAACCTGCTCCCGTACTTCCCCGGCGCCGAGGACCTGCTGTCGTCGGCGACTCCCGGACTCGCCGACCAGGTCGCCGGTTCCGCGTTCCTGACCAAGCTCAACGCGGGCGGTGACACCGTCCCCGGCGTGCACTACACCGTCATCGCCACCAAGTACGACGAGGTGGTCACGCCGTACAACTCGCAGTTCCTGAGCGGATCCGACGTCCACAACGTCCTGCTGCAGAACCTGTGCGGCCTCGACCTGTCCGAGCACGTGGCCATCGGGATCATCGACCGGATCGCCTACCACGAGGTCGCGAACGCCCTCGACCCCGCGCACGCCTCCGCCACCACCTGCGCGTCCGTGTTCAGCTGAGCACACAGCCGGGGGCTGACCGGCCTGAGCCGCCGGTCAGCCCCCGGAGTCCAGTGTCCTGGGACCTGTCCTAGCGGCCGTGCCGGCCGCCGCCCGGGGTCGCCCGGCGTCGCACCGACGCGAACAGCGTCGCGGCGCCGAGCGCCAGGACGGCGGCACCGCCGATCGCGATGTACGCGGTGCTGGAATCGCCGCCCGTCTCGGCGAGGCCGTCGGAGGTTCCGGCGGCCTCCGGCCGGTTCGCCGCGGCGTCAGCGGCGTCCGGGGTGGCCTCCGTGTCCTCGGCGACACCGGCCGCCTTCGCGCTCGCGGTCGGCTCGGCCGACGTACTGGCGTCGTCGTCCCCGTGACCGTGGTGCTCCACCGTCGACTTGTCGCTGCCGTCCGCGATCTGCTCGTCGGAGGGAGCGGAGGCGGTCGGCGCCGGAGTGGTGCCGCCGCCCGCGCCGGTGCCGTCACCGGTGCCGCCGAACGCCACGTCGGAACACGAGTAGAAGGCCTCCGGGCTGTCCGAACGCTGCCAGACGGCGTACAGGAGCTGCTTGCCCGAACGCGCCGGGAGCGTGCCGGAGAAGCTGTAGAAGCCGTTCGAGGCGGTCGGATCGGTGGCCGTCGCGACGGGGTGCGCGAGGTCGAGATCGGCCCAGGCCAGCGGCTTGGACGGGTCGTAGCCGGACTTCGTGATGTAGACCTTGAAGGTGCCCTTGTGCTGAGCCGTCACCCGGTACCTGAAGGTGTACGCGCCGCTGCTCACACTTGTCGTCGGCCAGTCGGCGCGCGCCAGGTCGAGCCCCTTGAACTCCTCGCTGTCGGCGCTGCACAGCTTGCCGTCCGGGATCAGCGCCTGGTGCTGTCCGTTCGCGTCACCGATACGGATGCCGTTCCAGTCGTAGAGCGCCTGCGTGCCGCCCACGGCGACCGCCGCCTTGCAGGCCGCCGACTTCGGGCTCTCCGGACCCTCCGCGTAGCACTGGGACACCCGGCTCACCGGGTCCCCCATCGTGCCGTGCGCCGACGCGGGCGCGGCGGCCAGCGCGGACAGGGCGAGCGGGGTGATGCCGACGGCGGCGACGGCGGCGGCCTTGCGGCGTGCAGACATGAGGGAACTCCTCGGGCGATCCTGATGCGTGGGGCGAACCCCGCACGCCGTTCGTGCGGGGGTCCCGTGGGGGGTGATCAGAAACTAGCCCGAGGAATCCGTGAAATCGCCTGCTGGGAACGGGTGATGGGGATCCTTATGGCGCCGTTAAGGCGGGGCTAACGGGGGGCTCAGGAACGAGCCCCGGGGGTCGTCGGCGCATCGGGGCGCCGCAGGACCGGCGGCCTGTGGGTAGCGTGCGGGGTATGACGGAGATGCCCGTGGAGTCGGGGGAGCCCGGAGGGCGCGATGAGCGGCTTGCGGCGTTCGGGGTGCGGCGTGCCGGCGCCGGTGACGTGCCCGCCGTGCGAGCCGTGATCGACGCCGCCTTCGAGCCGTACGTGGAGCGCATCGGGGTCGTGCCCGCGCCCATGGAGGCGGACCACGCCGCCGGCGTCGCGGCCGGCCGGGTGTTCGTCACGGGCGAGCCGGTGACCGGGCTCGTGGTCGTCGAGGAGCGACCGGACCACCTGTACCTCGACATCGTCGCCGTGCGGCCCGACGCCCACGGCCGGGGCGTCGGGGGACGACTGCTGCGGTTCGTCGACGCCTACGCGCGCGTCCTCGGCCTGGACGAGGTCAGGCTCTACACGAACGCGATGATGTGGGAGAACCAGGAGATCTACCCGAAGCTCGGGTACGAGGTCGTCGAGCGGCGTGTGGACGGGCCCTACGACCGCGTCCACTACCGCAAGCGGCTCGGCTGACGGAGGCCGCGCGGGACCGGCGAGGCGGCTCAGCCGTCCGGCCACCAGGTGCGCGCGATGTCCTTGCGGATCTCCGGGCGTGCGGCCGGACGTTCCTCGGCCTCGTCCCGTACACGGCGGGAGTCCGGCTTCCTCAGGGGCTTCTGCACGGTCGCACGGCGCATGGCTGCCTCCTAGCGTCTACCGGATCCCGAGGGTGTACGGAGGTAGACCTTTCGGGGGAGAGTTCCTCATCGGTGGCGATCTGTCTGTGGCGCCGGTCACGTTCCACCCCGGTCCGGCCGCCACGGCGGGTCCGCCGGATTGTCAGTGGCCGCTGCCAGGATGGGACGCATGGTGAGCGACAGCGTGACGAATCCGGGGGCGGGCGTCGACTGGGACGCGGAGTCCGCCACGTTCGACGAGGAGCCCGACCACGGCCTGCGCGACCCGGCGGTCCGCGAGGCCTGGGCGGCCCGGCTGCGGACCTGGCTGCCGGACCGGCCGGGAGATCTGCTCGACGTGGGCTGCGGCACGGGCAGCCTGTCCCTCCTCGCCTCCGAGGAGGGACACCGGGTCACCGGGGTGGATCTCTCGCCCCGCATGATCGACCTCGCCAGAGCCAAGCTGGCCGGCCGTGACGCGGCGTTCCTCGTCGGTGACGCGGCGGCGCCCCCCGTCGGCGAGCAGCGGTACGACGTGCTCTTCTGCCGTCACGTGCTCTGGACCCTGCCCGCCCCCGGGCGCGTGCTGCGGCACTGGCGGGGGCTCCTGCGCCCCGGCGGCCGGCTCGTCCTCGTCGAGGGCGTCTGGGGCACGGTGCACCCGGTCGGTCTGTCCGCGGACCGGCTGACCGCCCTGCTCCGGCCGCTGGTGGCCGAGGCGGGGGAGGGGGCCGCGCTGCGCGTGGAGCCGCTGTCGGGCGACGCACGGCTGTGGGGGCACGAGGTCGACGACGAGAGGTTCGCCGTGGTGGCCACCTTCTGACCCCGGGCAGCTGCCGCCCGGCGCCGCCCGGAGGACCCGCGTCCGGCAGACAGTCGTGCCGAACGCCGAACGCCGAACGCCGAACGCCGAACGCCGAACGCCGAACGCCGGCGCCGGGCGAGGCCCCTTTCGGGACCTCGCGTGGCACGGCCCGGACATCACGGGTCCGGTACCGGGAACTGCCGGTCCGGGCCCCTCAAGAGGCCCGTGCCCAAGGAAGCCCGCCTACTCCAGCAGTGCTTCGAAACCGCCCTCGCGGGCCAGGTGTTCGAGATGGTCCAGGGCCTTCTCGGCGGCCGCCGCGGCCGCCGGGTCAGTGGTCGCCAGGCCGCTCTCCGCGAACTCGTCCTCGTCCAGCCGCAGAACGTCCGCGCCGTCGGCCGAGCGCCACAGGTCCAGGTCGAGATCCTCGACCACCAGCCGTCCCTCGGAGACGGTGGCGGGCCGCGTGACGTCGCAGTACCAGCCCTTCCGCACACCCGCGGCGTCCCGGACCTCCTTCACCGAGTACCACCGGTCCCGCCAGTAGTACTCGGTGAAGACGTCGCCCCTCTCGAACCGCACGAAGCCGAAGTCCCGGGTGGTGTCGCCCGCCCACGGGGCACGCACCACGACCCGCGTCCCGTCGTCGGCGAGCAGCTCCGCCGGGTAACTGATCTTCGTGCGGCCCGCCTTGACGAGCACGATCTCCACCGTGTCAGGCGTTCCCGCCGAGTTCGTGGACATACTTCACCTCCGTGGCGCACACCTCGTAGCCGAACCACTTGTTGATCGCGAGCATCGGCCCGTTGCCGGTGTCGTTGCCGGTGAACGCCTCCCGGTAGCCGGCCGCGCGGGCGCGGTGCAGGGAGTGGTTCTTGGCGAGTTTGGCCAGACCGCGGCCCCGGAAGGCACGGGCGGTGCCCGTCATCACGGTGCCGTAGCGGGAGCCCCCGTCGGTGCGTGCCGCGCTGAACGCCGCCGGGCGGCCGTCCACCAGGGCGACGGACGTCAGCCCGTGGTCGAGGAGCGGATGATGCCAGGTCTCCTCCAGCCAGGCCTCGTAGTCCGTGAACTCCCGCTCGACGTCGCTGGGTTCGTCGAGGAGCGTCTCCGCGTCCAGGGTGAACAACGGGCGCGGGTCGTCCGCGAAGTCCGCCCCCGTGCGCAACTCGACGCCGGGGGGCGGGGACTGGAGCGGCGGCAGGGTGCCGTTCGCCAGGTCGAGGCGGAGGAAGTGCGCGGAGCGGGCCGAGTCATAGCCCCGCCCCTCCGCGAAGGCGCGGTTCGCCGGGGTGTCCAGCACCCAGGCGAACAGCCGGGTCGCGCCCAGGGCGGCGAGCCGCTCCTCCGCGGAGCGCACCAGCAGCGAACCCGCACCGCGGCCCGTGTGCTCCGGGTGAACATAGACGTTGACGTAGCCCTGGCCGGGCTCGGGGCTGTCGTGCACGAGGCCCACCTGCGCCGTGCCGACCGGTTCGCCGTCCTCCAGGGCCAGCAACGGCTGGTAGTGCGCGTCGGGATGGGCGTGCTCGACGTCGTAGGCGATGGACTGCGGGGTGAAGAGCATGAAGGGGAGAGCCTCGTGACGGATACGCGCGAAACTCGCGGCGTCCACCGGGTCCCCGCGACGCACCTCACGGACGATCAGTGTCATGGCAGCGCACGCTACGGGGAGGCCGCGTGCGGATGCCTCTCATTTTTCCCGGCGTGCGGGACAATCGCCGGGTGACCCTGAAGATCCACATCGCAGAGGGGGCCGCGCCGTACGAGCAGGTGCGCGCCCAGATTTCCGAGCAGGCCAGGTCCGGCGCGCTGCCGGTCGGCCACAGACTGCCCACGGTGCGGGGGCTGGCCGAGTCGCTCGGCCTCGCGGCCAACACCGTCGCCAAGGCCTACCGGGCCCTCGAGTCGGACGGGGTGATCGAGACGCGCGGCCGCAACGGGACGTTCGTGGCCGCCGCCGGGGACGCCGCGGCGCGCGAGGCGGCGTCGGCCGCGCAGGCCTACGCCGACCGGGCGCACCGCCTCGGGCTGACCGAGACCGCCGCGCTGGCCGCCGTACGGGACGCCCTGCGCGCGGCGTTCGAGGAGAACTCCTAGAACACCCGGAGCACCCTGGGCGCCGGAACCCCCACGCCTACAGGTACAGCCCCGCGTCCGCGCCCTCGCGCTGGTCCGGGACCGATGTCGGCGTCGTGCCGCGGCGCAGCGCGTACAGCTCGGCGAGGGTCGCGCCCTCCCGCGGGACGCCCTCCTCGGTGCCCAGCCAGCCGACCGACTCCCGGCGGGTCAGCGGTCCGACCTCGATCCGGGCGAGGCAGCGGCCGGGGCGGACGACCGCTGGGTGAAGACGCTCCAGGTCCTCGTTCGTCGTGACGCCCACCAGGACGTTGCGCCCCTGGCCGAGGAGGCCGTCGGTGAGGTTGAGCAGCCGGGACAGGGCCTGGCCCGCCGTGTGCTTCGCCTCGCCGCGGATCAGTTCGTCGCAGTCCTCCAGGAGGAGCAGCCGCCAGCGTCCCTTGCCCGTGCCGTCCTCCTCGCCGATCGCGATGTCCATCAGATAGCCGACGTCGGAGAAGAGCCGCTCGGGGTCCAGCACACAGTCCACCTGGCACCAGTCGCGCCAGGAACGGGCCAGCGTGCGCAGGGCGGAGGTCTTGCCCGTGCCGGGCGGGCCGTGCAGGAGCAGGAGGCGGCCCGCGATGTCCTCGGGCGTCGTCTTCATCAGGCCGTCCATCGCGTCCGCGACCGGCGCCGTGTAGTTGGCGCGGACCTCCTCCCACGTGCCGGCGGAGATCTGCCGGGTCGTGCGGTGCGGGCCGCGGCGCGGCGACACGTACCAGAACCCCATCGTCACGTTCTCCGGCTGCGGCTCCGGCTCGTCCGCGGCGCCGTCCGTCGCCTGGTTCAGCACCTTCTCGGCCAGCTCGACCGTGGTCGCGGTCACGGTGACGTCCGCGCCTCTGTTCCAGCGGGACACCAGAAGGGTCCAGCCGTCCCCCTCGGCGAGGGTCGCGCTGCGGTCGTCGTCCCGCGCGGAGCGCAGCACCCGGGCGCCCGGCGGGAGCAGGGTGGCTCCGGACCGTACACGGTCGATGTTCGCGGCGTGCGAGTGCGGCTGCTCGCCCGTCGCGAAGCGACCGAGGAACAGCGCGTCGACGACGTCCGACGGCGAGTCGCTGTCGTCGACGTTGAGCCTGATCGGCAGAGCGTCGTGTGGGTTCGCAGACATGCCGCCATGATCCGTCACGTGGGCGTCCCCCGCACCCGGTTTCCGCAGTGCGTCGCGTGTGTCGCGTGGGGCCCGCCCTTCCGGTGCATCCCTTCCATCCTGTTACAGGGCTGTACGGCGGCAGACCTGTCGCGCGCCCGATTCCCCCCGTTACTGTTGCCCATGATGGGACGTCATGGGTGGAATTCGGGGGAACGACGGTGGCGCCTGACCGCGCTGCTCGGCGTGGGCGCGGCCGTACTCGCCCTGGTCGTGACACTGCTCAACACCCTGCCGGGGGACGGCGGGAGCACCGCGGGCACGACCCGCGACGGGGACAAGGTGCACGGCACGCCGGTCACCCCGCCCCAGACGCCCCGCCCCGACGTGGGTTGGGGGTTCACCCACACCCAGTACAGCGCCGACGAGGGCGACGACGCGGCCACCGAGCGGGTCGAGGGACTGCTGGGCCGTGACGAGGTGTCGCTGCCGCAGAACCAGCACATCATGGGCTGGGGAGCGGGCAACCCCGAACCGGCCGAGGGGCGTTACGACTTCTCCGAGATGGACAGCCGCATCGACTTCGTCCGCAGGTCCGGCGGCACCCCGGTCGTGACCCTGTGCTGCTCCCCGGACTGGATGAAGGGCGGCAAGTCCGGGGCGGACCGGACGGACTGGAGTCAGGCCTCACTGGAGACGGCACCCGAGCCGTCGCACTACGCGGACTACGCCGCCCTCGCCGCGACGGTCGCGCGGCGCTACCCCGACGTACGCCACTTCATCGTCTGGAACGAGTTCAAGGGCTTCTGGAACGACAGCGAGGCCCGCTGGGACTACGAGGGCTACACCAAGCTCTACAACCTCGTGTACAAGGCGCTGAAGAAGGTCGACAAGGACATCATGGTGGGCGGTCCCTACCTGGTCATGGACAGCTTCGACCCGCGCCAGACGCAGGACGCGTCCACGACGGTGAAGGGGACCTGGGGCGCCATGGACCAGCGGGTCCTCGACGCCTTCACCTACTGGAACGAGCACAAGGTGGGTGCCGACTTCGTCGTCGTGGACGGCTCCAGCTACACCAACGACGACGAGACGCTGCCCGACGAGTTCGGGGCCACCGACAAGTTCACGGCCGTCGGCAGATGGCTGCGCGCCCAGACGCACGGACTGCCGCTGTGGTGGGCCGAGTACTACGTCGAACCGGCCGACTCCAAGGACGAACGCAAGGGCTGGTCCGAGGCCCGCCGCGTCGCGGTCCAGGCGAGCGGGATGATCTCGATGGTCAGGGGCGGAGCCTCCTCCGGCTTCTACTGGAACCCGGAGAAGGAGAAGGGCGCCCGCTGCCCCGGCTGCCTGTGGACCCCGACCGACACCGCCGGGGGCGGCAGGGACCTGCCCATGTACGACCTGATCTCCCGCTTCGGCAAGGCGTTCCCGCCGGGCACGGCCTACGAGAAGGTGTCCGTCGCCGCCGACGACGTGCCGAACGTACGGGTCCTCGCCACCGACCGGACCGTCCTCGTCGTCAACACGCTGGACCGGCCGATCAGCGCGAAGGTCGACGGGAAGCGGTTCGAGCTGGGCGCCTACGCGGTGAAGTGGCTCAGCCGCTGACCGGGCGGGGCGACGGCACCGGGACGTGCGGAGGTGGCCGGGCCGGCGTACCGGCCGGGCCGCCTCACCCGCACGCACCGCTCCCGGGCTCACCCGCACGCACCGCTCCCGGGCTCACCCGCACGCACCGCTCCCGGGCTCACCCGCACGCACCGCTCCCGGGCTCCTACTTCATCGTCAAAAACCGCTGCACCAGTGATGCCAGCAGGACCGCCAGCAGCGGCAGGGAGAACCAGAAGCTGCTCTGGATCCACCGCAGTTGCCGCACACCGGGCCGCACCGCCACGCGCACGGCCTCCCGCGCCGTGAGCAGCACGATGAGCGCGATCGCAGCGAGGCCGCCGACGACCGACCACGGCGTCCACGTCACCTGCGGTCCGATCGGTCCCGGCTCGGCCCGCGGGACGGCGCCCTCCGGCCGCTCGCGCAGCGCGTACATCGTGACGTCGTCGTTGGCCAGGACCTTCCTCAGCTCCGGCCGCTCGTCGAGGTTCGTGATCAGCCGCGACTCCCACGTCGCCGAATAGCCCACGTCCAACTGGAGGTAGACCACCTGGCTGCGATTGATCATCAGGTACGAGTTCGGGCCCGCGTCCTTGAGCGCCTTGACGAGCCCGGACACCAGCACCGGGTCGGCGGGCGCGAGCGTGGGAACGTAACTCACCTTCTCCATGTCCCTGGCGCCCCAGGGCATCGCGGGCGTCACGTTGTCGACCGTGTCGTTGCTCAGCCACAGCAGCCGGGCCGTCGGATCGTCGTGCGCGTACACGTAGTTCATGGCCGTGACCTCGCCCGGCCGGATCCGCTCGAACGACTCGTTGCCCCAACGGGCCACCAGGAAGCCGCCCATGAGGAGCAGGCCCGCCATCAGCGCGGCGACCGGGGCGAGACTCAGCCGGTCCTTCTCCCGCTCCTTCGCGGTGACACCGGTACGCGGGAACAGGGCGAGTCCGGCGAGCAGGGCGGCACCCGGCACGGCGAACATGAAGACCCGCAGCGCCATCTCGCCGCCGTAGGACTGCATGCCGAAGCCGAGGAACGGGACGAAGGTCAGCACCAGCAGCGACCGCTCGCGGTACCGGTGCTCGCGCCGTCGCCACCAGCCCCAGCAGGCGAAGGCCATCATGCCGCCGGCGAGCAGCACCCGCGTGTACAGCACCAGCTTGTGCGTCGAACTGCCGCCTTGGATACGGCCGGAGACCGACGTCGACACGTTGCTGCCGACGCCCCCGACGCCCCCGAACAGGTCGTCGAAGTGGCCCGACCAGTACGGCTCGGCCATGAATCCGATCCAGGCGGCGACCACGACGGCGAACAGGATGGGCAGACCGCGCAGTTCGGAACGGCCGACGAGGACGAGGACCGCGAGAACGCCCAGCATCACGAACGGGGTGAGCTGGTGCGCTGGCACGGTGGCCGCGAACAGCCCGATCAGGACCATCAGCAGCACGGCCTGCTGGCGCCGGTCCGTCGGCTCGACCTCCGCCTCGCCCGGCCGCCGCTTCGTCCACACCACGCGTGGTGCCCGGAACCACACGAGCAGGATCGCCACGAACACCAGGTACAGCAGATACGTGAAGCCCTGCGGCGAGAAGTAGTCCTGGCCCACCCAGCCGCACAGCGTGAAGAACCAGATGCCCGTCCACTTGGCGCGCCAGCTCGCCCGCATCGACCGGACCAGCAGGAACATCGGCGCCAGATAGAGGAGTTGGATCGTCATCGGCCACCAGCGGATGACCTCGGACAGGTCGGAGACCCCGCACGCCTTCGCGACGAACGCGGCCACCGCGAAGAAGCCCGGCCAGCTCCAGCGGGCGTCCAGGTCCGGCACGGCGGACCCCGTGCGGTCGATGTAGTCGAGGAAGCCGAGATGCTGCCAGGCGGTCGCGAACCGCGGCTCGGTCTCGATGACCGCCGGGAGCGCGTGCAGCGACACCACCGTGGCGAGCAGCGTGACCAGCAGCAGACCCCGGTGCTCGCGTTTCATCCAGAGCAGCGAGCTGAACACCGTGACCAGCAGGGCCGCGCCGATCAGCGTCGGCAGCGGGAGCACCGAGACCAGGCCCAGGCCGCCCATGGCCGTCAGCGAGTCGTCGTCGAGGCCGAACGCGGGGACCCAGTAGAGAAGCAGCGCCGAGATCAGCAGGAAGCCGAGGACGACACCGGGTCTCGACGGACGCAGGACGCGCTCACGCCAGGACGACGAAGGGCCGTCCGGTGGCTGCCGGTCCTCCGCGGTCCTGTCCGCCGCGACCGGTTCCGCCGCCGACGCGCCCTCCACGGAAGCGGCCCGCACCCCGGACGCGGCACCGCCGGGCCCCTCCGTCTCGAACGGGGCGTCGACCTCCGGCACCTCCACCGGACCCAACGAGGCCTCCGAACCCGGCTCCCGAGCCTCCACGGGCAGCCCCACGGCCGGCTGCCGCTGCGCCCACGCGGGGCGGCGCTCCGCACCCCTCCCGGCGCGCACCGCGGGGGTGCCGGTCGGCGGCGTGCCCGGCCCGGGGCGTACGTCCGGCCGGCGTTCCAGGTGGTCGAGGTCGATGTGCAGGCCGAGGGCCAGAGTGTCCGAGTCGAGGGCCCGGGCGGGGCCCCGCTTCGGCTCTCGCGACGCGGCGACGTCGCCGGCACCCAGGTCGGCGAGGTCCCCGTCCGGCGCCGCGTCCTGTGGCGGTTCGGCGGCCGGCGCGGTCCGCACGATCCTGAACAGCATGGGGGCGGCGATCGTCACGATCACCGCGAGGCTGGAGATCTCCGCGACTCCAGCGCCCGTCAGACCCATCCGGGGCAGCAGGATCACCGTGAGGCCGAGCACCAGAAGGCACAACAGGCCCTGCAGATAGGCGAGTCCTGAGGTGCGGCTCTGCGCGCGCAGCACGGCGAAGTAGGTCTCCATGACCACCCGCAGCAGCGCGCCGACGGCGAACCAGCGCAGCAGCGGGGTCGCCGCGTGCGCGTACCCGGCGCCGAAGACGTGCAGGATGTACGGCGCGCCGAGGAACAGCAGCCCGCACACCGGCAGCATGATCCTGGCCATGCGCCGGAGCGCGGCCCGGGTGTTGGCGGCGAGCCGCGCCGGATCGTGCGACCCCTCCACCGTCAGCGAGGCGCCCATGTTGATGGCGAGCAGGTTGACCGTGCCGCCTATGGTCGTCGTGATGTAGAAGTACGCGTTGTCGGTGGAGCTGACCTGCGAGGCGACGATCACCGGGACGAGATAGACCACGGCGAGCGAGAACAGCGACCCGGTGTAGTCACCGGCGAGGAACCGGCCGATCTCCTTGAGGGAGGGCGGCCGGGTGTGGTTCTCCGTCGCCTTCACGTGCCGGGGGACCAGCCGGCGGAACACCAGGATCCCGAGCGGCACCACCGACAGGGCGATCGCCGCGACCCAGGAGACGAAGACGCCCGAGGTGGGGATCGCGGCGGCGAGGCCGATCAGCAGGGCCAGCTTCACCGCGGAGAACACGGTGTTTCCCACCGGCACCCACAGCGCGCTGCGCAGCCCCGTCAGTACCCCGTCCTGCAGTGTCAGCACCGACCAGGCGACCACCGCGAGCACGAAGAACACGCCGTGGAGCGGGCCGTGCAGGAAGCGGTACGAGGGGCCCCACAGGTCGAGGGTGAGCAGGAAGATCCCGGCGGCGAACGCCACGACCACCGAACTGCCCGCGTACGTGCGGAAGATGAGCCGGGCGGTGGCGCGTCCGGCGACGGGGATGAAGCGGGCGAGGGCGCCGGTCAGTGTCACCGCGGTGACACCCGCGAGGAGCTTCATCGCGGCGATGGCAGCGGAGCCCTGGCCGACGGCGGACTCGGTGTAGTAGCGGGCGGCGATCAGCCAGTACCCGAGGCCCAGCACCGCGGAGATCCCGGTGTTGAGCATCAGGGCGTAGGCGTTGCGGAACAGCGGGCTGCCGCCTCCGCCGCCCTTGCGGCCAGTGCCGGGCAGACGGAGGCGGCGGCCCGGCCGCTGCTCGGGTGCCTCGGGCGATGTGGTCGAGGCCTGGGCTGTGGTGGTCGTGTCAGACACGGGAACGGATGGCCTTCCGGCGGACCTGTCGTGCTCTTCGGACCATGGCGTACCCCTTGGTGAGGGCGCGGTCCCGGGCGAAGGTGCGGGCGATCGAACGGCCCTCGACCAGCCGCTCGAACTCCTCGATACCGGTCGTGCGGCGCACGGTGACGCGTTGCAGGGCGTACGGGCCCTGGCGGCGGCGGGCGAGACCGTTGCCGACGGCGAGCGACTGGGCGAACCCCGCCGCACGCACCGAACGGCGCACCCGTGCGCTGGAGTAGCCGTACGGGTACGCGAACGAGACGGGAGGCGACCCCAGTTCGCCGGCGATGATCTCCCGGCAGTGCCGCAGCTCGAACCGGAGCGCGTCGTCCGTGATCTGGTCGAGCTGCGGATGGGTGTGGCTGTGGCCGCCGATCTCCACCTGATCCCCGGCGAGTTCGCGCACCTGGTCCCAGTCGAGCATGGTGTCGAGGCCGCCCCCGGTGTCGTACGCGCCCCTGATCCACCCCGTGGAGACGAAGAGGGTGGAGGCGAAGCCGTACTTGGCGAGGGCGGGCAGGGCGTGCCGGTGCACGCCCTCGTAGCCGTCGTCGAAGGTGATCAGGACCGGACGCGCGGGCAGCGGGACGCCCGAGCGCCAGGAAGCCGCCAGCCGGGCGGTGCCGACGGGTGTGAACCCGCGGTCGTCGAGCAGCGCCATCTGCTCGGCGAACGCCTCGGGCGCGACGGACAGCGCCCGGGTCGCGTCGTTCGGCGTCCGCGCGACCGAGTGGTACATCAGGATCGGTACCGGTCCGTTCATGCCGCCGCCCCCTCGTCGTCCGCCGCCTCCTCGACCGCCGCGACGGGGACGACCGAGAAGACGGCGCCGCTCCGGCGGGCCCGGACGCTCCCCGCGACATACCCGCCGGCCGCCGTCAGTACCCCGGCGACGATCGCGCCCGCGCGCCCGGCGCCGCCGGGACGGGCGAAGGCGGCGTCGCGCAGCCCGCGCAGCACGCCGACGGGCAGCACCCGGGTGGTGTAGCGGCGTTCCGACTCCAGTCCCTTGCCCGCGCCCACACTGCGGGCGACCAGGGCCTTGGAGAGACCCTCGGCGTAGGCGCGGGTGCGGAAGTAGCCGAAGCGCTCGCGGGCGGCGGGCACCCGGTGGTGGATGACGGCACGGTCGTCGATCAGCAGGACGGCGTCCGGCCGGGCACGGGTGAGCCGGATGCACAGCTCCGTCTCCTCGCAGCCCAGCGGACGCTTGTCGCCGTCGCGGCCGATCCCGGTCGCGAAGCCGCCCGCCGCGTCGAACGCCGTACGGCGGAAGGAGGCGTTGCCGCCGAGGACGTTGCGGACCCGGACCCGGCCCGGCGGCAGGCCCCTGTACGTGCAGCCCACCACCCAGTCGAACTCCTCGGGGAACCAGGCCGGCCGCCGGCCCGACGCCCAGACGGGCATCGTGCGCCCGCCGACGGCCATCACCCGCGGGTCGGCGTAGCCCTCGGCGAAGTGCCGCAGCCAGTCCCGCTCGGCGACGGCGTCGTCGTCGAGGAAGGCGATGACCGGGCCGTGCGAGGCGGCGATCCCCGTGTTGCGTCCGGCGGACAGACCGCGGGGACCCGCGTTGGCGAGCACCCGCACCCCTTCGGTCTCCTTGTACTCCCCGGCCAGCCGCTCCAGCAGAACGACGTTGTGGTCGACGACCAGCAGTGTCTCCAGGGCGGGCAGGGACTGCGCCCGCACCGAGGAGACCGCCGCGAGGATGTCCTCCCAGCGGTCCTCGGTGTACACGCAGATCACCACGGAGATGTCCCGCGTGCTCAAGACACCTCTCCCCGGCCCGAGTCGAGCTGGTGGGCGTGCGGTGTCCGGCGCAGCGCACGCCGGTTGGACCGCTCCTTGAGAATCACCTTGAGCACCCGGATCCCGTCCCGCACGGCGCGCAGGTTGCTCGCGCCGTGGATGCGGAGGTACTCGTGGCTGGGTATCTCCTGCACCTTGAGGCCGGCCTTGACGACCCGGATGTTCATCAGGGTCTCGACCTCGAAGCCGGTGCAGTCGAGTTCGATCTTGTCGAGGCAGTGCCGCCAGAACGCGTTGTAGCCGTAGCAGAGATCGGTGTAGCGGGCGCCGAACTTGGCGTTGACGGTCGCGCAGAGCACACGGTTGCCGAGCTTGCGGATCGGCGTCATGTCGGACGTGCCGCCGCCGTTGGCGAACCGCGAGCCCTTGGCGAAGTCCGCCCCGGACACCAGCGCGGAGACGTACGAGACGATCTCGTGGCCGTCGGCCGAGCCGTCCGCGTCGACCATGACGATGATGTCGCCGGTGCACGCCGCGAACCCGGTGATCAGCGCGTCGCCCTTGCCCCTGCCGAGCTGCTTGACGACCTTGACGTCCGGCCACAGCTCCCGTGCGACCTCGACGGTGTTGTCGGTGGAGTTGCCGTCCACGAGGACCACTTCGTGGATCCAGGACGGCAGCGTCTTGAAGACGTACGGGAGATTCTCCGCCTCATTCATGGCGGGAATCACGACACTCACCGGTGGCGCGATGGCCAGGTGAGAGGAGATCGGCCGGTAGTTCGCGGCCGTTGACGGATGGTCGCCCGTGATGGCTGGGCGCAGGACTGAGCTCATGAGTCTGGTCCCTCTCGTCCGGTGGACCGCCCGCCCCTGGGCGGTCCGTCTCTTTGTCCGGTTCGAAAGGGGGGTTACTCACTGACGGCATGCCGGAATGGCTCTCCGTCCATGCCGGGTGAGCTGGCAAAGCTTGCCGGCTCCGAACTGAGGAGCAGGCCGCGCGGCCCGACTCGGCATACGTCTGGTCACCGAGAACGGCACCCCCCAACCGCGCCCCGCGCCGGCTTCCATCGCGGTCCTGAGCCCTCCCCTGGAGCCGCTGATGATGGACCGATGCGGGTGAGATGTACGACGGTATTGACGAATGCGTCTGTATGGCAAGACCTGGAACGAGGCCTCACCTTTTTGTTGGTTTGACCGTTACCTTGTACCTCGAACGGATTTTCCCCATCCGTTTGAGGGTCCTTGGGTGCGCCGTCGGCGCACCAGTGTGAGCAGCAGAATCAGTGAACTGAGCGCCGCCACGGCGATGATGCCGCCGGGCACCGACCAGCGGTGCACGGCGAGCATGCCCTGGGCCACCAGCATGTTCAGGACCACGGCGCCGGCGACGGACGTGAGGACGCGGCCGAACGGATCGAGCCCGCGCAGCGCGGCCCCGATCGCGGCCGACGGCGCGGCGAGCAGGAAGAAGAGCGTGAACGGCCCGCGCAGCGGTGAGCCCGCGTCGGCGAGCGCGAGGAACGCGCCCACGGCCCCCACCGTGGTCGCGCCGCCCGCGAGCAGCGGCAGCAGGTCCCTCCCCGGGCGCCGCCGCGGCCCCTTCGTGGTGTCGGATGAGGATGCCTTGATCCGTAAGGTCTGCATTGGCGACTTTGCCCCCCGACGCGCCGGATGCCGGGCTTCAATGTGGCGCAGCGCGTCCATGGCCGTCAAGGCGTGAAGGGGGCGCGTTCGCGGGTCTCCTGACGCAGTGGCACAGAAGTTTTGGCATGAACACTTCCTGTCAATGCGCGTAGCTGGTACCAAAGTTGTGGCAGAGATCCTGCTAAAGGGAGGTTCCATGAGACGTTCCCGAATTACGGCATACGTGACCTCACTCCTCCTCGCCGTCGGCGTCACCCTCACCGGGGCGGCCACGGCGCAGGCACGAACGGCCGCCGCCACCGGCTATGTGGCCCTTGGTGACTCCTACTCCTCCGGTGTCGGCGCCGACAGCTACATCAGCTCCAGCGGCGACTGCAAGCGCAGCACGAAGGCCTACCCCTATCTCTGGGCGGCCGCGCATTCACCCTCGTCGTTCGACTTCACCGCCTGCTCGGGCGCTCGTACGGGTGATGTCACGGCGAACCAGCTCGGTCCCCTCACCTCCTCGACCGGCCTCGTCTCCATCAGCATCGGCGGCAACGACGCCGGCTTCTCGGACGTCATGACGACGTGTGTCCTGCAGTCCGAGAGTTCCTGCCTCGCGCGCATCGCCACGGCGAAGGCGTACGTCGCCTCCACACTCCCCGGCAACCTCAACTCGGTGTACTCGGCGATCCGGGCGAAGGCGCCGTCCGCCCACGTCGTCGTCCTCGGCTATCCCCGCTTCTACAAGCTCAACGGCAGTTGCCTGACCGGACTGTCGGAGACCGAACGGTCCGCCATCAACGGCGCGGCCGACTACCTGGACAGCGCGATCGCGGCCCGCGCCGCCGCCTACGGATTCACCTTCGGTGATGTCCGCGGCACCTTCACGGGCCACGAGATCTGCTCCAGCAGTGTCTGGCTGCACAGCCTGAACTGGCTGGACATCGGGGAGTCCTACCACCCGACGGCGGCCGGACAGTCCGGCGGCTACCTCCCCGTCCTCAGCGGAGCGGTCTGAGCCCTCCGGCTCTACTGAGGTGATGCGGAAGCGGAGGCTCCGTCAGTCGGGGTCTCCGTCGCACATGTGATCGTGAACGGCACCGCGTCGGACGTCGTACGGACCGGGCTCCGGACCTCGACGCTGATCCTGTTGGCGAACGCCCCGGTCGTGTCGTAGGTCGTCGCCACCACCGTCGTCTGCCGGGTCCTGCCGCCGCCCGCGGGGAACGAGAGCGTCTTCCAGCTCTTGTCGGTCACCTCGCCGGTCTCCGTGACCCACCGGTACTCGACGTCCACCGGTACCCGGCCCACCGTAAAGGTCGCCGTGAACGAGGGCGCCTCCGCGCCGGGCGGCGGACAGGACCCCGTGTAGTCGGTGTGCCGGCCCGACACCGTCACGCGCACCGACTGGGCGGGCCGGGCGGTCGTCGCCCCTCCGCCGGTGGGCGCGCTCGCGGACGAACTCGCGCTGCCGGTGGGGTCGGTGGCCCCGCTCCCGCTGTGGCTCTTCGCCCCGTCCGTCGCGCCCCCGCTGCCGCCCCCGTCGGTGCTGCTCCGCGCGTTGTTCCCGCCGCTTCCGCCGTTCCCGTCGTCGTGGTTGAGCAGCGCGTACGTCAGTCCGCCGACGGCGAGGGCGAGCGCGGCCACCCCGGCGATCAGGACGAAGGCCGCCGGGCGACGACGGCCCGGCTCCGCGGTGGGGCCCGTCGTGGACCTCGTCACCGGAGGCGGACCGAATCCTCCCGACGGCGTCGGCGGGCCGGGCGACGGCTGGTGGAACGCGCCGATCGTGGGTGTGTCGGAGGGCGGCAGCGGGCCGACGGCCCGGGTGGGGGTCCTGCCGCCCTCGGCGATCGCGCGCAGTTCCTGCTCGGCCGCGGCGGCGCTCGTCCGCGCGGCAGGATCCTTGGCCAGCAGTCCCTCGATCACGGGGGTGAGGGGACCCGCCCGGCGGGGCACCGGCAGCGGCTCGTCGACGATGGCCCGCAAGGTGCTCAGCGGAGTGTTCTGCCGGAAGGGGGAGTTGCCCTCGACCGCCGCGTACAGCAGCACCCCGAGCGACCAGAGGTCCGACTCCGGTCCCGGCGTACGTCCCAACGCGCGCTCCGGGGCCAGGAATTCGGGCGATCCGATGACCTCGCCCGTCATGGTCAGCGCGGAACTGCCCTCGACCGTGGCGATGCCGAAGTCCGTCAGCACGACCCGTCCGTCGTTCGACATCAGGACGTTGGCCGGCTTCACGTCGCGGTGCAGCACTCCCGCCGCGTGCGCGGCCCGCAGCGCGGACAGTACGTCGGCGCCGATGCCGGCGACCCGCCGCGGCGCCAACGGCCCCTCGGCGTCCAGCAGATCGGAGAGCGCGATGCCCCGGACCAGCTCCATCACGATCCACGGCCGGCCGTCCTGGGTAGCCACGTCGTACACCGTGACGACGTTGTGGTTGGAGATACGGGCGGCCGCCCACGCCTCCCGTTCCAGGCGGGCGTACATCCGCTCGATCTCCGACCCGGCGAGTCCGGCCGGGGCGCGGACCTCCTTGACGGCCACCTCGCGCTGCAGCACCTCGTCACGGGCGCGCCACACCGTTCCCATGCCGCCCTCGCCCAGGGGCGAGAGCAGGCGGTAGCGGCCCGCGATCACACGTTCACTGCCCGGATCTTCGGACACGTGCGTCCCCCATTCGCATCCGCGCGACATCTCCCCAAAAGTAGCTCAGCCGAGTACGGATGCCGCCCCCTTGAGCACCAATCCGGCCCCGAGGGCCACCACGATCGCCGCCGATCCCAGGGGTGCGGTCCGGCGGACGAACCGTACGGCCCGTCCCTCGGCCCAGCGCGGACGCCTCGCCAGGGCCCGGTTCACGCCGCCTCCGAGCCGGACGACGGCGAAGCCCGCCGCCGTCAGCGTCAGGGCCAGGCCGACGCCGTACGCGAGAACGAGCAGGAGGCCGAACCAGGCCTGCCCGAGCGCCGCGGCCCCCACGAGTACGACCACCGCCGACGGACTGGGCACGAGCCCGCCGGCGAACCCCAGCAGGATCGTTCCGCGCAGGGTCGGGGCGATCTCGTGGGTGTGGGTGAAGCCGCCGTGGGTGTGTTCGAGCGCGGGGGAGCGGCGTTCGAGGGAGCGGCGGACGCGGGATCGCGGGGTGGGTGCGGACGGGTGGTGGTGCTCGTGGTCGTGGGGGTGGTCGTGGGCATGGGTGTGGCCGGGGCTCGCGTCGTGCGGGTGCGGGTCGGGTTGCGGCGCGGTGGTGACCGGGGAGCCCGTCCGCGGTGCCGCGGCGGCGTGTGCCAGGACCAGCGGGCGTTCGCGATGACCGGCGCGCCCGTCCCGGGGGTGCGTGTCCGCGTCCAGGACGGCGCGTTCCCGGTCGTGCCGACGGATGACGGAGTGGACGGCGGCCTGTTCACGCGCGTGCTCGTGGTGGTGCGGGTGTTCCGACCCGGCCTCGTGGACGTGGTCGGTACCGTCCGGGTGCTCGTGCTCGTGCTCGTGCCCGTGTGCGTGGTCCCCGCCGTGCGGGTGGCCGTCCGTGTGGCTGTGGGGCAGGCCGTGTCCCGGCGACCGGTGGGGCCAGGCCCTGCGCAGGAGCGTGACACCCGCCAGGGTCACCAGGACGCCGCTCGACACGCCCAGCCAGGCGATCACGGACGGCGCCGCCGCCGACCCCGCGGTGACGAGCAGTCCGAGCGCGACGACCCCGAGGGTGTGCGTGACCGTCACCGACGCGGCCAGCGGCAGTACGTCCTTCAGCCGGGCCCGGCCGCCGCGCGCCGCCGCCGTCGCGGCCATCAAGGTCTTGCCGTGGCCCGGCGCGAGGGCGTGCATCGCGCCCAGGCCGACGGCGATCACCAGGGCCAGCGCGGCGAAGCCGAAGGTGAGGTGGTGCCGGGCCACCAGGTTGTTCAGGGCCTCGGTCCAGCGGTCGGCGCCGCGCGGCAGCACCGAGGCGGCCGGCGCGTTCCGGCGGCCCTCGACAAGAGCGGGGCCGCCCGGGCGGATCCGCAGCGTGGCGGTGGCGGTGTCGGCCGGCGAGGACAGCAGCGCCTTCGGGTACGTGGTCAGCTCCGCGGACACCGAGGTGCGCGGTACGTCCGAGGCGGTGAGCGTCATCCGGTCGCCCCGGGCGGTGATCTCCCGCCAGCCCGGCCCGCGGTCGGCGCCCGCGCTGTGGAAGCCCACCGAGGCGTCCTCGCCCTTCGGGAGCGGTGCCGTCGAACGGCACTCCACGCGCAGGGTGTTCAGCCCGGCCTGTCCCGGCCGCGTCCGCGCGTGGCTCGCGCCCGGGGTGAGCGCGACCTCGTGCCCGCCGACGGTGACCCTGCTCCCGCGCGCGGCGCTCGCGCACCGTTGCCGGGCCCACTCCGTCATGCCGAGCCTCGCGATGTCCGGCTTCGCCTGGGTCGCGGGAATCTCCGCGAGGTCCTCGACGTGGTCGACGCGCAACTGACCGGGGGCCGCGACGAGTCCGTCGTACCGGTTGACGGTGAAGTTGCCCAGGGGATGCGCGGCCGCCGGTCCGGCGGGGATCAGGACCAGCGCGCAGGCCGCGGTCAGGGCCGCCCCGCACGCGGCGAGCAGCCGACGCGCCCTCACCGTGCCGCCTTCAGCGCGGCGCGGGCCTCTCGGGCGCCCAACGGGGAGAAGCCCGGGTTCAGTTCCAGGGCCGCCTTCAGCGAGGCGCGGGCCGCCTTCGTGTGTCCGGTGGCCCGTTCGATGACACCGCGGTGATAGAGGAAGGACGCGTTGCGATAGCCCGTCGCCGTGGCCTCCCGGGCGTGCGGCAGCGCCTCCTTGTCGTGGCCCGAGACGTGCAGGGCCCAGGCGAGCGCGTCCGCGGTGTGCACGGTGTGCCGGCGCGCCCACTCGTCGCGGGCCGCCTTCAGCGCGGCCCCGTGGTCCCCGTGGTCGGCGGCGGCCAGCGCGGTGTCGAGGTCGGCGTCGACGCCGTTCGCGCGGGCGAGGGAGACCCAGGCGTTCACCAGCGCGTACTGGTCGCGGGCCTTCCGCGCGTCACCGGCCCTGCCGCGTGCCTCGTACAGTTCGCCCAGCTCGACGAGGGGCTGCGGCAGCGGATAGCGCTGGACGACCTGCTCCATGCCCCTGATCGCCGCGGCCCGGTCCCCGCGCGCCGCCTGGGCACGGGCCCGGCCCTCCAGGGCGGGCAGGTAACTGTCGTCGGCCGCGAGCGCCCGTGCGTAGGAGGTGAGGGCGGAACCGTAGTCGCCCTGGTTCCAGGCGAGTTGACCGAGCGCGGTCGCCACGTACGCGATGTCGCCGCGGCTCGTCGCCGTGGCGAGCGCCTGCTTCAGCACCCGTCGGGCGGTAGGCACGTCACCGCGCAGCTCGTGGACGTAGGCGTACCGCGTGAAGACGGGTACGCCCGGACGCCTGGAGTCGGCGAGGTCGGCGGCCTTCGACGCCTCGGCGTAGCGGCCGAGTTCGACGAGTGCGTCGATCCGGGAGCAGAGGGCGCGCTCGCTGTACGGGTTCTGCTCGAGGGCGAGCTCCGCGTATTTCAGGGCGCCGGTGAAGTCGTGCCGGGCGGCGGCGAGCGCGGCCCGTCCGGCGAGTGCCGGGTCGTAGTGGGGGCGCATCTTCAGGGAACGGTCCAGCGCTTCCTGCGCCTGCGGATAGCGGGAGGGGTCGCCCTTGGTGCGGGCCTGTTCCACATAGGCCAGACCGAGCGTGGCCCAGCCGCCGAAGTCGGCCGGCTGCGTGCGGAGATGGGCCTGGAGCGAGGTGATGCTCGCGTCGAGATCGCCGCTCGCCAGCAACTGCGGCGACACCCCGGCCGCCGCCGTGGCGACGGCGGGTGTCGCGCCGCTGTCCCGAAGGGCGCCGACGGCCACGGCCCCCGCCGTCAACGCGACGGCCAACGCGGCGGCGCAGAAGGCGAGTCGGGCCGGTCGCAGGCGGCCGCGGGAGGCACTGTTCCCGGCCGGCCCGGCCCCCACGGTGCTCGCCTCGGGCGCGGCCCTGCCGGCGTCGGGCGTCGCGTCGTCGTTCGTACCCGGGGACATGCCCTCTCCTCAAAGTCCTTGATGGAACGGGTCGTTGCTTGCAGACGGGAAGGGGGGCGCGGCCCGCACGGTGGGGGGTCGGTACGTGCGGGCCGCGCCGGTCGGGAGGCCGGGTCAGTAGGCCCGGTCGTAGCGGCGGCGCCACCAGCGCAGGCCGGTGCCGATGAGCAGGATCCCGGCGGCGCCCGCCGCCGCGGAGCCCGCGACGAGCACGGTGTCGGTCCCGCCGCCGGAGGTTCCGGCAGGCTGCAGCGCGTCACCGAGTTGGCTGCGCACGTCGGTCCCGGCGGCGGTGCCCTTGGCGAGGGCGCCACGCGAACCGGAGGTGGGCTCGGCCACGTACGGGAAGTACTTCTCGAACTTCTTGTCGTTCTTGTCGACCGCGTCGCCCAAGTCGTTCTTGGAGCCGACCAGTTCACCCTCGACGACCTGGAGCGAGGCGTCGATCACGTCGTCGGTGAGCCGCCGCCCGTTCGGGAAGCCCGCGTTGTCGCCGTCGAGCACACCGAGGCGCTTGGGATGCATGGCCGGCTTGACCGAGGTGTTGAGGCGCAGTTCCTCCGCCGGGCGCACGTGGGGCGGCTGGTTGAGGCCCTTCACACCCTTCAGGAACACGTCGACCAGGTCGTTGCGCGGCTCGGCGGGGGCCTTGATCTTGTAGATGCCCTCGATGAGCTTCGGCAGCTCCGGGTTGGTCACGTTCTTCAGGAACTGGGCGTCGTTCCAGGGCGCGGACGCGTTGAACTTGTCCTTGTCCTTCTGCGGGTTGACGACCTCGTTCACCAGCGGCATGCCGAGCCGGGAGACCTGCCGGTAGCTGCCGCGGGCGTCCCTGCGCTGCGTGGTCGACCAGATGCCGACGACCGGCTGTCCCGCCGACTCGCGGATCATGTCGTTCGGCACCTGCAGGGCTATGGAGTTGACGTTGTAGCCCTTGAGCGTGTCCCGCCCGACCTCGGTCAGGTTCCCGCCGTACAGCAGGTCGAAGACGCGCAGGTCCAGGAAGAACGGGTCGTCCGCCTGACCGGCGAACGTCGTGGAGCCGCCCGCCAGCTTGTGCACGGCCTGCCCGCGCAGCTTCGCGTAGTCCGGCATCGACGCCTTGCCGACGTTCGACGGCGCGACCGGCACGTCGTCCGCGACCTTGGTCCGCGACACCAGCTTCTGGTCGTGCAGCCGCAGCAGGTCGATGTCGTACGTCTGCGTGATGTTCAGGTCGGGGTCGTCGAGGCTGGTGACCGGACCGGTGTTGTACAGGAACGTGTCGCCGTTCTTGCGGTGCGTCCTGAACGTGTAGCGGTAGATCAACTCGCCCTGCGCGTCACCGTTGTTGTCGATGTGCAGGTCGTACTGGGCGTCGTCGGCGAACGTATAGAAGTTCGGCCCGCCCGCGGGTTCCTCGAAGGGGATCCAGTTCGCCACGATGGTCGTCGTGTCGGGCTTGTCCGGGCTCACGAACGCGTACACGTCGGTGTTGTCGTACTGGGGGGTGCCCGAGATCAGCGGGGCCTCCCGGTGGCTGGAGGCGGAGGCCGCCCCCGGTTGCAGCGCGGTCACGCCGGCGGCTGCGAGCGCCCCGGCGGCCAGCGCACCGCATACGAGGGTCGCGAGAGTCCTGCGTCCCCCGCCGCTCCTGGAGATAGGTGTCATGCCGTCCGTCCTCATGTCCAACTTGCCTGACGGACGCCATTCGGAGCGGTGGCGGGGGCGGATTGGTCGAATCTCAAACGTGTTCGCGACGGCCTGATTCCGCGGCCGTTCGAAGTGTTCGGCGCAGGACTCGCGTTTTCGGCTCCCTGATCCGTAACCCATCCGGAGAGACGTTCGCTGCGAACAGGTAGGGGAGGGGGCGGACCGTGCACGTCCGGAGAGGGGGCCGCGTGGAGGCTGACGAGCTGCTGATACGGGTGGCCGGAGGCGACCAGAGGGCGTTCGAGGATCTGTACGCACTGGTCTCCGGGCCGGTGTTCGGGCTGGTGCGCCGCGTGGTGCGGGATCCCGCGCAGTCGGAGGAGGTGTCGCAGGAGGTGCTGCTCGAACTCTGGCGCTCCGCCGCGCGGTTCGACCCCGGGCGCGGCACCGCCCTGTCCTGGGTCCTCACCCTCGCGCACCGCCGCGCGGTCGACCGGGTGCGCAGCGCCCGTGCCGCCACCGAGCGCGAGCAGCGCGAGGGTCGGCGCCATCACCATCCCGCGTTCGACCAGGTGGCCGAGGAGGTCGAGGCGGGGCTCGAACGCGAGTGGGTCCGTCGCTGCCTCGACCGGCTCACCACCCTGCAGCGCCAGTCCGTCACCCTCGCCTACTACGACGGCTACACGTACCGGGAGGTCGCCGAACGGCTCTCGCTGCCGCTGGGCACGGTCAAGACCCGGATGCGCGACGGCCTGACCCGCCTGCGCAACTGCCTGGGAGGTGCCGCGTGAGCGTCCTCGACAGACTGCTGGGCCGCGATCTGCACTCCCTCGCCGCCCCCTACGCCCTCGACGCCCTGGAAGCCGACGAGCGGCGCCGCTTCGAACGCCACCTCCGGAGCTGCGAGCGCTGCGCGGACGAGGTGCGGGCGCTGACCGAGGACGCCGTACGGCTCGCCTGGTCCACCGCGGCGGCCCCGCCGGCCGCGCTGCGCGAACGGGTCCTGTACGCGGTGCGCACGACCCCGCAGGAGCCGGCGCCCCGCGAGCGCACCGCACACGCGCGGACCGTCGAGCCGCCCACCCGGGCACGCTCACCCCGCTTCCGCCCGCTGCTCGCCCCCCTCGCCACCGCCACGGCCGCCGCGGCCCTCGTCGTCGCCTCGCTGTTCGCCGTGCAGGCGGCGCAGACACGCGAGAGCCTCGACCGGGAGCGCGCCCAGGCACGTGAGATCGCCCACGTTCTCGCCGCACCGGACGCCCGGGCGACCGGTGAGCGGGACGCGCGGGGCAGAGGGATCGGCGTCGTGGCGTCCGCCGCGGAGCGGCGCGCCGTCGTGACACTGAGCGGACTCGGCACCCCCTCCGGAGGCCGCGTCCACCAGCTCTGGCTCATGCGCCCCGAAGGGAAACCGCGCTCTCTCGGTCTCTTCGACGGCGACACGCCCCTGATCGCCGACGGACTGAACCCGGACGCGACGTCACTCGCTGTGACCGTCGAACCTCACGGAGGGTCAGTGCAGCCCACCAGCCAGCCGGTTGTCCAACTCGCCCTGGAAACGCTCGGATTCGGAGAGTAACCGTCAACCCCCTTACAGAGATGGTGAATCCTGGGACCGCGATACACGAGTGCCGCGAGGGAGCGATAGGGTTAGCCTGCCCGGGCCGGGTGGACTCGTACGGGTGGGGAGTGACATGGAACAGATAACGGTGCGCAGCAGGGCACGTGTCCCTGCGATCACGTGCGGGAGCAGCGCGACCAGTTCGCGCCTCGACCGCCATCTCGCTGTGCTGGGCGGACCCGCCATACCGCAACGCGAGACGGTCGAGGCGACGTCACTGATGCGCGAGCTCACGGCGCGTGACACCGCGCACGACAGCGGCTCCAGGAGCGCACGCGTGCGGCGTGTCTCGCTGTTCGCGCCTCTCAGGCGGCTGAGCCGCTCACTGTTCGGCGGCCGCTGATCGGCGTCGGCACCGGCGTTTCCCGACCCGCGCTCCGGTGAGCCACCGGCCCGCGCGGCGCTGCCCTTCCGCGTCCGTCATCCCCACGGCAGGCAGCGGCGCCCCGTGGCCACCACGGCCGGAGCGCGGGTCACCCACGCCCTGAGCCGTACGGTCAGCGCACCACCCCGTCACGCCGCAACGCGGCGACGTCCGACTCCGTCAGGCCCAGCCCCCGCAACACCACGCCCGTGTGCTCGCCCAGCCGCGGAACGGCCCCCATGCGCGCCTCCTCCCCGCCCGGCAGCGTGATCGGAGGCAGCAGCGCCCGCAGCGGCCCGGCCGGCGAGTCCACGTCCCGCCAACGGTTCCGGGCCGCCAGCTGCGGATGCTCGGCGACCTCCCGCACGTCCCGCAGCCGTGCGCACGCGATGCCCGCCGCGTCCAGGCGGCCCACCGCCTCGTCGGCGCCGAGCGCGCCGAGCGCCTTCGCCACCAGGGTGTCCACCCGTTCCCGGTTCGCCACCCGCGCGGGGTTCGTCGCGTATCCCGGATCGTCCGCCAACTCGGGTGTTCCGAGCACTTGTTGGGCGAGCCGGCGCCACTCCCGGTCGTTCTGCACCGACAACAGCACCCGTCCGCCGTCCGCCGTCGAATAGACGTCGTAGGGAACGATGACGGAGTGCGCGAGACCGGTGCGCTCCGGCGGGGTGCCGCCGTGCATCGCGTGGTGCAGCGGATGGCCCATCCACTCCGCCAGCGCGTCCAGCATCGACACCTCCACCGGACCGCCCCGCCCCGTCGTGCTGCGTCGGACCAACGCCGCGAGGACACCGGAGAACGCGTACATGGCCGCCGCGATGTCGGCCGCCGGAATCCCGGCCTTCACCGGCTGCTCGGGCGTCCCGGTGACCGACACGAGCCCCGCCTCGCACTGCACGAGCATGTCGTAGGCGCGTTTGCCGGCGTACGGCCCGGACGGCCCGTATCCCGAGATGTCCACGGCCACCAGCCGCGGTTGCCCGGCACACAGGGTCGCCGCGTCGAGACCGAGCCGGGCCGCCGCCCCCTGGGCGAGGTTCTGCACGAACACGTCCGCGTCCGCGACGAGCCGGCGGACGACATCGAGCCCGCGGGGGTCCTTCAGATCGACGGCGAGGGACTGCTTGCCGCGGTTGCACCACACGAAGTGCGAGGCCAGACCCGAGGCCGCGGAGTCGTAGCCGCGGGCGAAGTCCCCGCCGTCGATCCGTTCGACCTTGATGACACGGGCCCCGAGATCGGCGAGCTGACGCGTCGCGAAGGGAGCCGCGACCGCTTGTTCGACGGCGACGACGGTGATGCCTTCGAGGGGCAGAGGCTGTGACTGCATGCGGTGGATCATGGCTCCTCGGGAGCACCTTTGTCATGCGTCGGTGCTGACCGGCCGACGGGCCCGGGCGGGCCGGGCCTGCCGGTGCTCTCACCGGTCCCCGGCCGCGAACCGGCGGACGGCGAGCGGGAGGAACACGGCGAGCAGCACCCCGCACCAGACCAGCGCCCCCGCGACCGGATGGGCCACCGGCCACGCGGAGCCGGGCGGCACCCGGCCGTTTCCGAACAGCTCGCGCAGGGCCGCCGTCACCGCGCTGATCGGGTTCCACTCGGCGAGTGTGCGCAGAACACCCGGCAGGCCGTCCGTCGGGATGTACGCGTTGGACAGCAGCGGCAGCATGAACGTCACGCTGCCGAGCTGGCCGGCCGCCTCCTCGCTCCGGGTCAGCAGGCCGAGAAAGATGCCCGTCCAGGTCGCCGCGAACCGGAAGAGCAGCAGCAGGAGGACCGCGGCGACCGCGTGGAGGGCCGAGTCCTCGACGCGCCAGCCCACCGCGAGCCCGACGAGCAGGAACGGCACGGTGCCGACGGCCGTCACGAGCAGATCCGCGACGGCCTGTCCGAGGGGCACGGCGGCCCGGCTCACGGGCAACGTGCGGAAGCGGTCCGTCACTCCGCGGTGGGTGTCCTGCGCCGCCTGGAACATCCCGGTCATGACGCCGTTGGCGGCGGTCGCCACCAGCAGTCCGGGAACGAGGTAGGACCGGTACTGCGGCCCGGGCATCGCGAGCGCGCTGCCGCGCGATGCTCAACGGTGTGGTCACGACCTACGTCGGCAACGAACTGGCCACCGTCGAGCGGACCCGCGCGCTGCCCTGGACCGAGGAGCAGGAGAACGCGGCCCGGATCGCCTATCTGGGTGGTCAGGTGGCGTCGGGTGCCTATCCGCGGATGGCCGCCGCCTTCATGGAGGACGCGGGCCCGATCGACCTGGAGGCGGTGTTCGAGCGGGCGCTGGGCCGGGTGCTGGACGCCTTCGAGCCGAAGGCGTGAGGACGCCCCGCCGGGCGTGGCCGGCGGGGCGTCGTGCTGCGGGGCAGGGCCCGGATGTCCCTAGAGCAGCGCGAACTGCCCCTCCGGGCCCTCCTCGTGGTGGTCCAGGACGGAAGCGGGGCGGTGGGCCGTGGGCGGGGCCGGGAGGACGCCCGCCGTGTCGAGTTCGGCCCGGGTGATGGGGGAGTGGAGGTGCAGCTCGGCCCGTCGGGGGCGCAGTTCGGCGAGCAGGGCGAGCACCGTGATGAGTTCGAGGAGTTCGGACGTCCGGCTCCGCGGCCACGCGGTGGGGCCGATCGCCTCCAGGGTGCCCGGCTCGGACACCCCGGTCCTGGCCGTGAACCACCGCTCCAGCACGCGTACCCCGCCCACCTCGAAGTCCCAGGCCTCCGGCGGCACGGGGGAGATCCTGCCCTCGCCGAGGAGCAGGGCCTCCTCGTCGCGGTCGTAGCGCGGGTCGAGGAGGATCGTCCCTCCGGGGCGGCCCGTGTCCGCGTGGGGCAGGCCGGTGAGGGGCGCGCGGACGTACGGGCGCCGGCCGCCGGGGAGCTTGGGCCGCTCGCCGTCCCGGCACATCAGCCAGAGCATCCGCCGCCCCAACTCGACTCCGTACGCCCACACTTCCGGGTCGGCGGTGAGCGGGACCAGGCAGCCCTCCCGGCCGGGCCGTGCGACCGCGACCGTCCAGGCGAGGACGTCCCGGGGGGCGGGGGAGTGGCCGAGCCGTGTGCCGAGGTGCTCCAACAGGCCGGGCGCCAGGTTCGGTTCGACGCCTCCGGGGCGCCGGTACAGGGGGCGCACCCGGCCGCCGCGGCCGGCGGTCAGCGGCAGCACGGAGGTGGCCAGCAGGGCGGGTCCGGGCGACTCGGGCACCACCGTCTGTTCGACGGCGAACACCTGGCCCTCACCCGCCACCCGCCACAACTCGGGGCGCGCCGCGTCGATCAGCCGGTGGTCCGGGATCAGCCACTGCTCGTCGAAGGGCGCGGTCAGCGCCCGGACGGGCTCCGGGCACGGGCCGACGTCGCGGACGAGGCGGCCCGTCCCGCTCGACTGGCCCGGCAGCTGGGTGACCGCGGAGTGCGTCGTGCGCGAGCGTGTCGGACCGAACAGCGCCTCGCGGGCCGGTCCTTCGGCCTTCGCGAGGGCGTCCCACCGTGCCTTCAGGGACGCCGCTTCGGGGGCCGTCGGCCACCCCCGGCCCAGCTTCGGCGGTGCGACGGACCACGGCATGAGGTCCGCGAGCAGCGGTGCGGCGTCGTGCGTCACGCTCGGCATCGTACGACGTGGGCGTCGCGCGGCGTCCTCGTACCGCATGCTCAGTGGGCGTCGAGGGTGACGGTGAACGAGAAGCGGTCGCCGCGGTAGTGGATGACGGCCACGTCCAGCGCGCGGCCGTCCTGGCCGTAGGTCACGCCGGTGTAGCGCAGGATCGGGCTGAGCAGCGGGACCTGGAGCAGCCGGGCGGTCTCGGGGTCCGCGAGCCGGGCCTCGACGGTGTCGGTGATCCTGCTGATGGCGACCCCGAGCACGTCGCGCAGCACCTTCGTCATCGGCCAGCGGATCAGGTCCTCCCGGTCGATGCGGTCGGCCAGGTCCGTCCTGAGGTAGTTGCGCGCGTGGTTCGTCGGCTCGCCCGTCGCCTCGTCACCGCGCAGCCGGTGGTACGTCGCCACCTCGTCCACATCCGGGAAGAACTCCACCAGTTCACCCGGGACCGGTCCCTTGCCCTCGTCCAGCAGCTCCGTCGACATACCCGACTGCTGGGCCACGATCGCGTCCACCGAGCCGAGCAGCCGCACGGGCGCGCCGCGTTGCGCGCTCGGCTCGATGAACGTGCCCCGCCGCCGGTGCCGGGTGATGAGTCCCTCCTCCTCCAGCTCCTTGAGCGCCTGCCGCATGGTCAGCACACTCACCCCGTAGTGACCCGCCAACTGCTCCTCGGTGGGCAGACGGAGGGGGTCCTGGGGGGCGCGGCCGAGTATCGAGGCGCGCAGGGACTGCGACACCTGATACCAGAGCGGCAGCTTGCGGTTCAGGACGATCGAGTCCGGAGCGAAGGAGGTCACGAGGGTATCCGTACCGGTCGCGGGCGGGGAAGGCAACGGCCGGTGGCCTCAGTCGCCCGCGCGGAAGTGCCGCTGGAGGCCCTGCCACACGTCGTCGTACCCCCGCTGGAGATGTTCGGCCCGGGCCGCCTGGGCCGTCGCGGTCACCGGCCAGCGCGTCTCGAACATGAACGCCAGCCCGTCGTCGATCTTCTGCGGCTTCAGTTCCGCGGCACTCGCCCGCTCGAACGTCTCCTGGTCGGGGCCGTGCGCCGACATCATGTTGTGCAGCGAGCCGCCGCCCGGCACGAAGCCCTCCGCCTTCGCGTCGTACGCGCCCTCGATGAGCCCCATGTACTCGCTCATCACGTTCCGGTGGAAGTACGGCGGCCGGAACGTGTCCTCGCCCACCAGCCAGCGCGGCGCGAACACCACGAAGTCGACGCCCGCCAGGCCCGGGGTGTCGGACGGCGAGGTCAGCACCGTGAAGATCGACGGGTCCGGGTGGTCGTAGCTGATGGAGCCGATCACGTTGAAACGGCGCAGGTCGTAGACGTACGGCAGGTGGTTGCCGTGCCAGGCGACCACGTCGAGCGGCGAGTGGTCGTACGTCGCCGTCCACAGGTTGCCGCAGAACTTGTTCACCACCTCGACCGGGCCCTCGACATCCTCGTAGGCGGCGACCGGGGCGAGGAAGTCACGGGCGTTGGCGAGGCCGTTGGCGCCGATCGGACCGAGGTCGGGCAGCCGGAACGGCGCCCCGTAGTTCTCGCACACATAGCCCCGGGCGCCCGCGGCCGCTCCGTCCTCCCGCGCGGGGTCCAGCAGCTCCACCCGGAAGCGCACCCCGCGGGGAATCAGCGCGACATGGCCCGGCTCCACACCGAGCAGCCCGAACTCGGTGCGCAGCAGCAGACCGCCGCGCTCGGGGACGATGAGCAGCTCGCCGTCGGCGTCGCTGAACACCCGCTCCATCGAGGAATTGGCGTGATACAGGTGGACGGCGACACCGGTGCGCTGGGCCGCGTCGCCGTTGCCGCCGAGGGTCCACAGGCCCGCGAGGAAGTCGGTCCCCGCCGGAGGCTCCGGCAGCGGGTTCCAGCGCAGCCGGTTCGGGTCGGGCGCCTCCTCCGTGAAGGGCGCCGTACGCAGCGCGCCGTTGCCGGTGCGGGTGAACGCGGGGTGCGCGGCCGACGGACGGATCCGGTACAGCCACGAGCGCCGGTTCGACGCCCTCGGCTCGGTGAACGCGGTGCCGCTGAGCTGCTCCGCGTACAGCCCGAGGGGTGCGCGCTGCGGCGCGTTGCGGCCGTGCGGCAGCGCCCCCGGGACCGCCTCCGAGCTGTGTTCGTTGCCGAATCCGGAGAGGTAGGTCAGCCCTTCGGCCGTCTTCCTCGCGTCCCCGCTCATGATCGCTCCCTCGCGCCTGATTCCTATGCATCACCGTAGGATTCGGCGTGCGCCCGCGCAAGAGGGCGGCCGTGGAGACCGAACGGGACCGGCCACACTCGCGCACCCGGACCGGCCGCACCGGCGACCCTCGCCGGACGTAGTCCCCAGGACCTGCCCGCGGAGCCGAGAACCCGACTTCAGGGGGATCCGGCTGTCGGAGCCTTGTTCTACGCTCCCCGTCATGCGGTGGACGCGTGGACTGCTCGCCGCACTCGCGGTCTGCGCCCTGTTCGGCGGACCCGCGGGCTGCGGCACCGGTGATGCGCACGGGCGGGAGGACGGAGTGTCGGCCTCACCCGTGGGCACGTTGCTCGACGAGGCGGACGAGGAGGGGCGGTTCTACCGTGACGTGGACGAGAAGGGTGCGCCGGAGGTCGGGATCGAGATCCAGCCGGACTCCGCCGACAGCTGGGACGTGCGCCTGACCGTCCACAACTTCCGCTTCTCACCGCCGGGCGCGCGCACCGTGCCGGTCGCCGGACGAGGCATCGCCCGTCTGTACGTCGACGGCCGCACCGTCGCCCGGCTGCGCTCCGGCGAGTACCACCTGGCCGGCCGGCTGGTGCCGCGCGGTACCCACCACATCACCGCGCGGCTGTACGCGGACGACGGCACCGTGTGGGCCGTCCACGGCGAGGCCGTCGAGAGCACCGCCGACGTCACGGCGTCGAGGGCCGGTTCCACACCGGATCAGGCCGGCTCGACACCGGATCCGGCCGGTCCGGCACCGGGCGGGGCCGCGTCGGACACGGGGTCCTCGTCCCCGCCGGCGAGCCCGGACGCGCGAATGAGTGGGCAGGGCACCGAGGTACGTAGTGAGGAAGGAGGTTCACCGGACCCCGGCGGAAAGGCATCATGAAGACCGTGCCCCATGCGACCTCGCTGCGCAGAGCGCCCGTACAGCGGCGCAGCGCAGAACGACTGACCCGGATCCTCGACGCCTGCGCCGACCTCCTCGACGAGGTGGGCTACGACGGCCTGAGCACACGTGCCGTGGCCCAGCGGGCCGGTGTGCCCATCGGCTCCGTCTACCGCTTCTTCGGCAACAAGCGTGCGATGGCCGATGCCCTCGCCCAGCGCAACCTGGAGCTCTACACCGAGCGCGTCACCCGGCGCCTGGGGGAGTCGGACGGGCAGGGCTGGCGGGCCGCGATGGACGCGGTGCTCGACGAGTACCTGGCCATGAAGCGCACCGCCCCGGGCTTCTCGCTCGTCGACTTCGGGAACCAGATCCCGGTGGGCGCCTCCCACGCCGAGCCCAACACCCGGGTCGCCGACCGCCTCACCGACCTGCTCTCCGGCTATCTCGGCCGCACTCCGGACGAGAACCTGCGCCGCTGCTTCCTGGTCGCCGTGGAGAGCGCCGACAGCCTGGTGCATCTGGCCTTCCGGGTCGCGCCCGAGGGGGACGAGGGAATCATCGCGGAGACGCGCGAACTGCTGCGCGCCTACCTCGGCCGCGTCCTCGACTGACCCGGATCACCCCTCCCCACCATGCGTACCGGTCGGTATGCTCGGCGGTGTCCGCGTGCCATCGACGTCACCGTCCTCCGGGAGGACCCGTGTCCCGCACCTCCGGCAGTACCCCCGACGCCCGCACCGCCGTACGCGTCTGCCCCCTCTGCGAGGCCACCTGCGGGCTCACGCTGACGATCGAGGGCACCCGGGTCACCGGCGCCCGCGGCGACCGCGACGACGTGTTCAGCAAGGGGTTCATCTGCCCGAAGGGCGCCTCCTTCGGAGCGGCCGACGGCGACCCCGACCGGCTGCGCACTCCTCTCGTCCGCGAGGACGGCGTACTGCGCGAGGCCACCTGGGAGGAGGCCTTCGACGCGGTCGCCGCCGGGCTGCGTCCCGTGATCGAGCGGCATGGGCCGCACGCGGTCGGAGTCGTCCTCGGCAACCCGAACGTGCACACCATGGCCGGCGCCCTCTACCCGCAGGTCCTGCTCGGAGCGCTGCGCACCCGCAGCGTCTTCACTGCCTCCACCGTCGACCAGATGCCCAAGCACGTGTCGAGCGGCCTGCTGTACGGCGACGCCAACGCGATCCCCGTCCCGGACCTGGACCACACCGACCATCTGCTCCTCATCGGCGCCAACCCGCTGGAGTCCAACGGGAGTCTGTGCACCGCCCCCGACTTCCCCGGCCGGCTCCGGGCGCTGCGGGCGCGCGGCGGCACGCTGACCGTCATCGACCCGCGCCGCACCCGTACGGCCAAGCTCGCCGACCGTCACGTGGCCATCCGCCCCGGCACCGACGCGACGCTCCTCGCGGCGATGGCGTACGTCCTGTTCGAGGAGAAGCTCGTCGACCTCGGCGCCCTCGCCCCGCACGTCCAGGGGGCCGACGAACTCCCGGACGCGCTGCGGGACTTCACCCCCGAGGCGGCGAGCGCGGCCTGCGACGTCGACGCCGGGACCATCCGTGAACTGGCGCGCGAGCTGGCCGCCGCGCCCACCGCCGCCGTCTACGGCCGGATCGGCAGCTGCACCGTCCCGCACGGCACCCTCGCCAGCTGGCTCGTGGACGTGCTCAACATCCTCACCGGCAACCTCGACCGGCCCGGCGGCGCCCTCTTCCCGCTGGCCGCCACCGACCGGGCACCGCGTCCGGCGGGTCCCGGTCACGGCTTCGCGCTCGGCCGCTGGCACAGCCGGGTGAGCCGGCATCCGGAGGCGAAGGGCGAACTGCCGCTGGCCGCCCTCGCGGAGGAGATCGACACCGCGACGCCGGAGGGCAGCCCGGTCCGTGCCGTCATCGCCGTCGCCGCCAACCCCGTGCTGTCCGCGCCCGACGGACTCCGCCTCGACAAGGCGCTCGGCTCACTGGACTTCATGGTCAGCGTCGACCCCTATCTGAACGAGACCTCGCGCCACGCGCACGTCGTCCTGCCGCCGCCTCCGCCCTCCCAGGGCGCGCACCACGACTTCGCGTTCAACACCCTCGCGGTCCGCAACCAGGTCCGCTACAACCGGCCCGCCGTCCCGCTGGAGGAGGGCCGCATGGCGGAGACCGAGATCCTCGCCCGGCTCGTCCTCGCCGCCACCGGCATGCACGGCGCCGACCCGTCCGCCGTCGACACGATGGTCATCGACGGCACCCTCGGCAAGGCCGTCGGCGACACGGCCTCCCCGGTGCACGGCCGCGACCCGCGGGAACTCGCCGCCGCGCTCACCGGCGAGAACGGCCCGGAGCGCCGGCTCGACATGATGCTGCGGCTCGGCCCGTACGGCGACGGCTTCGGCGCCCGCGAGGACGGTCTGACCCTGGACAGGCTGCTCGCGCACCCGCACGGCATCGACCTCGGACCGCTCGCGCCCCGCGTGCCGCAGCGGCTGAAGACCCGCAGCGGAAAGGTCGAGCTGCTGCCCGGGCCGATCGCCGCCGACCTGCCGCGCCTGCGCGCCGCGCTCCGCGAACGCCCGGCCGCCGTCGTGCTCGTCGGCCGCCGCCATCTGCGTTCCAACAACAGCTGGATGCACAACGTGCCTGCCCTGACCGGAGGTTCGAACCGCTGCACGCTGCACATCCACCCGGACGACGCGGCCCGTCTCGGACTGGCCGACGGCGCGGCCGTACGCGTGAAGGGGGCCGGAGGAGAGGTGACCGCCCCGGCGGAGATCACCGACACGGTCAGGCGCGGCGTCGTGAGCCTTCCGCACGGCTGGGGCCACGACCGCCCCGGCACCCGGATGAGCCACGCGGTCCTGGACCCCGGCGTCAACGTCAACCAGCTCCTCGACGGCTCGCTCCTCGACCCGCTGTCCGGCACGGCGGTGCTCAACGGCGTCCCCGTGGAGCTCGCGGCCGGCCCAGCGCTGTGACCTGGACTTCTGCGCTTATTGCTCGCGTGTCAACATCTTGTTAACGCTCTCGGGCGCGACCTAACGTCGTCGGACCGCCGGCCCTGGTGGGAGTTCAAGGGCGAACGTTAGGTGTCCATTCCATGCTGACCATCCTCGGCTTCGGCATGATCGCGACCTTCCTGGTCCTGATCATGCTGAAGAAGATGTCGCCGATCGCGGCCCTCGTGCTGATCCCGGCACTCTTCTGCGTCTTCGTCGGAAAGGGCGCCCACCTGGGCGACTACGTCCTCGACGGCGTCACCGACCTCGCGCCCACCGCGGCGATGCTGATGTTCGCGATCGTCTACTTCGGCGTGATGATCGACGTCGGCCTCTTCGACCCGATCGTCCGGGGGATCCTCAGGTTCTGCAGGGCGGACCCCCTGCGGATCGTGATCGGTACGGCGCTCCTCGCCGCCATCGTCTCGCTGGACGGCGACGGCTCGACCACCTTCATGATCACCGTCTCGGCGATGTACCCGCTCTACAAGCGGCTGAAGATGAGCCTCGTCGTGATGACCGGCGTCGCCGCCATGGCCAACGGCGTCATGAACACGCTGCCCTGGGGCGGCCCGACCGCCCGCGCCGCGACCGCGCTCAAGGTCGACGCGAGCGACATCTTCGTCCCGATGATCCCCGCCCTCGCCACCGGACTCCTGGGCGTCCTCGTGCTCGCGTACGTGCTCGGCCGCCGCGAGCGCACGCGGCTCGGCGTACTCACGCTGGACGACGTGCTGGAGCCCCACGAGGCCCGCACCGAGGCGGTGCTCGTCGCGACGGGCGGCCCGGACACCGTGACGGGAGCGGCGCACGGCCGCCCCGGAACGGCCAAGGGGGCGCCGGGCGGCGGAGGTTCGGGCCCCGGCGCCGGCAACGCGGGCGCCGGCGACGGAGAGAGGGGCTCGCGGACCGGCGGGGAGGCCCGACACCCGGACGCGGAGGACGACTTCCGGGGGCTCGACCCCCACCGTGCCACCCTGCGGCCCCGGCTCTACTGGTTCAACGCGCTACTCACGGTCGTCCTGCTCACCGCCATGATCATGGAGTGGATGCCGATCCCGGTCCTGTTCCTGCTCGGGGCGGCCCTCGCGCTCACCGTCAACTTCCCCCACATGCCCGACCAGAAGGCCCGCGTCGGGGCCCACGCCGAGAACGTCCTCAACGTCTCCGGCATGGTCTTCGCCGCCGCCGTCTTCACCGGAGTCCTCCAGGGCACCGGCATGGTCGACCACATGGCGTCCTGGCTGGTCGACAACATCCCCGACGGCATGGGCCCGCACATGGCCCTCGTCACCGGCGTCCTGAGCATCCCGTTGACGTACTTCATGTCCAACGACGGCTTCTACTTCGGCATCCTCCCGGTGCTCGCCGAGGCCGGCAACGCCCACGGCGTCTCCACCCTGGAGATCGCCCGCGCCTCCATCGTCGGACAGCCCCTGCACATGTCGAGCCCGCTCGTGCCCGCGGTGTACGTCCTGGTCGGCATGGCCAAGGTCGAGTTCGGCGACCACACGCGCTTCGTGGTCAAGTGGGCGGCGCTCGTCTCGCTGGTGGTCCTCGGCGCCGGCGTCCTCTTCGGCACCATCTGACCCACCCGCACACGACGGCCGCACGCGGGTGCTCCCGCGAGGCCCGGAAGGACATCACCATGAGGCCCGGCGGGAACCGCGGCTGGCTGCTCCGTCTCGTCATCGCCTTCGCCTTCACCCAGGGCGCGGTGTCGATGGCCCGGCCCGCCGTCTCCTACCGGGCCCTCGCGCTCGGCGCCGACGAGCGGGCGATCGGCGTCATCGCGGGCGCCTTCGCGCTGCTCCCGCTGTTCGCGGCCGTCCCTCTCGGACGCCGTACCGATCACGGGCGGTGCGCGCCCCTGCTGCCCGCCGGTGTCGTCCTCATCGTCGCGGGCTGCGCCCTGAGCGGCACCGCGGACGGTCTGGCGGCGATGGCCGCCTGGAGCGGCCTGATGGGCCTCGGCCACCTCTGCTTCGTCATCGGCGGGCAGTCGATCGTGGCCCGCCAGTCCGCCCCGCACGAACAGGACCGCAACTTCGGGTACTTCACCATCGGCGTCTCCCTCGGCCAGCTGATCGGACCCGTCGCCGCGGGCGCGCTGATCGGCGGCCACGACCGGTCGGACGGCAGCGCCGTCGCCCTGCTCGTCGCGGGCGCGGTGGCCGCCGTCTCCTTCACCGCGCTGTGGCGCATCGAGCACCGTGCGGCGGACGCGGATCCTGCGGCGCGCGGCGACCGCGTGCCGGTGCGCCGCATCCTGCGCACCCGGGGAGTCCCGGCGGGCATCTTCGTCAGCGCCGCCGTCCTGTCCGCCACCGACATCCTCACCGCCTACCTGCCGGTCGTCGGCGAACACCGCGGCATCGCGCCCGCGGTGATCGGCGTCCTGCTGAGCCTGCGCGCGGCGGCGACCGTCGCGTGCCGGCTGGTGATGACCCCCATGCTGCGGCTGCTCGGCCGGACCGCGCTGCTCACCGTGACCTGCCTGCTGGGCGGCGTGCTCTGCGCGGGTATCGCGCTGCCCGTACCGGTGTGGGGGCTGGCCCTGCTGCTCGTCGTCCTCGGCTTCTGCCTCGGCGTGGGCCAGCCGCTCTCCATGACCACGGTCGTCCGGGCCGCGCCCGGCGACGCACGCTCGACGGCGCTAGCGCTGCGGCTGACCGGCAACCGGCTCGGCCAGGTCGCCGCACCCGCCGCCGCGGGCCTGGTCGCCGGAACGGCAGGCGCCGCCGCGCCCTTCGTCATGCTGGGCGCACTGCTGCTGCTCTCGTCGGGCATCGCGCTGCGCGCACCCGCCGGCGCCGGGCCGGAACGCGGGGCACCACGGCACCCGGGCCTGCCCGCACGGCGGCACAGCGGCATCTGACCGGCCACCCGGCACGGGACACCGACCGGCGTCCGGCACCGGACCCGAGCGCCTCCCGGCACCGGACCCGAGCGGTGGCCGGCACCGGACACGTGGGCCCGGGGGCCTCGGGACGTTGTCCGGATCCGACCGGTAGACGATCGTCCGTTTCCGCCCGTACCGAACCGGCCCGTCCGATACCGGTAGGTGTCTTCCCTCAGGCATGCGCGGTCCGTTAGCTTCCGTGACTCATACGTCCCGTACGACTCGGGCGGGACGACCGACCGCGGAGCACCAGCGCCTTGCACGCCCCCGGGGGCACCTGTCATGACACGCGCCATCTCCCTGCACCACGTCAGCAAGTCGTACACGCGCGGTGTCCGCGTGGTGGAACGGCTCTCGCTGGACATCCGGCCCGGCGAGTTCCTCGTCCTGCTCGGCCCCTCCGGCTGCGGCAAGTCGACCGTGCTGCGGATGATCGCCGGCCTGGAGGAGGTCACCGAGGGCGAGATCCGGCTGGACGGGGAGTACGCCAACGAACGTCCGCCGTCCGGACGCGACATGGCGATGGTGTTCCAGAACTTCGCGCTCTACCCGAGCATGACGAGCCGCGACAACATCGGTTTCCCGCTGCGCATCGAGTCACCCGGCGAGGACCCCCGGGCCCGGGTGGACGCCACGGCCCGCATGCTCGGCATCCAGGACCTCCTCCACCGCTTCCCCAGCCAGCTCTCCGGCGGCGAGCGGCAGCGGGTCGCGATGGGACGGGCCATCGCACGTCACCCCTCCGCCTTCCTGATGGACGAGCCGCTGTCCAACCTCGACGCCAAACTCCGCAACCACCTGCGCGCCGAGATCGCCCGGCTCACCCGGGAGTTGGGCGCCACCACCGTGTACGTCACGCACGACCAGGCCGAGGCGATGTCGCTCGGCGACCGGGTCGCCGTGCTGCGCGGCGGAGTACTCCAGCAGGTCGGCACACCCCGCACGGTCTACGGGCTGCCCGCCAACGTCTTCGTCGCCGCCTTCATCGGCACCCCCCGGATCAACCTGCTGCGTGGAGTCGTGCGGGCACCGCTCGACGGGGCGATGACGATCAGCCTCGGCAAGCAGTTCCTGCGGCTTCCCGAACCCCTCTCCCTCGACCACCAGTTGCTCCGGGTGCAGCAGGGCCGCGAGGTGATCGTCGGGCTGCGCTCCGAAGCGATCCGGCTCGCCAGGGCGTCCGACGCGCGGGCGGGCGAGGTGGCGATCACCGGCCTGGTCGAGCACGTGGAGTTCCAGGGGCACGAGGTCCTGGTCCACTTCAACACCGGGTCGCGGCCCGCCCTCGTGCCGGACCTGGAGTCGCCGCGCCCGTCCCGCGGGACCCGCAGACGGCGCCGCGACGGCACCGTCCTCGACCGGTTGCGGGAGCGTGCCGGGGCGCTGAGGGCCGGACCGGTCGTGGTCCTCGACCCGCCCGGCGAAGGAGACGCCGACCTTGATCAGCCGGGACAGACCCCGCCCGAGGGGCGGCTGCCCGGCGACCTCGTCGTGCGCACCACGCCCGACCTCGACCTGCGGCACGGGATGCAGGTCCCGCTCCTCGTCGACCTCGCCCATCTGTTCGTCTTCGACCGGGGCGGCGAGCGGATCTGCCCGGCACCGGCACGGCTGCCGGACCTGGACGAGTGACGGGGCGCGGGATAAGGGGTGCGGGACGAGCGGCGAGGAGAGCTGAGTCCTGCTCCCTGGGGGCAGGCCGACCGCCGTGGCCATCGGGGTGCCGGGCGACGCCCTGACCGCCCGGGCCGCCCTTCTCGCCGCGGGTCCCCCTGGCGCCGCAAAACTATCATCGCTAGTTTAGGGCCCGGACGACGCTGCCCCGCCCGGGAGGAACACGATGAAGGCACACGACGGCATGTACATCGACGGGGCGTGGCGCCCCGCAGCCGGACGGGACACGATCGAGGTCGTGAACCCGGCCGACGAGCAGGTGATCGGCCACGTCCCGGCGGGCACGGTCGAGGACGTCGACGCCGCCGTGCGCGCCGCCCGCGCCGCGTTCCCCGGCTGGGCCGCGACCCCGCCCGCCGAGCGGGCCGCCCGCCTGGCCGCCCTCCGGGACGTCCTGGCCGCCCGCAAGGACGAGATCGCCGAGACGGTCACCGCGGAGCTGGGCTCACCGCTCGCGTTCTCGCAGGCCGTGCACGCGGGCGTCCCCGTCCTGGTCGCCGGTTCCTACGCCGACCTCGCGGCGACGTACGCCTTCGAGGAGAAGGTCGGCAACTCGACCGTCCACCAGGAGCCCGTCGGCGTCGTCGGCGCGATCACGCCCTGGAACTACCCGCTGCACCAGATCGTCGCCAAGGTCGCCCCCGCGCTCGCCGCGGGCTGCGCGGTAGTGCTGAAGCCCGCCGAGGACACCCCGCTGACAGCCCAGCTCTTCGCCGAGGCCGTCGCCGAGGCGGGCGTCCCGGCCGGTGTCTTCAACCTGGTCACCGGCCTCGGTCCGGTCGCGGGCCAGGCCCTCGCCGAGCACCCGGACGTGGACCTCGTCTCCTTCACCGGGTCCACGGCGGTCGGCCGGCGGATCGGCGCCACCGCGGGCGCCGCCGTCAAGCGCGTCGCCCTGGAACTCGGCGGCAAGTCCGCCAACGTCATCCTGCCGAGCGCCGACCTCGCGAAGGCCGTCAACGTCGGTGTCGCCAACGTGATGTCCAACTCCGGCCAGACGTGCAGCGCCTGGACCCGGATGCTGGTGCACGCCGAGCGCTACGACGAGGCGGTGGAACTGGCGGCGACCGCCGCCGCCAAGTACGGCGACCGTATCGGCCCGGTCGTCAACGCCCGGCAGCAGGCGCGGGTGCGGGGCTACATCGAGAAGGGCGTCGCCGAGGGCGCGCGGCTCGTCGCGGGAGGCCCCGAATCCCCGCGCGAACAGGGCTACTTCGTCAGCCCCACCGTCTTCGCCGACGTGACGCCGCAGATGACGATCGCGCAGGAGGAGATCTTCGGCCCGGTCCTGTCGATCCTGCGGTACGAGGACGAGGAGGACGCGCTGCGCATCGCGAACGGCACCGTGTACGGGCTCGCGGGCGCGGTGTGGGCGGGCGAGGAGGCCGAGGCCGTCGCCTTCGCGCGCAGGCTCGACACCGGCCAGGTCGACATCAACGGCGGGCGCTTCAACCCCCGGGCCCCCTTCGGGGGGTACAAGCAGTCGGGCGTGGGGCGTGAACTCGGCGCCCACGGCCTCTCCGAGTACCTCCAGACCAAGTCCCTCCAGTTCTAGGAGCGTTCACGTGGTTCGCGCCGCAGTCCTTTCCGCCGTGGGTGCCCCGCTGGAGATCGCGGAGATCGAACTCCCCGACCCCGGACCGGGCCAGGCCCGGGTCCGGCTGGCCGCCGCCGGCGTCTGTCACTCCGACCTCTCCCTCTCCAACGGCACCATGCGGGTGCCGGTGCCCGCCGTCCTCGGCCACGAGGGCGCGGGCACGGTCGTCGCCGTCGGCGAGGGCGTCACCGAGGTCGCGCCCGGAGCCGAGGTCGTCCTCAACTGGGCCCCGTCCTGCGGCCGTTGCCACGCTTGCTCGCTCGGCGAGGTGTGGCTGTGCGCCGACGCGCTCACCGGCGCCGGGAACGTCTACGCCCGCCGCGCCTCCGACGGCGCCGACCTGCACCCCGGCCTGAACGTGGCCGCCTTCGCCGAGGAGACGGTCGTCCCCGTCTCCTGCCTGCTCCCGGTGCCCGAGGGCATCCCCCTCACCGACGCGGCCCTGCTCGGCTGCGCCGCCCTCACCGGCTACGGCGCCGTCCATCACTCCGCCCGGGTCCGCGCGGGCGAGACCGTCGCCGTGTTCGGGGTCGGCGGGGTCGGGCTCGTCGCCCTCCAGGCCGCCCGCATCGCGGGCGCCTCGAAGATCGTCGCCGTCGACGTCTCGCCCGAGAAGGAGGCGCTCGCGCGCGCGGCGGGCGCCACCGACTACGTCGTCGCCTCCGAGACCACCGCCCGCGAGATCCGCGCCCTCACCGGCAAGCAGGGCGTCGACGTCGCCGTCGAGTGCGTCGGCCGGGCCGTCACCATCCGCACCGCCTGGGAGTCCACCCGGCGAGGTGGCCGCACCACGGTCGTCGGCATCGGCGGCAAGGACCAGCAGGTCACCTTCAACGCGCTGGAGATCTTCCACTGGGGCAGGACCCTCGCGGGCTGCGTGTACGGCAACTCCGACCCGGCACGTGACCTCCCGGTACTCGCCGAGCACGTCCGCGCGGGCCGCCTCGACCTCGCGGGCCTGGTCACCGACCGCATCGCCCTGGACGGCATCCCGGCGGCCTTCGACAACATGATCGCCGGAAAGGGCGGCCGGGCCCTGGTGGTGTTCTAGGAACTCACCGCCCCGGAGCGCGGGAACGCGCTCCGGGGCGCATGTCAGGCCTCGTCGGGGCAGGACCTCGCGGCGGCCTCCTCGTCGCACGCCGACGTCGCACCCGCGCCGGTGCCCGACGGAGCCGTGGGCGTGCCTGTCGTCGGCGCCGTCGTGCCCCCGCGCGCGCCCGCCGGAACCGTCGCGGGACCCGACACCGCCGCCCCCTCCGGCACGGTCGCGGCGATCGCCGCCGAACGCGGCCGGGACCGGGACACCGCCACACCCGCCAGACAGAGCACGCCGCCCGCCAGCGTCATCAGGCCCGGCACCTCGTCGAGGAAGAGCCAGGACATCAGCACCACGAGGGCGGGCACCGCGTAGGTCGTGGCGCCCATCCGGCTCGCGCTCGTGCGGGCCAGGGCATACGCCCAGGTCGTGAAGGCCAGCGCGGTCGGGAAGACGCCCAGGTAGACCATGTTGAGCGTCGCCGGGACAGGAGCGTCGGCGACGTCGTGGACGAGCTGACCTGCGAACGGCAGACAGACCACGGCCCCGATCAGACAGCCGTACGTCGTCACCTGGAGCGCGCTCGCCCGGCCGAGCGCCGGCTTCTGCGCGACCACCCCGCCCGCGTACGCGACGGCGGCGAGCAGGCACAGCACGACGCCGAGCACCGAGGAACCCCCGCCGCCCGACATCGACAGGCCCACGGCGACCGCGCCCGCGAACGACACCGCCATGCCCGCCAGCAGCCGCGGCGGCATCGCGTCCCCCAGCAGCCGCGAGCCGAGCAGCGCGATCAGGATCGGGCCGACGTTCACCACCAGCGCGGCCGTCCCGGCGTCCACCTGCTGCTCGCCCCAGTTGAGGGCCACCATGTAGAAGCCGAACCACAGCACGCCGGACACCGCGATCCCGCGCCAGGCGCCGCGCGGGGGCAGCCCCTCGCGCCGCACCGCGCAGACCGCCCCGAGCACCAGCACCCCCGAGAGCAGCCGTCCGAGCGCCAGCGCGCCCGGTGCGTACGCGGCGCCCGCGCTGCGGATCGAGACGAAGGCGGAGGCCCACAGTCCGACGGTGACGACCGCCGCGGCCGCGGCGAGCAGACCGTCACGACGTCGGGGCGAGGCGGACGTTCCGACGGGGGAGGCGTTCATCATGCTCCTGAGACTAGGCGGGAGGCGGTCGTCGGTCTCGCGGATATCGGACGCGGAGGCCGGGCACGGCAGAGGACGCGGCGGCGCTCCCGTGAGCGCGCCGCGGTGGATCGCCGCGGTTCAGCGGAGTGCGGTCGCCTCGATGCCGAGGAGTTCCGCGAGGGCGCGCTCGCCGTCCGGGGTCACCTTGACCGCCCGGTCCGAGCCGATGCGGACGCACCAGCCCGCGTCCAGGGCGTGCCGGCACAGCGCCGCGCCCGCGGTGCCCGCGAGGTGCGGCCGGCGTTCCGTCCAGTCGAGGCAGGCGCGGGCCAGCGGCCGCCGCCCGGCGCGTTCCAGGGAGATGCCCGCGCCGTCGAACCAGCGCAGACCGGCGTCGGTGAGCGCGAACCCGGTGTCCTGGCGCAGCAGTCCGCGTCCGGTCAGAGCGTCGGTGAGGGCGATGCCGAGCCGTCCCGCCAGATGGTCGTAGCAGGTGCGCCCGCGCGCCATCGCCGAGCCGGCGCTCGACTCCCGCAGGGTGCGCGGCCGTTCGGCGGGGCGGGGCCCGGCGTGCGCCGCGAGGTCCTCGACGAGCTGGGCGACCCGGGCGTCGGCCAGTCGCACATAGCGGTGGCGTCCCTGCCGTTCCTCGGTGAGCAGGCCGCCCGCGACCAGCTTGCCGAGGTGTTCGCTCGCGGTCGACGGCGCCACCCCCGCCTGCCGGGCCAGTTCACCGGCGGTCCACGCCCGCCCGTCGAGGAGGGCGAGCAGGAAGGCGGCCCGCGTCTCGTCCGCCAGCAGCCCGGCCAGTGCCGCGAGCCCCGGCCCCACCGGATCGTTCGACCTCGTCATGCCGTCCAGCATGCGACACGGACACTTCGGCGGCGGCCGAAAGATCCCGAGGGGCCGTCGCCTGACCGGCGGCGCACCTTGCCGCCAGAGCCACCGCCGCGCACCCGGACCGGCGGGCCGACCGGTCAGGCCTCCGGTGTGCGCCGCGCGTACTGCACCGCGAGGCCGTCCAGCAGTGCCCCGAGCCCGGTCTCGAAGGCCCGCTCGTCGATCTTGTCCTGCTGGTCGGCGAGAAGGTGCGCCTGACCGAGGTGCGGGTAGTCGGCGGGGTCGTACGCGCTCTCGTCGTCCACGAAGCCCCCGGCGAACGACCCCAGCGCGGAGCCCATGATGAAGTACCGCATCAGCGCGCCGATCGAGGTGGCCTGCGCGGGCGGCCACCCGGCGTCGACCATCGCCCCGAACACGGCGTCGGCGAGCCGGAGCCCGGCCGGCCGCCGCCCGGGCCCGCGCGCGAGCACGGGGACGATGTTCGGATGGTCGCGCAGGGCCGTCCGGTAGGAGACGGCCCAGTCGTGCAGCGCCGTCCGCCAGTCACGGCCGTCCTCGAACATCGACAGGTCGACCTGAGCGCTCACCGAGTCCGCGACCGCCTCCAGGATCTGGTCCTTGGTGCGGAAGTGGTTGTAGAGCGAGGGACCGCTGACCCCCAGTTCGGCTGCCAGCCGGCGCGTCGAGACGGCCGCCAGGCCCTCGGCGTCCACCAGGGCCCGTGCCGTCTCGACGATGCGGTCGGTGCTGAGGAGGGGCTTGCGCGGTCGGGCCATGGCGCACATAGTAGGGCTGCGCCAGTAAACTAGCAGTGCTAATTTAAATGTACGGCTTTCAAGGGCCGCTATCTGTGGGGTGACTCGGCATGAACCTTGGTCTCAGCGAGGAGCAGACCGCCGTCCGGCAGCTCGCCAGGGACTTCGTGCAGCGTGAGATCGCCCCGCACGTCGTCGCGTGGGACCGCGCCGAGGAGGTCGACCGCTCGATCGTGAAGAAGCTCGGCGACGTCGGTTTCCTCGGCCTGACCGTCGACGAGGAGTACGGCGGCGGCGGTGGTGACCATCTCGCGTACTGCCTGGTCACCGAGGAGCTGGGGCGCGGCGACTCCTCCGTGCGCGGCATCGTCTCCGTCTCGCTCGGGCTCGTGGCCAAGACGATCGCCCACTGGGGGGACGAGGAGCAGAAGCGGCGGTGGCTGCCGGGGCTCACCTCCGGCGAGTACGTCGGCTGCTTCGGCCTCACCGAGCCGGGCACCGGTTCCGACGCCGGACAGCTGTCGACCCGGGCCGTACGCGACGGCGACGACTACGTCATCAACGGCAGCAAGATGTTCATCACGAACGGCACCTGGGCCGACGTCGTGCTGCTCTTCGCGCGCTCCACCGACGCCCCCGGCCACAAGGGCGTCTCCGCCTTCCTGGTGCCGGCCGACACCCCCGGTCTGACCCGCCGCACCATCCACGGCAAGCTCGGACTGCGCGGCCAGGCCACCGCCGAACTCGCCTTCGAGGACGTGCGGGTGCCCGCGAGCGCCATGCTGGCACCCGAGGGCAAGGGCTTCGCGGTCGCCATGTCGGCGCTGGCCAAGGGGCGGATGTCGGTGGCCGCGGGCTGCGTCGGGATCGCCCAGGCCGCGCTGGACGCGGCGGTCACGTACGCGACCGAGCGCGAGCAGTTCGGCAGGACCATCGCGCACCACCAGCTCGTCCAGGAACTGCTCAGCGACATCGCCGTCGACGTGGACGCGGCGCGGCTGCTGACCTGGCGGGTCGCCGATCTGATCGACCGCGGGCTGCCGTTCGCGACCGAGTCCTCGAAGGCCAAGCTCTTCGCCTCCGAGGCCGCCGTGCGGGCCGCCAACAACGCCCTGCAGGTCTTCGGCGGCTACGGCTACATCGACGAGTACCCGGCGGGCAAACTCCTGCGCGACGCCCGCGTGATGACGCTCTACGAGGGCACCAGCCAGATCCAGAAGCTGGTCATCGGACGCGCTCTGACCGGAGTCTCGGCCTTCTGACCCCACCCGGGCCGGCGCCGGCGCCGGCGCCGGCCCGGGTCTGAGTACGTCTCTGAGTACGACGGCGGATGTGGCCGCGGCCGCGTCCGCCGATCCTTCTCCCATGAGTGAGACACCGGTCAAACAGCAGAACACGGCCGCCTTCTACGGACAGGCCGTGGCGTCCTTCTCCGTCGCGATGGCCGCGACCGCCCTCGGCATCTTCAAGCTCCAGGCCGACGCCTGGGTGCGGGGCTTTTTGGCCGTCGCCGTCCTCTATCTCGTGACGTCCGCCTTCACGCTCGCCAAGGTGATCCGGGACCGCCAGGACGGCCAGCGCGCCGGCGGCCGGGTGTACGACCCCTTCGAGAAGCTCTGACCCCGCAGGTCCGAGACCGGGCGCAGGCACTAAGCGCTCGCTCAGGTTCGGGGGTATGGTGTTCACCCTGGCAGTGGAGAAGGGGCGAACAGCGATGAGTACGGCGCAGGAGACGCCCGGCGGCGAGACACAGCCGTGGGCCGAGGTCACCCCGGACGCGGCGCGGCGGCTGCTCGTCGCCGCCGTGGAGGCCTTCGCCGAGCGCGGGTACCACGCGACGACGACCCGGGACATCGCGGGCCGCGCCGGCATGAGTCCGGCCGCGCTCTACATCCACTACAAGACGAAGGAAGAGCTGCTCCACCGGATCAGCCGGATCGGCCACGACAAGGCGCTCGACATCGTGCGCTCCGCGGCCGAGGGGCAGGGCACCGCCGCCGAGCGGCTCTCCGACGCCGTACGGTCCTTCGTGCGCTGGCATGCGGGGCAGCACACGACGGCGCGCGTCGTGCAGTACGAGCTCGACGCCCTCGGGCCCGACGCGCGCGCCGAGATCATCGCGCTGCGCCGCCAGGTGGACGCCGAGGTCCGCGGCATCGTCGAGGACGGCGTCGCCGCGGGCGACTTCGACGTCCCGGACGTCCCCGGCACCACGCTCGCCGTGCTGTCCCTGTGCATCGACGTGGCGCGCTGGTTCAGCGTCGACGGGCCCCGGACACCGGACGAGGTCGGCGCGCTCTACGCCGACCTCGTCCTGCGGATGGTCGGGGCCAAGAAGTAGGACCCGGCGGACGCGTGTCCGCCGGGACCCCGGGCCCGTCCGGTGCTCTCAGAGGTAGTAGCGCGAGACGGACTCCGCCACGCAGACCGGCTTGTCGCCGCCCTCGCGCTCGACGGTGAACGCCACGGTGACCTGGACGCCACCGGTCACGTCGTCCACCGCGGTGATCGTCGCGGTGGAGCGCAGCCGCGAGCCGACCGGCACGGGAGCGGGGAAACGAACCTTGTTCGTCCCGTAGTTGACGCCCATCTTCACGCCCTCGACCGCGATCAGCTGCGGCCCGAAGAGCGGCAGCAGCGACAGGGTGAGGTAGCCGTGCGCGATCGTGGTGCCGAACGGACCCGACGCGGCCTTCTCGGGGTCGACGTGGATCCACTGGTGGTCGCCGGTCGCCTCCGCGAAGAGGTCGATCCGCTTCTGCTCGATCTCGACCCAGTCGGTGTATCCCAGCTGCTCGCCCACGGCGCCACGCAGTTCGTCGACCGTGGCGAACGTCCTCGGCTCTGCCATGTCCCTGGCCTCCCGCATCTCATAGTCTAAGCGACTGCTTAGCATGCTCGGGCGGGCGGCGCATGTCAACGGACCGGACGTGTGACGCGGTGGGTAGGTTGGACGAGTGCCCCAGATCCCCGAGAAGATCCACGAGCTGACCGTCGGCCAGCTGTCGGCCCGCAGCGGCGCCGCCGTCTCCGCCCTGCACTTCTACGAGTCGAAGGGTCTGATCAGCAGCCGCCGGACCACGGGAAACCAGCGCCGCTACCACCGCGACGCGCTGCGCCGGGTCGCCTTCGTGCGGGCCGCCCAGCGCGTCGGCATCCCGCTCGCCACCATCCGCGAGGCGCTCGCCGAACTGCCCGAGGAGCGCACCCCGACCCGGGAGGACTGGGCCCGTCTCTCCGAGGCCTGGCGCTCCGAACTCGACGAGCGCATCAAGCAGCTCGGCCGGCTGCGCGACCACCTCACCGACTGCATCGGCTGCGGCTGCCTCTCGCTGGAGAACTGCGTGCTCTCCAACCCCGACGACGTCTTCGGTGAGCGCGGGACCGGCTCGCGCCTCATGGTCGAACGCCCCGACAGCCCGCGGACGGCGACGACGGACGAACCGGCGTCGGACGGCGGGTCCGCGCGGCGGGAGGAGCCGGCGGGGGACTGCCGCTGAGACGAGCGTCCCCCACCGCCGTCCGCCCCGCCTACTCGTACTCCGTCCCGCTCTTGCGGGTCAGGTACGCCGGGCTGACGGCTTTCGCCACCGCCCGCCCGCCCGTCACCGGGCTGTACCGTTCGGCGGCCGGGCGGATCACGACCCCCTCGCGCAGGTGCAGTTCGCGGCCGGACACCGTCTCCCGTCCGGAGGCGATCTCCAGGACGCGCCCTACGGCGTACGGGCCCTCGTACAGCCTTGGTACGAGCGGGAGTTCGCCGGCCAGCAGCTCTGCCGCGTCCAGCCAGCGGACCTCGCCGTCGATCTCCGCCGACACGTCGAACACGGCGTATCCGATGGCCTCGCGGCGGCCGTCGGCGCCGTACGAGAGGTCCTGGACGCCCGCTCCGTACACCTCGCCGAAGATGCCGACCCGGCGCGCGCCGAGTCGTCCGGCGAGCCGGGCGGCGGCCTCCGGGACACCGTGGCCGCGCACGGCACGCCAGTACAGGTTGCGCGGATTCTCCTTCAGGGCCAGGGACTTGGCGCCGAAGCCCTTCGAGGAGACGTGCACGCGGTCCTCGTCCGCGAGGTAGGTGAGCAGACAGGCCGAACCGTGCAGCTTCTCCGTCAGGACGATCGGCTCGCCCTCGGTGAAGATGTCCGGGTACCGCTGGATGTTCTCGATGTCGACCCAGGGCAGCAGGCCGGGCGCCGACTCGACGTCCCCGTCCATGGTGGGCGGGACCGGAGGCACCCATTTCACGATGCCGAGGGTCCGCGCGAAGTCCGTGCCCTCCGCGGCCGCGCGCGCCAGGTCCGTGTCCGCCAGGGCCTTCGGGCGGCACACGATGCCCTGGGACAGTTCGCCCCGCAGCCGGACCGCCCTGACCCGGTCCGCCGCGGAACCCGCGAGCCGCCCGGTCAGCCCCAGCTCCTCGATCAGGGCCGTGGGCAGCACGGACTGCTCGGGGATGTAGACGGCGTACTCGCCGGTGCGGAACGCGCCCTTGGCGACCACGGCCCGGTACAGCCCCACCTGGGCCAGTTCGAGCGCGTCGGCGTTCGGGTGTTCGTGGACGGTCAGCACTTCGGCGGTGACGCGCAGCGTCGACATCGGGGCTCCTCGGATCGCTCAGCCGGTTCTCATCGCCCCCAACTGTCCGTGGGGGAAAGGGCTGGAACCACCGAATTCACGGCTGCTACGGTCGTCGGCCGCCCCTCCCCGAGGAACCCGCCGCCGCCCGGGGAACTCCGGCCCGGCTGCCCCGGCGGAACGCGCCCCCGTGCCCGGCCGAGGCCGGTCTACCGCCGGACCCGGGCCGCCTCGTACTGCCGGAGCCCCTCGGTCACCAGCCGGCTGTTGGACTCCGCCCGCTCCCCGTCCGGGAGTTCGAGGGTGTCCTCCAGGCCGATCCGGGTCGCGAGCCCCAGGCTTCCCGCCAGACGCAGCACCGGCCAGGCGCCGCCGTCCTCGCCGTGCAGCAGGACGGGCCGCTCGGGTCCGCCGAGCGCGGCGAGCAGAGCGCGGGCCGACGACTCGGCCGTGTCCGCGCAGTGGTCCGTCACCTCGGCGAGGACCCGCAGCACCCGGGGCGCGAGCGGCGACGCAGCGAACCGGGCGGCGCCGTCCGTGCCGGACCAGATCCCCGCCTCCACGCCGATCCCGCGGTCCAGGAGGGCGGCGGCGATCTCCTCGGCGCCCGGCTCGTGCCAGTTGACCGACGCGTGGTCGGGCAGCACCGTCCACGAGCGGATCCGCTCCGCCCGGTCCGCCGGATCGGGCTCCGCCCAGGCCCCGGTGGTCACACCGACGCCGACACCGACCCGCGACCGGATCGCTTCGAGCGTCATCGCCAGCACCCTCGGGGACAACGTGTCCTGCCCGCACGGGGTCTTGGGATGGACGTGGATGTCGGAGGCGCCGGCCGCCACCGCCTCGGCGGCGGAACGGGCCATGGCCTCCGGATACATCGGCACGACGGAACCGTCGGCCGGACCACGCGCTCCGTTCAGACAGACCTGCACCATGCGTCCGATGATGCCGGACGGCAGGAACCTGTGGCGGTCCGGGCCGCCGGACAGCTGTGGCACCGGCGACATCCGGACACCGTTGCGACCGGTGCGGCCGGGGAGCCGGGCCCCTCACCGCCGATGCCGGATCCGGCGGCGGACCGGCCGACAGCACGGCCGATGTCCGCGGCGGCGAACCCGGCCGACCGTCGTCACGGGCGATCGGTCGTCGGCGTTCAGGGGCGCCGACGGGGTGGGGACAGGGGGCTGTCGGGACCGTGCCGGCGCCGGTTCTCCCGGCGCCGGGAACTGCGTGCCCGGCCACGGACGGTCCGCGGCCGTCGGCTCACCCGCAGTTCCCGCACCCGCCGTTCGGCCCGGCGGCGTCCCTGCCGCCCGGCCCGGCGGGGGGACTCACGCCGACACGAGCAGCCGGCTGCGCCGGGCGCCGGCCAGGGCTTCCGGGGTCAGGACGGGCCGGGGCACCACGATGCCGCAGCTCGTGCAGACGGGGCCCGACGAGGGTTCGTGGGCCAGGTCGTACATCCACAGGAGGTGGCCTCCGGCGCACACCGGACAGACAGCGCCCGGCTCGCGCTCCAGCGCGGCGATCAGCCGGCGCAGCACCTCGGCGAGGGATTCATGGGGGTGGACACGGGGGTTGTCGCACCAGGCGACCCCGAACCCGCCCCAGGTCAGCCGGTGCCAGTCGTCGACACTGCCCGGCCTGCGCAGCCCGTCGTGCTTCTCCTTCTTGCGACGCTGCGCGAACTCGACCTCGTAGGCGAGCCAGACGGAGCGGGCCTCCTCCAGCTCCTCCAGTGCGGCCACGAGCCGCGCCGGATCGGGGGAGCGGTCCTCGGGTCCGAACCCGGCCCGGGAACACAGATGGTCCCAGGTCGCCCGATGCCCGTAGGGGGCGAACCTCTCCAGGCACTTGCGCAGTGAGTACCGCCGCAGTGCCAGATCACACCTCGGATCTCGCACCTGTCTCGCCAGACTCCGGAAACCGGCCATCGCCCTGCACCTCCGTCACACCTGCACCTGTACTCCGGTCACTTCGGCGCCGTCTCGTACGGACGTCGCCGAATAGACGTATCGACACGCGATTCGGCTCCATCCGTTTTTCGATGACTGCCATAAGCCACCCGCCGAGTGCCCTCGGCCTGCCTCCCGTTGCTGTCAGCCGCCCGGGGGCGGCGTCCACGGTCGCGATGAATCCTCAAAACTGACGCATGTTCATCTTCAAACTCGGGGATACCGGCGGTAACGTCCGGCCCACCCCAGTCGGTAGGAGCTGACATGCCACCGAGCACCCCACGCACCACCCTGGACAGACTGAGAACTCCCCGCAGATTCCCCAAGTTCCTCAAGGCCGCATCCCTATGCGTGCTCATTGCCGGTCTTTTGTCGCCGCTTTCCCCGGCGGTCGCCGCCGACACCTCGGCGGCCGCGACGAACGACTACTGCGGCGGTCAGTGTTCGGACATCCTGCCGCCGGGCGAGAACGGCAACGCGACGCTGGCGCAGATCCTGCTCAACCAGGCCTTCGGCACCCAGCCCGGCCACGCGGAGGACCAGCTCACTCCGTACGCCAACCTGGCCTCCGGGTACCCCGCACTCACCGACACCAAGATCAACGACTTCTTCAACGACGCGTCCTTCGGCGTCGCCCCGGGCCAGGTCGCCTCGACCACCAGGCCCGGCGGGCGCGGTGACGTGACGATCGTGCGGGACAAGAAAACGGGCGTTCCGCACATCACGGGCACCACGCGGTACGGCACCGAGTACGGCGCCGGGTTCGCCGCCGCCCAGGACCGGCTGTGGCTCATGGACGTGTTCCGCCACGTCGGACGCGGCCAGCTGACCGGCTTCGCCGGCGGCGCCCCCTCCAACCAGGGCCTGGAGCAGGAGTTCTGGCGCAACGCTCCCTACACCGAGGCCGACCTGCAGGCCCAGATCGACAGCGCGACCAGCAACGCCGGAGCACGAGGCGTCCAGGCCCTCGCCGACGCGAAGGCCTACCTCGACGGCATCAACGCCTACATCGACGCCTCCGACAGCGGCCGCTACTTCCCCGGTGAGTACGTCCTGACCGGCCACAAGGACGCCATCACCAACGCCGGCACCATCGACCACTTCCAGCTCACCGACCTGGTCGCGCTGGCCTCCGTCATCGGCTCGCTGTTCGGCTCCGGAGGCGGCGGCGAGGTCAACAACGCGCTGTCGCTGCTCGCCGCCCAGTCCCGGTACGGCGTCACCGAGGGCACCAAGGTCTGGGAGTCCTTCCGCGAGCGCAACGACCCGGAAGCGGCCCTCACCGTGCACAACGGCGAGAGCTTCCCGTACGGCGGCAAACCGGACAGCGCGCAAGGCCAGGCACTGCCCGATCCCGGCTCGGTCACCCAGGAGCAGCTCGTCTACGACCGCACCGGCAGCGCGACGGCGGCGAGCGCGACCGGCGCCTCCGCCACCGCGGCGAAGACCTCCCTCACCTCGGCCAAGCGGGGCATGTCCAACGCCCTGGTGGTCAGTGGAAAGCACACGGCGAGCGGCCACCCGATCGCCGTCTTCGGCCCCCAGACCGGCTACTTCGCGCCACAGCTGCTCATGCTCCAGGAGATACAGGGCCCGGGCCTGAGCGCCCGCGGCGCCTCCTTCGCGGGCCTGAGCATGTACGTCGAGCTGGGTCGCGGGCAGGACTACTCCTGGAGCGCGACGACCTCCGGCCAGGACATCATCGACACCTACGCCGTCGAACTGTGCCAGGACGACTACCACTACCTGTACCACGGCACCTGCACGGCGATGGACAAGGTCGAGCGGACCAACGCGTGGAAGCCGACCGTCGCGGACGGCACCGCGGCCGGCTCGTACCGGATGCAGGTCTACCGGACCAAGTACGGTCCCGTGGAGTACCGCGCGACCGTCGGCGGCAAGAAGGTCGCCTACACCACCCTGCGCTCGTCCTTCATGCACGAGGCCGACTCGATCATCGGTTTCCAGATGCTCAACGACCCGGACTACGTGAAGAGTCCGGCGACGTTCCAGAGCGCGACCCAGCACATCAACTACACCTTCAACTGGTTCTACGCCGACTCCGCGCACACCGCGTACTACAACAGCGGGGACAACCCGGTGCGGGCGAGCGGGGTCGACAGCGAGTTCCCGGTGTGGGCGCGCTCCGCCTACGACTGGCAGGGCTGGGACCCGGCCACCAACACCGCCACGTACACCCCGCCCTCCCAGCACCCCAACTCCGTGGACCAGGACTACTACATCTCCTGGAACAACAAACAGGCCAAGGACTACACGACGGCCTCCTGGGGCGACGGCTCGGTGCACCGCGGCGACCTGCTGGACGACCGGGTCTCCAAGCTGGTCGCGGCCGGCGGCGTGACCCGGACCGCGCTGGTGAAGGCCATGGCCGACGCGGCCCTCGCCGACCTGCGGGCCGAGGACGTGCTCCCGAAGCTCCTCAAGGTGGTCAACAGCTCCCCGGTCACCGACCCCACGGCCGCGGCCGCCGTGAGCAAGCTGAGCGCCTGGCTGACCGCGGGCGCGAAACGCACGGAGACCTCGGCCGGTTCGCACACCTACGCCGACGCCGACGCGATCCGCATCCTGGACGCCTGGTGGCCGCTGCTGGTCAAGGCGGAGTTCCAGCCGGGGCTCGGCGACGGCCTGTACACCGCCTTCGGCAGCAACCTGCCCATCGACGAGGCCCCGTCCGCCGGGCACGGGCCGACCGGCTCGCACGCCGGAAGCTCCTTCCAGTACGGCTGGTGGAGCTATGTCGACAAGGACATCCGGGCCGTGCTGGGGGAGTCCGTACAGGGCGGTCTGTCGCAGAAGTACTGCGGCGGCGGCAGCCTCAGTGCCTGCCGGGACGCCCTGGTCGGCACGCTGAAGGAGGCGGCGGGCAAGACCGCGGCCGTCGTCTACCCCGGCGACGACCAGTGCTCGGCCGGCGACCAGTGGTGCGCCGACTCGATCGTCCAGCGGGCGCTCGGCGGCATCAAGCACGGCAAGATCACCTGGCAGAACCGGCCGACCTACCAGCAGGTCGTCGAGTTCACCGGCCACCGGTGAGCCGGGGACCGCGCCGATAGGCGCGGTCGCACCGGGCCGGGGGCGGACCGCGGAAAGCGGCCCGCCCCCGGGGCGTGGGGGGGGCCGCCCGCCCCGGGGGGCGCCCCCCCGGGGGCCCCCCCCCCTTCTCGCGTGCCGGTCGCGACGCCTGACGCGCCCGCTGGATCCCGGGCGCGCCCCGGTTCGTCCCGGGCGTTCCGTCCGTCCTACCGGTAGTTCACGTACTGCAGGGCGAAGTCGAAGTCCTTGCCCTTGAGGAGGGCCTGGACGGCCTGCAGGTCGTCACGGCTCTTCGAGCTGACACGCAGCTCCTCGCCCTGCACCTGGGCCTTCACGCCCTTGGGGCCTTCGTCACGAATGATCTTCGCGACCTTCTTCGCGTTGTCCTGGGAGATGCCCTCCTCGATGGACGCGAAGATCTTGTACTCCTTGCCGGAGAGCTGCGGCTCACCGGCGTCCAGCGACTTCAGCGAGATGCCGCGCTTGATCAGCTTGGTCTCGAACACGTCGAGGATCGCCTTCACGCGCTCCTCGGCGTTCGCCTCCATGAGGATCTTCTCGCCGGACCAGGAGATGGAGGCGCCGACGTTCTTGAAGTCGTAGCGCTGCGAGATCTCCTTGGCAGTCTGGTTGAGGGCGTTGTCGACCTCCTGCCGCTCGACCTTCGAGACGATGTCGAAACTGGAGTCGGCCATGTCCTGTGGCTCCTTGTATCGGGGTGCGTGGGGGCGGCCGTCGAGCCCGGCGTAGGCCCCGGCCGCATCCGCATAAGCCTAGCCACCCCCCTCCCTCCAAGGCTCGATCAATCGGGTGGCGAAGCACCCCCGGGCATCGGGTATCGTTTACGTCGTTGCCACGGAGCACCGCCCAAAAGCGGGGTTCAGGCAGCAAACCTGGCGGTGTGCCCGAGCGGCCAAAGGGAGCAGACTGTAAATCTGCCGGCTTAGCCTTCCGTGGTTCGAATCCACGCGCCGCCACATGAAGGTAAACCCCCTCCGATCTGCGGAAACGTAGATCGGAGGGGGTTTCTTCGTGTTGGGGTGAGGGCGAGCCCGAGTCGGTTCGTCCATGTTCGTTCCGTTCCCCGGACAGGGCTGATCGCTGCCTTCCTGGCGCTGTGCCGGGACTGTGACGAGCGGCGACGGACAGCGGAGCGGGGCGCTGTCATGCTTCGGTCATGTCTGATGAGACGCTCGCCGAGTCCGGTGTGGGAGTGGCTTCGTCGCCCGCCGTGTCGGACGGGTCCGAGCCCCTGCGGAAGCGTGGGTTCCCCGGTTTCCGGGGCGCCTTGGTGCTGGCGGCCGTGCTCGGGATCGTCGTCGGGTCGGGTGCCGTCGCGCTGGCGTGGGGACTGTCCGGGGCCGGTGGCGGGGGAGCGGGGACGTTCACCTTGGTCGGACGGGTGCGTATCGCGTCCGACCCCGGCCTGACCGGGGGATGCAGCGGCAGTGGCCCGTTGAGTGACGTCGACAAGGGCGCGCTCGTCACGGTCTACGACTCCGAGGGCCTGGTCGTCGCGACCGGCACACTCGGCGCGGGTGCCTACGACGAGGCGGCGGCGTGCACATTCCCGGTCATCGTGCGGGACGTGCCGGACGACTCGAAGTCGTACGCGGTGCGCATCGGTTGGCACTCTCGGGAGGACATCACCAACGAGGTTGCGCGGACCGGCGAACTGGTCCAGACGCTCGGCTGACACGGCCGGTCGTCCTTGCGCGTCCCTGGGACACCCGCGCCCGGTCCCTGAGCCCACTGCCGGTCGGTCGGCGGTCCGCGGAGCCCTCGCAGACCTCAGAACAGCGGCAGTTGGCCCGGGAAGTCCGGGACCGCGTATCCGTCCAGGGTGGGCTGGGCCGCGCCGAGTTGGGCCTGTCGGCGTGAACCGGGGCACGAGACCAGTTCGCCGCTCTCCCGCCCGCCGGGCGGATCGTGTCGAGCGAACCGGCCCGCGACGACGGCGATCTCCCGGCGGCACTCGGGGCAGTGTCTGCGACGCGATGACATGCCATCAGTGTGCCCCGTGGCCACCGGGTCGTGTCGGACGGCATGGACGGTATGGGATGGCGTGGACCGTACCGCTCGTCGTGTGCGGGCCGAAGACGCGTCCTAAGCGGGGATCCCGGCCCGCCCTGGTTCCCGGCGACCGACTGCACCGTCACAGAGACGGGTGTCTCGGGCCGGTTCCCGGCTACCGGCGTCACCGCCACGGAGAGCCGGTGTCCCCGGACCGGTTCCCGGCCACCCGCTTCAGCCCTGCGGCGATCGGTGCCCCGGGCTAGTTCCCGGCCACCGACTTCACCGCCACGGAGATCGGTGTCGAGCCGCTGACCGCCTCCAGCGTCAGACCCGCCGTCGCCGAGGTGTCCACCAGCTCCGCGAGGATCGCGGCGACGTCGTCGCGGGGGATCATGCCCCGCCCGGTGGACGCCTCCAGCCGTACGAGGCCGGTGCCGGCGTCGTCGATCAGGCTGCCGGGGCGCAGGATCGTCCAGTCCAGGCCCTTGAGGCCACGGATGTACGCGTCGGCTTCGCCCTTGGCCCGGAGATACGCGTCGAAGATCTCGTCACCCGGGTGGTTCGCGTCCGCGCCCATCGAGGACACGACCACGTGCCGCCGCACACCCGCCTTCTCCGCGGCGTCCGCGAACAGGATCGCCGCGCCCTTGTCCACCGTCTCCTTGCGGTCCACCCCGCTTCCCGGGCCCGCGCCCGCCGCGAAGACGGCCGCGTCCGCCCCGCGCAGGTGTGCCGCGACGTCGTCCACCGACGCCGACTCCAGGTCGCACAGGGCCGGCTCGGCGCCGGTCGCCCGCAGATCGTCACTCTGCTCGGCGTGGCGGATGAGCCCCACGACCTCGTCGCCGCGCGCGGAGAGCAGCCGCTCCAGCCGCAACGCGATCTGACCATGACCTCCAGCGATGACAATGCGCATGTCTCCGACCGTACGCCGGGAGGGAGACGTTCGCCGCACAACCCTGTGGACAACTCATGCGTCACATGAGTGATCACTGTGGACGCACGGGGCGCGCCAGGTGCGCCGGACGTACCGGGTGTGCCGGTGGGCCCGGACGGGCTGACCGACCTGTGCGGAGGATTCACCGTGATCACGTCGAGAACGACGGAACACGCGAACGAAGGATGACGGGCGGGCCGCCCGGCGTCACAGAGGAGACCACCATCACCGCCATACGCAAGACCGTGACCGCGGCCGGCTGCACCGTTGCCCTCCTCACCACGGCGGCCGCCTGCGGCACGGTCGAGAACCTCACCGCCGGCCAGAAGGTGGACCGCGCCGTCGACCGGCTCGGCGAACAGAAGTCCCTCTCCTTCCGGTTGGACCTGGACGCCGACGCCGACACGATCAGCGCGCTCGGCGGCGACGCCGACCCGGACGAGGCCCTTCCGCCGGAGGCCGCGAAGGCCCTGAGCGCGCTGCACGTCGATGTCTCGGTCAAGTCGAAGAAGCCGCTGGCGGATTCGGGGGAGAAGGACCTGCTCGGTACGAGCCTGAAGGTCTCGGGGGCGGACGGTGTCCTGGCCGAGTTCCGCGTCGTCGGTGACTTCACGTACTACCGCGCCGACATGAAGGCTCTGGGCAGGACGATGGGCTTCCCCATGCCGTCCGCCGACGATCTCCCTCCGAGCGAGAAGGAGATGAAGAAGGTCCTCCAGGGCGACTGGGTGAAGATCGACACCAAGGCCCTGGAGGACGCGCAGAACCCCGCGGGCGGCTCCAAGAGGGCGGGCGGCGCCGGTGACATCGACGCCAAGACGCAGAAGAAGATCCTGGACGCGGTGGCCACGGTCATCGGCCGCAAGGTCACCTTCCGTACCAAGGACGGTGCCGACGGGGTCGAGCACGTCGTCGCCACGGGCAACTTCCGCGCCCTGGTCACCGGCGTCATCGCCAAGCTCCGGCCGCTCCAGGACAACCTGCCGGCCGGCATGGAGCTCCCCACGGCCAAGGACCTGAAGGGCGCCCCGGACAAGAAGGTCTCCGTCGACTTCACCCTGAAGAACGGCGACCTCCGGCAGATCAGGATCGACCTCGCCGCTCTCGCCGACGCTCCCAAGGGCAGCAAGCTCCCCCTCGTCCTGAAGCTCGCCGAGGCCGGCGACGTCAGCGCACCGAAGGGAGCCACGGAACTCCCCGCCGACAAGTTCCCCGGCGCCGGTCCCGGAGCGCTGGGCGGCGGCATGCTCGGCGGCGGCGAACTCTAGAAGTCCCGCGCCCGCACCCGCCTCCAGCGCACCCAACTGGAGCGCACCCACCCGCAGCGCACCCGCCTCCAGCGCACCCGCCCTCCAGCGGCACCGGCCTCCAGCACGCCGCCTTCCAGCGCACCGGCCTCCGGAAAGCCTCCGGGGGTCGGCCCGCGCCGGGGCGGGGCGCGCCGCGGTCAGAGAGGGCCGGATCGCGTCCTACGAAAGCCCGCCGCGCCCCTGTCGCGGCAGGTCGAGTCCGGACGCCGCCGCCGACTTGCAGTACTCGCGCACCGCGCTGGTCCGCGCCACCACGCGCCCCCGGTGCACCACGATCCGGCTGTACGCGAGGGACAGCACCCCGTCGAGCCGGTCGCCGCGCACGGCCAGCAACTCGGCCGGGAATCCCGCCTCCACGCGTACCTCCGGCAGCCCGAGAGCGGTCCGGGCGGCGCAACTCACCGCCTCGTAGGCGTCCTCGGGGCGCAGGCCGTGGCGGGAGGCCAGCAAGTAGGCGGCTTCCAGGGGGTCTCCGCGGCCCACCGGGTTGGAGACGTCCCGCAGGGCGCCGCTGCCGGCCGCCACGCGCACCCCGGCCGACCGCAGCAGCCGTACGGGAGCGGTGGCGCGGAGGTCGGCCGAACCGCAGCCGCCCTGCGGCAGACACACCACCGTCACGCCCGCCGCGGCGAGTTGGTCCGCGGCGCGGGACGCCACCTCGGTCGGCAGTCCGCCGAGCCCGCCGCACGGTCCGAGCGTCACGCCCGGCCGCAGTCCGCCCGCCATGGCCGTGAGCCGGGCGAGCCGTGCGGGATCGGCGGCGTCCGTGTGCAGGTCGACCGGGCAGCCGTGTTCGGAGGCGATCTCCAGGACGGCCTCCACGTATCCGGTCGGATCGGGGTCGGCGTCCGGGCACCCGCCCACCGCGGAAGCACCCATCTTCAGGGCGTCCCGCAGCATCGCGAGCCCGTCGGCCCCGGCCGCTCCGGTCAGCACCCGCGGCATCGCCACCGTCGTCAGCTCCGCGAGCCCGCGCAGCGACCGCCGCACCTGGAGCACGGCCGCCAGGGCGTCCAGCCCCTGTACGTCGCCGACGCGCACGTGGGAGCGCAACGCCGTGGCGCCGTGGCCGAGTTGCAGCAGAGCGGCCTCGGTGGCCCGGCGCTGGATCTCCTGGTCGTCGTAGGCGAGAGGGCCGTCACCGTCGGCCGACAGCGCGGTGTCGCTGTGCGCGTGGGCCTCCGCGGGCGCCGGCAGCAGGAGATAGCCGTCCAGGTCCACCTTGGCGGCGAGGGTCCCGGAGGCGCCCGTCAGGCTTCCGGCGGTCCCGACCGCCTCGATCCGCCCGCCGCCCAGCCGTACGTCCACGGCCCGGCCGTCGGTGAGGCGCGCTCCGCACAGCAGCAGCGCTGCCGTGTCGGTCTGTCCCGACGAGGAGTGGGGCGGCTGCTGCTGTCGGTCGGGCATCGCGCTCCTGGGCTCGAGGGCGGCTGCGGGAGGGACGGCTGCGGAGCGAGGGGACACAAGATCACGCAGCGTGAGTCGAGCCTAGGGCGGCGACCCGTCAACCTCGGGGAGGAGCGCAATAGTCGTACCGGTGTGGTCCGTCGGCGGGTGGTTGACCAGGGCGGACCGCACCCGACCGGACCTGCGGGGGAGCCCGGTCGGCACCGGGCGCGCGGCGCGATCGGCGGGACTCCGGCCGTACCGGGACGGCCCGGGAAGTCCTCGTCACCGCGTGTGATGTGGGGGCCGCCCGGGGCGCGTGAGAGGTCCCGGGAACGGCCCGGCGAACAGCGGAGAACAGGCCGGGACGGGTGCCGCGAAACGGATTTGGGCGATCGGCGGGCGACCGTGTAATGTCTTCATCGCTCGCCCCAATAGCTCAGTCGGTAGAGCGTCTCCATGGTAAGGAGAAGGTCTACGGTTCGATTCCGTATTGGGGCTCTGGTGTGAGAGGTTCCCGTCGCGAGACGGGAGCCGATCTCATCAAAGCGGTGTAGCTCAGTCGGTAGAGCAAGCGGCTCATAATCGCTGTGTCACCGGTTCAAGTCCGGTCACCGCTACTGACAGTAGCCGATTGCGGGGTCGGTCCTTCGATCGGCTACTCTCGTATGCATTAATGTCCCATCCGTTCGTCAAGGAGCACTCCTGTGGCTGCCACCGACGTCCGCCCGAAGATCACGCTGGCCTGCGTGGAGTGCAAGGAGCGGAACTACATCACCAAGAAGAACCGGCGTAACGACCCGGACCGACTGGAGATGAAGAAGCACTGCCCGCGTTGCAATGCGCACACCGCGCACCGCGAAACGCGATAATTCAGGCTCGTACACGAGGCCGTCCCCTTCGCGGGGGGCGGCCTCGCGTCGTTGTGCAACCGTGTCCGGCACGGATCCGGGGCACCGGAGTCCGCGGCGGCCCGGCCTTTCCGGGTCCGCGGTGGACCCGGCGTCCAAGAGCGAAGACAACCAGGAGGTGCCGAGCCCATGGCGCTCGACCAGTCCTTCGTGGGGCGGTCCTACCCGCCCACCGACCCCTACGAGGTCGGCCGGGAGAAGATCCGCGAGTTCGCGGAGGCCGTCGGGGACGGTAACCCCGCGTACACGGACCCCGAGGCCGCGCGAGCGCTCGGACACCCTGACGTGATCGCCCCGCCGACCTTTGTGTTCGCCATCACGTTCAAGGCCGCCGGCCAGGTCGTCCAGGACCCGCAACTGGGCCTCGACTACAGCCGCGTGGTGCACGGTGACCAGAAGTTCGCGTACACCCGGCCGGTGCGCGCGGGCGACCGGCTCACGGTCACCTCGACCATCGAGTCGATCAAGTCCCTCGCGGGCAACGACATCCTGGACATCCGTGGCGAGGTCCACGACGAGGCGGGCGAGCACGTCGTGACAGCCGTCACGAAGCTTGTGGCGCGCGCGGCGGAGGTGGGCTGACATGGCGGCGAAGATCTCTTACGCGGACGTCGAGGTCGGCAGCGAGCTGCCCGGCCGGAGCTTCTCCGTGACCCGTGCCACGCTCGTCCAGTACGCGGGCGCCTCCGGCGACTTCAACCCGATCCACTGGAACGAGAAGTTCGCCGTCGAGGTGGGTCTCCCCGACGTCATCGCGCACGGCATGTTCACCATGGCCGAGGCGGTCCGCGTCGTCACCGACTGGGTCGGCGACCCGGGCGCGGTCATCGAGTACGGCGTGCGCTTCACCAAGCCCGTCGTCGTCCCGAACGACGACAAGGGCGCCACCATCGAGGTGAGCGCCAAGATCGGCGCCAAGCTCGACGACAACACGGTGCGCGTCGACCTCACGGCGACGAGCGACGGGCTGAAGGTCCTCGGCATGTCGCGCGCGGTCGTACGGCTGGCCTGACCGGCGGACGCTTCGAGACCCGCGGCGAACGTCGCCGGGTCCGGGCGGCCGCTTCGAGGTTCGAGTTTGCGAGTAAGGGGCGTCCCGCCATTGCGGACGCCCCTTACTTCTCTCCCGGCCGCCGGCACTTCCCAGAACGTCGACGACCCTCCCCTTGACCTAGTTAGTGATTGAGTACTAACTTAGCCGCATGGTCAGGATGAGCGCAGAGGAGAGGCGCGAGAGCGTCATCCGCGCGGCGATGAGCGAGTTCGCCCGGGGCGGCTACTACGGCACGTCCACCGAGGCGATCGCCAAGCGCGTGGGTGTCTCGCAGCCGTATCTCTTCCGGCTCTTCCCGGGGAAGAAGGCGATCTTCCTGGCGGCCGCCGAGCGCTGCATGGAGCTGGCGCGGCACACCATGGAGGAGGCATCCGAGGGCCTGGAGGGCGAGGAAGCCCTGCACTCCATGGCGAACGCCTATGTGAAGGTCATCGCGGAGCATCCGGAACGGCTGCTCATGCAGATGCAGATGTACGTCGCTGTGGCCGCGGCCGAGGAGGCCGGCGACCGCGAGCTCGGCGAAGCGGTGCGGGCCGGCTGGATGCGGCTCTGGGACACGGTGCATGTGCCGCTGGGTGCGCAGGTCGACGACACGGCGACCTTCATGGCGTACGGCATGCTCATCAACTGCCTGGTGGCGATGGGGTTCCCACCCGAGCACCGGGTGTGGGAAGGGCTGTATCCGTCGGCGCGGGTCACGGGTCGGCTGGAGAAGTAGGGCGGCGGAAAGGCGGAGTTCTGCGCCTTTCTCTGTCCGCAGAAGTTAGTCATCAATAACTAACCAATGATCCACATCATCCTCTGGGGGAGCGATGGCACAGCGGACGGAACCGACAGAGAACGGACCGGGCGAGCAGCGCGGGCCGGGCGAGCAGAGCGGAACGGCAGAGCGGAACGGGCCGGGCGACCCGGCCGGGGCGTCGACCGCGAAGGCCCCCGCGAAGTCGGCCGCCGCGCCGGACAAGCGGCGCGGGGGCGCCGGCTGGGCCCTCGTCATCACCAGCGTCGCCGGATTCATGGCGGCCCTCGACAACCTCGTCGTCACCACCGCCCTGCCGTCGATCCGCAAGGACCTCGGGGGAGCGCTGGACGACCTGGAATGGACCGTGAGCGCCTACACGCTCACCTTCGCCGTCCTGCTGATGTTCGGCGCCGCCCTCGGCGACCGGTTCGGCCGCCGGCGGCTCTTCCTCGTCGGCCTGACCATCTTCACCGGCGCCTCCGCCGCCGCGGCCATGGCCCCCGGCATCGACTCGCTGATCGCCGCCCGGGCCGTCCAGGGCGTCGGCGCCGCGATCATGATGCCGCTGACCCTGACCCTGCTGACCGCCGCGGTCCCGGCCGCCCGGCGCGGCATGGCCTACGGAATCTGGGGCGCGGTGAACGGACTCGCGGTCGCCTCCGGACCCCTCATCGGCGGCAGCCTCACCGAACACGTCTCCTGGCACTGGATCTTCTGGCTGAACGTCCCGCTCGGACTCGCCGTCCTCCCGCTCGCCCGGCTGCGGCTGTCGGAGTCGTTCGGCAACGGCAACCCGCTCGACTTCCCCGGCACCCTGCTCGCCAGCGGCGGACTGTTCGGGATCGTCTACGGTCTGGTCCGCGGGCCTGCCGACGGATGGACCAGCCCGTACGTGCTCACCGCCCTCTTCGCGGGGGCCGCGCTGCTCGCCGGGTTCGTCCTGCACGGCAGCCGCGCCAGGAACGCGATGCTCCCGATGCGGCTCTTCCGGTCCCGTGCCTTCGCCGGGATCAACGCGGCCAGCCTGCTGATGTTCCTCGGGATGTTCGGCTCGATCTTCCTGCTCAGCCAGTACATGCAGGGCGTGCTCGGCTACTCGCCGACCGAGGCGGGGCTGCGGATGCTCCCCTGGACCGGGATGCCGATGCTCGTCGCGCCCATCGCCGGCTACCTCTCCGACCGCGTCGGCGGACGTCCCGTCGTGGCGACCGGGCTCTTCCTCCAGGCCGCGGGGCTCGCGTACTACGCCTCCGTGGTCGCCGCCGACGCCTCGTACTCCGCGCAGCTGCCCGCGCTGATCATCAGCGGCATCGGGATGTCCCTCTACTTCGCCCCCGCGTCCAACCTGGTCATGTCCAGCGTCCGGCCGCAGGAGCAGGGCATCGCCTCAGGAGCCAACAACGCGCTGCGCGAGGTGGGCGGCGCCCTCGGCATCGCGGTCATGTCCTCGATCTTCTCGGCGCAGGGCGGCTACGCGACGGCGCAGAGCTTCATCGACGGACTGCGCCCGGCCCTGGTGGTCGGCGCCGTGGTGGTGGGTCTCGCGGGCCTCGCCGCCCTGGCCATCCCGAGCGCCGGGCGCCCCGAGCGCGCCGAGGCGGACGGAACGCCGACGCTCGCCCCCGAAGCGGACCGGGCCGGGACGGCTCGGACCGGTGCCGCCCAGGAGGAGACCGGCTCCCTGGAGACCGCCTCCCGCTGACGCCCCGGACATGCGCGTTCGCACGGCGAAACGGCCCCGCCCGACCAGGCGGGGCCGTTCGCCGTTCCGGGGCGCCGAGGATCCGGCGGGCGGTCCGGCGCGCACCGGTGGCCGGTGGCTCCCGCCCCTTCTCGTAGTCTTGGGCCCGTGCTGGAACTCCACGATGCCCCGCTCGCCCCGCTGACCACCTTCCGGCTCGGCGGCCCGGCCGCCCGGCTGATCACCGCCACGACCGACGCCGAGGTGGTCGCCGCCGTACGCGAGGCCGACGCCGCCGGTACGCCGCTGCTGCTGGTCGGCGGTGGATCGAACCTGGTCATCGGCGACAAGGGCTTCGCGGGCACCGCCCTGCGCATCGCCACGGAGGGCTTCTCGCTCGACGGTACGACGCTGGAGCTGGCCGCGGGCGAGGTGTGGACCGACGCGGTCGCCCGCACCGTCGAGGCCGGGCTCGCCGGGATCGAGTGCCTCGCCGGCATCCCCGGCTCCGCGGGCGCGACCCCGATCCAGAACGTGGGCGCGTACGGCCAGGAAGTGTCGTCGACGATCAGTGAAGTAATCGCCTACGACCGCAGGACGGGCGAGACGGTCACGCTGACCAACGCCGAGTGCGCCTTCTCCTACCGCCACAGCCGCTTCAAGGCCGACCCCGACCGCCATGTCGTCCTGCGCGTCCGCTTCGAGCTGGAGGACGCGAACGGCCTCTCGGCGCCGGTCAAGTACGCCGAGACCGCCCGCACACTCGGTGTCGAACCGGGTGACCGCGTCCCCCTCGCCGACGCCCGCGAGACCGTCCTCGAGCTGCGCGCCGGCAAGGGCATGGTGCTCGACCCCGAGGACCACGACACCTGGTCCGCAGGGTCGTTCTTCACCAACCCGATCCTCACCGACGAGGCGTTCGCCGCGTTCCACGCGCGCGTGAAGGAGCGCCTCGGCGCCGACGCCGTACCGCCCGCGTTTCCCGCGGGCGAGGGCCACACCAAGACCTCGGCGGCCTGGCTGATCGACAAGTCCGGCTTCACCAAGGGCTATGGAACGGGCCCCGCCCGCATCTCGACCAAGCACACGCTGGCCCTCACCAACCGGGGCGAGGCCAGCACCGAGGACCTTCTCGCGCTGGCCCGCGAGGTCGTCGCCGGAGTCCACGACGCCTTCGGCATCACCCTGGTCAACGAGCCGGTCACGGTCGGCGTCAGCCTCTGACGCCGGAGGTCTCCGGGAGGCGGCCCCACGGGGCGCCTAGTAGGCGACGCCCACGCCCTGCTTCACCGTCGCCGGGTCGTGGGTCATCGCCAGCATCGCGTGGGCGACGTCGGCGCGTCCGATGAAACGGCCCCGGGCAGGGAATCCGCCGACAACTGTGCGATAGGAGCCGGTCACCGGCTTGTCCTGGAGGCGGGGCGGGCGGACGGCCGTCCAGTCCGTGGCGCTCGCGGCCAGCGCGGCCTCCATCTCCCGGAGGTCGGCGTACACGTCCTTCAGAAGCGACGAGATCATGCCCCGCATCGCGCGGTCGACGAGCCCGTCCTCCGTGCCGGCCGGGCCGACCGGGCTCGCGCTGACCACCAGCAGGCGTCGCGTCTGCTCCGCCTCCATCGCGCCCAGCACCGTACGGGTGAGCCGGGCGGCGACCCCGGCGTCCTTGCGGCGGCGCGCGCCGAGCCCGGACAGCACCGCGTCGCGGCCGGCGACCGCGGGGCGCAGTGCCCGCGCGTCGGTGAGGTCGGTGCGGAACACCTCCAGACCGGCGCCCGTGACGGCGAGCCGCGCGGGATCCCATACGACGGCTGTGACCTGGTGGCCCGCGCCCAGGGCCTGGCGGACGATCTCCTGGCCGATGCCTCCCGTGGCACCGAGAACGGTGAGTTTCATGACCTGCTCCCCAGAGGGTGGACGTGACGGAAGCGGGAGGTGGGTGAGTGTTCACTCACTCCTGCTCCTTCTAGAGTGAGTAAGTACTCACCCACCCGTCAACCCCGCGAGGACACGCCGTGGAATCCTTGGGCCCCATGCAGCAGACATCCGCCGCCGAGCCCGCGCGGTCGAAGCCGGCCAGGATCCGCATCCTCGACGCGGCGCACGAACTCATGCTCACCCTCGGCCTCTCCCGTGCCACCACCAAGGAGATCGCGAAGGCGGCCGGCTGCTCCGAAGCGGCCCTCTACAAGTACTTCGCGAGCAAGGAAGAGCTGTTCATCCGCGTCCTGGAGGAACGGCTGCCCCGGCTCGGCCCGCTCCTGGAGCGGCTGACGGCCGAACCGGAGCGGCACTCCCTGGAGGAGAACCTCACCGCGATCGCCCGCCAGGCGGCCCTCTTCTACGAGCAGAGCTTCCCGATCGCCGCCTCCTTGTACGCGGAGACCCAGCTCAAGCGGCGTCACGACGAGGCGATGCGGGCCATGGGCGCCGGACCCCACATGCCGATCCGGGGCGTCGCCGCCTATCTGCGCGCGGAGCAGCAGGCCGGGCGGGTCCAGCCCGGCGTCGACACCTATGCCGCCGCCTCGCTCCTCCTCGGCGCCTGCGCGCAGCGCGCGTTCGCCTACGACGCGACCCAGGACGGTGTGGCCCCGCCGCTCGACACCTTCGCCCCGGCGCTCGCCCGCACCCTGCTCACCGGGATTGCGCCGGTCGGCCCCTGACGCACCCCTCTAGGAGGTCAGCCAGTCGTCGACGCCGGCCAGCAGCTTCGCGCGTTCGTTCTCCGGCGCCGCCGAGGCGCGGATCGACTGCCGTGCCAGCTCGGCCAGTTCCGCGTCCGTGAAGGCGTGGTGGCGCCGCGCGATCTCGTACTGGGCGGCGAGCCGTGATCCGAAGAGCAGCGGGTCGTCGGCGCCGAGGGCCATCGGGACCCCGGCTTCGAACAGAGTCCTCAGGGGTACATCGGCCGCCTTCTCGTAGACGCCGAGCGCGACGTTCGACGCGGGGCAGACCTCACAGGTCACCCCGCGGTCGGCGAGACGCTTCAGCAGACGGGGGTCCTCGGCGGCCCGCACCCCGTGGCCGATCCGGGAGGCGTGCAGGTCGTCCAGGCAGTCGCGGACGGAGGCGGGGCCGGTCAGCTCGCCGCCGTGCGGCGCCGCCAGCAGCCCGCCCTCCCGCGCGATCGCGAAGGCGCGGTCGAAGTCCCGCGCCATGCCGCGCCGTTCGTCGTTGGAGAGCCCGAAGCCGACGATCCCGCGGTCCGCGTAGCGCACGGCGAGCCGGGCCAGTGTCCGGGCGTCGAGCGGGTGCTTCATCCGGTTCGCGGCCACCAGGACGCGCATCCCGAGCCCGGTGTCCCGCACGGCCGAGTCGACCGCGTCGAGGATGACCTCCAGGGCCGGGATCAGACCGCCGAGCCGGGGTGCGTACGACGTCGGGTCGACCTGGATCTCCAGCCACCCGGAGCCGTCCTTGATGTCCTCCTCGGCGGCCTCGCGGACCAGCCGCTGGATGTCCTCGGGCTCTCTCAGGCACGACCGGGCGGCGTCGTACAGGCGCTGGAAGCGGAACCAGCCGCGCTCGTCGGTCGCCCGCAGCTTCGGCGGTTCCCCGCTGGTCAGTGCGTCCGGCAGTCGTACGCCGTACTTGTCGGCCAGTTCCAGCAGGGTCGTGGACCGCATCGACCCGGTGAAGTGCAGGTGCAGATGGGCCTTCGGCAGTTCACTTACATCACGTACGCGCTCCATCCCAGGATCTTGCCGCACACGGATGGCGTGCCGGTAGCGCTTTCCCTGATCGGGGGCTTGCCCGAACGAAGAAACGGGGGCCGGCCACTGTGTGAGCGGCCGGCCCCCGCACGCGCGCGTGGAGCTCGATGTCACCGGATGCCCCGCGAGGGGCCCGAGGACGGGTGACGTCAGTCCGTCGCCTCGGCGAGCAGCTTCTGGATCCGGCTGACGCCCTCGACGAGGTCCTCGTCACCCAGGGCGTACGACAGCCGCAGGTAGCCCGGCGTACCGAAGGCCTCGCCGGGGACGACCGCGACCTCGGCCTCCTCCAGGATCAGCGCGGCCAGCTCGACCGTGTCCGCGGGGCGCTTGCCGCGGATCTCCTTGCCGAGCAGTGCCTTCACCGAGGGGTACGCGTAGAACGCGCCCTCGGGCTCGGGGCACAGCACGCCGTCGATCTCGTTCAGCATGCGGACGATGGTCTTGCGGCGGCGGTCGAATGCCTCGCGCATCTTCGCGACGGCCGTCAGGTCGCCCGAGACGGCGGCGAGCGCGGCGACCTGGGCCACGTTCGAGACGTTGGACGTGGCGTGCGACTGCAGGTTGGTCGCGGCCTTGATGACGTCCTTCGGGCCGATGACCCAGCCCACGCGCCAGCCGGTCATCGCGTACGTCTTGGCGACGCCGTTCACGACGATGCACTTGTCGCGCAGCTCCGGCACCACGACGGGCAGGGAGTGGAACTCCGCGTCGCCGTAGACCAGGTGCTCGTAGATCTCGTCGGTCAGGACCCACAGGCCCTTCTCGGCGGCCCAGCGGCCGATCTCCTCGACCTGCTCGCGGGTGTAGACCGCGCCCGTCGGGTTGGACGGCGAGACGAAGAGCAGCACCTTGGTGTTCTCGGTGCGGGCTGCCTCCAGCTGCTCGACCGAGACGCGGTAGCCGGTGGTCTCGTCGGCGACGACGTCCACCGGGACACCGCCGGCGAGACGGATGGACTCCGGGTAGGTCGTCCAGTACGGGGCGGGGACGATGACCTCGTCGCCCGGGTCGAGGATCGCGGCGAAGGCCTCGTAGATGGCCTGCTTGCCGCCGTTGGTGACGAGGACCTGGGCGGCCTCCACCTCGTAGCCCGAGTCGCGCAGGGTCTTCGCGGCGATGGCGGCCTTCAGCTCGGGGAGCCCGCCGGCCGGCGTGTAGCGGTGGTACTTGGGATTCGAGCAGGCCTCGATGGCGGCCTGCACGATGTAGTCGGGGGTCGGGAAGTCGGGCTCACCGGCGCCGAAGCCGATCACCGGACGTCCCGCGGCCTTGAGGGCCTTGGCCTTGGCGTCCACGGCGAGAGTGGCGGACTCGGAGATCGAGCCGACTCGGGCGGAGACCCGGCGCTCGGTGGGAGGGGTTGCAGCGCTCATGGCACCCATCGTTTCAGACCGGAAACGCCCCCGGCACGCGGGTTTCACAGACTGAACAGCGTCAGAACATCCGTCCGCTTCCCCAGGCCTCACCAGTGGATCTTCAGCGGAGGCGGCACGTGTGGCCACTTTCTGTTCGACGCCCGGCTCAGGAGCACGTACACTCTCACCTCGTTGGCCTTCACCGGCCGCACTCTCCCGGTGCCACCGAGCACCCGGGCGGATGCGGTACGTTGGGGGAAATCAAAGGGTCGTAGCTCAATTGGTAGAGCACTGGTCTCCAAAACCAGCGGTTGGGGGTTCAAGTCCCTCCGGCCCTGCTTCACACACCTTTCGCCAGGATGTGTGCGCATGTACGTACTGCATTGCACCGCCGTGCGGCTCAACCGGGCGCGGCACGGCCACGACCCGGAATCAGGTGAGGACGAGTGACGGACGCCGTGGGCTCCATCGACATGCCTGATGCCGAGGCGCCTGAGTCGAAGAAGCCTCGCAAGGGCGGTAAGCGTGCCAAGAAGGGCCCGCTGAAGCGCCTTGCCACCTTCTACCGCCAGATCGTCGCGGAGCTCCGCAAGGTCGTCTGGCCGACGCGCAATCAGCTGACGACGTACACCACCGTGGTGATCGTGTTCGTCGTCATCATGATCGGCCTGGTGACCGTGATTGACTATGGGCTCAACCACGCCGCCAAGTACGTCTTCGGCTGAGCCGAGAGCGAAGGGCGCCGTCACCGGCGCCCCTTTCGCGCGTTCCACCCCCATGTATCCAGGAAGAAGCAGCCACCGTGTCTGACCCGAACCTGAACGGCGCCTCCGAGTCGGTCGAGTCCGTTGACGACGAACTCGAGATCGTCGAGGGAGCGGACGTGACGGACGAGTTCGAGGCTGCCGATGCCGCCGCCGGCGACCCCGCCGAGGACGCGGCCCTGCACGTCGAGGACGAGTCCGGTGAGGACGTCGCCGACGAGGACGTGCCCGCCGAGGCCCTCGTCGAGGACGAGTCCGAGGAAGCCGCCGAGGCCGAGGCCGAAGAAGAGGCCGAGCCCGTCGACCCCGTGACCGCCCTGCGCGACGAACTGCGCTCGCTCCCCGGCGAGTGGTACGTCATCCACACGTACGCCGGTTACGAGAACCGCGTGAAGACCAACCTCGAGCAGCGTGCCGTCTCGCTGAACGTCGAGGACTTCATCTTCCAGGCCGAGGTGCCGCAGGAAGAAGTCGCGCAGATCAAGAACGGCGAGCGCAAGACCATCAAGCAGAACAAGCTCCCGGGCTACGTCCTGGTCCGCATGGACCTGACGAACGAGTCCTGGGGCGTCGTTCGCAACACTCCCGGCGTCACCGGCTTCGTGGGCAACGCCTACGACCCGTACCCGCTGACCCTGGACGAGATCGTCAAGATGCTCGCTCCGGAGGCCGAGGAGAAGGCGGCCCGCGAGGCGGCCGAGGCCGAGGGCAAGCCCGCGCCGCAGCGCAAGGTCGAGGTCCAGGTGCTGGACTTCGAGGTCGGCGACTCGGTCACCGTCACCGACGGCCCGTTCGCCACGCTGCAGGCCACGATCAACGAGATCAACGCCGACTCGAAGAAGGTCAAGGGCCTCGTCGAGATCTTCGGCCGCGAGACTCCGGTCGAGCTCTCCTTCGACCAGATCCAGAAGAACTAGCACCTTCTGGACGTACGTCTTCCGAACAGGTCAGACGGGCTCTCGCAGCCGGTCTGACCTGCTCGGTTTTTAGCCGCGCATGGATACCCGTTATCGTTGTGCGGTATGCCTCCATCCGGATCATTGGTCCGACTGGGGGCAGCCGTCCGGGGCGACTCGGACGTAGGAAGGCGAAAACGAAAGAGGACCCGGAATGCCTCCCAAGAAGAAGAAGGTCACGGGGCTCATCAAGCTCCAGATCAACGCCGGTGCGGCGAACCCGGCCCCGCCGGTCGGCCCCGCGCTCGGTCAGCACGGCGTCAACATCATGGAGTTCTGCAAGGCCTACAACGCCGCGACCGAGTCGCAGCGTGGCTGGGTGATCCCGGTGGAGATCACGGTCTACGAAGACCGCTCCTTCACCTTCGTCACCAAGACTCCGCCGGCCGCCAAGATGATCCTCAAGGCCGCGGGTGTCGAGAAGGGCTCCGGCGAGCCGCACAAGACCAAGGTCGCCAAGATCAGCCAGGCGCAGGTCCGTGAGATCGCCACGACCAAGATGCCCGACCTCAACGCCAACGACCTGGACGCCGCGTCGAAGATCATCGCCGGCACCGCCCGTTCCATGGGCATCACGGTCGAGGGCTGACACCCACCTTCGTAGGAATCTGCGGCTCCGGCCGCACGTGGCAGGGCCTGCTCGGCCCACACCACGACTCCTCAGAACACATCAGGAGCAGTAGTGAGCAAGCGCAGCAAGTCTCTCCGCGCTGCGGACGCCAAGATCGACCGGGCGAAGCTGTACGCCCCGCTCGAGGCCGTCCGTCTCGCCAAGGAGACCTCCACGAGCAAGTACGACGGCACCGTCGAGGTCGCCTTCCGCCTGGGTGTCGACCCGCGCAAGGCCGACCAGATGGTCCGTGGCACCGTGAACCTGCCGCACGGCACCGGCAAGACCGCCCGGGTCCTGGTCTTCGCGACCGGTGACCGTGCAGCGGCCGCGGAGGCCGCGGGCGCCGACATCGTCGGCTCCGACGAACTGATCGACGAGGTCGCGAAGGGCCGTCTGGACTTCGACGCCGTCGTCGCCACCCCGGACCTCATGGGCAAGGTCGGCCGTCTCGGCCGCGTGCTCGGTCCCCGTGGTCTCATGCCGAACCCCAAGACCGGCACCGTGACCCCCGACGTCGCCAAGGCTGTCACCGAGATCAAGGGTGGCAAGATCGAGTTCCGCGTCGACAAGCACTCGAACCTGCACTTCATCATCGGCAAGGTGTCCTTCGACGACACCCAGCTGGTGGAGAACTACGGTGCGGCCCTCGACGAGATCCTTCGTCTGAAGCCGTCGGCCGCCAAGGGTCGCTACATCAAGAAGGCCGCGTTCAGCTCGACGATCGGCCCCGGCGTCCCCGTCGACCCCAACCGCACCCGCAACCTCCTCGTCGAGGAGGACCCGGCCGCCGTCTGAGCCCTCCGCTCACCCCGGTGACCGCGTCGCGCACGCGTATCTGAGACGGGCCCCGCAACCTTTCGAGGTGCGGGGCCCGTCCTCATGTCCGGAGCCCTTCCGCGGCGAGCGCCCCGGCGGGGATTCCGGACACGTGCGTCAGTGGCCCGCGTCAGCGTGCGGTCACAGGAATCACATAGGGGTGGGGACGAATGAAGAGCATCATCGTGCGCCGGGTGACCCTCGCGATCGCGCTGACCGCC